>NZ_SZZZ01000038.1:0-14929 GCF_009830025.1 Pantoea sp. Taur
TGAACGATATCGAGAGCCTGACTGAGAAGCATAAAAAAATCCGTAATCCCTGAGAGATTACGGATTCTTGCAGAACTGCCGGATCGTTCAACCGATCATTTTTGTCTTAACTGATCGGCATTACGCGCTGAGCGGGCTTTTTTTTACGCGTAACCTAACCGGTAAGGCTGACCATCTTACGCAAAAGGTTGGCGGACTGTTTGGCAGGCAATGCGAGAATGCCGCTGTAAAGATCAATCGACATGGCACACATGGCGCTGCGATCAACGGCAGTATCAGCAGGCATGTTGAGTTGCTGAAGTTTATCACCCCACTTGCCGTAAAGTTTCTCCACGACGCTCTGCAAATCACGTTGTGCGCCCTGCTGATCGATCGGTCGCTCTTCGCCTGTGCTGTTTTTCAGGAGCATATCTAACGCCAGGGCATCACGCTGGTACAACGTCGGTGACAGCGCTTGTTGCAAATTGATGCCGCCATTTACTTGCGGGTAAAGGAAGCGGAAGCAGCGTTGTGGCTCCGGTTGCTGCAGTGCCTGCATCTCCTGCACTGACACACGCAAATAATTGAGCAGCGTCTCGTCATCTGCACGCGCCATACGCTGATTAACCAGATCCATCAGCCATCCACGTAACTCGCCCAGCGCCTGGTCAGCAGGCACGCCTTCCATACGCTTGTGCAGTAACTCGCGATTAAGCATTTGCCACAGCGCCGGCTCCTGTGTTTTGAGCTGACGATAGCCGGGTGCGAGGCTTAACTGATTTGCCACCTCGCTTTCCAGCGCCTGTCGCTCCTGACGTGGATGTAACCAGCTAAACCACAGCATATTCGCCAGGATTAACGGCAGTAAAAACAGCACTAACCCCTGCCATAAGCGGAGTGCCGTGGTGCGGATCAGAACGATGATAATCACCGCCAGCAGCGCAAACGCCGCCAGCGTGATAGGTAAGAGGGAAAACATGGAGCGTGATTAATCCTTGCGAACGTCAATCAGAACCGGGCAGTTGGCGCGCTCAATCACAGCCGCACTCACCGAACCTTTAAGTAAGCGATTAAAAGGAGAAAGATGACGGCGACCGATGATGATCATGCTGGCCTTCAGTGCATTGGACTGCGCCACAATGGTTTCCGCGGCTTCACCGGCCAGAATCAAACCTTTGGCAGCCACACCGGCACGCAGTAGCGGGGCCAGC
The DNA here is from genome assembly GCF_009830025.1 of Pantoea sp. Taur. Lineage (NCBI taxonomy): Bacteria > Pseudomonadati > Pseudomonadota > Gammaproteobacteria > Enterobacterales > Erwiniaceae > Pantoea > Pantoea sp. Taur. The sequence goes on from NZ_SZZZ01000038.1 coordinate 1,191, forward strand.
GCGTGACGCACCACCATTTCAGCGGTATTTTGTTCATCTTTTGCCGCGACGAAATCATCTGGATCTTCGCCCGCATCGATTTCGATCGGCTGATTGCAGGATGAATAAGCGGGATCAACACAGCACAACACCGTGACCTGAGCCTGTTGCGCCAGCGCCTGTTCAATGGTTAACGCGATGACTTTTTCTGCCACCGGTGAATTATCAATGGCCATCAGCAAGGTTTTCATCAGTTGGTTATCCTTCCACAGCGGTCATTTTGCCAATTTCGCGAATCAGCGCCTCTTTGCATTTCATGATTTCATCACGATAACGCGCTTCCTGTTTATGAAAACGCGCCGTCGGCACCAGCAGCGAAATGGAGAAGCGACCGAATAGCGTGTCAATCGCCACCGCCATGGTGGAAATTCCTTCCAGTGTTTCGCCACGATCAATGGCCAGACCGCTGTTACGCACCTCAGCAATCAGCTCCAGCAGTTGTGGCAAAGTTTTCACCGTCATTTCGGTCAACTCTTTATAGGCTTCGCCGACCATCACGCGCACATCTTCATCACTTTCCAGTGCCAGCAGTGCACGACCGCCTGAAGTGCTGTAGAGCGGGAGATTCAAACCGATGCGTGGCACCACGCGCAATTCCCGGGATGCCACCACATAGTGAACAATCGCTAACTGCGTGCCACTGGCGCGTGCCAGCGAAACGGTTTCGTTGATGTCGGCTGAGAGTTGTTCCAGAAACGGACGGACGATTTCGACCACATCACTGTGCACGCTGGAGATCAGCTTGAGCAGTGCCGGTCCCAGACGAAGCCCGCCCGCCCCGCTGCTGCGCACCAGTTGCGCGCTATCCAGCGCAGCGATAATACGCTGCACCGTTGAACGTGGCAGATCAACCACCTGCGCAATTTCGCCCAGACTCATGCCGCCCGGATGTTCACCCAGCGCATTCAGAATTTTTGCCGCACGCGCGATGACCTGAATGCCACCCGCTTTTTCATCCTCACGGCTTGAGGGAAGTTCAACCATTGTGCGTTCCTTTTTGGCCTGCCCTACTTTAGCGCGAATGACCGCACTTTTACACCCTGTATCACATTGCAATACATCCTACCGAGATGTAAGATGAGACATGTATCACATCGCAATACACTGCATCAATAATAAAACGAGACACCTGTTATGAACGCCCAGCCTGTTGCGGCTCCGGCTCCCCATCCGTTTACCTTGCGCCTGGCGCTGGGATTGGTTGGCGTGCTGATTGCTGCGCTCACCTCCGGATTAAATGACCGCGTGACGGATATTGCGTTGGCGGATATCCGTGCCGCCATCGGCATTAGCTACGATCAAGGCAGCTGGATCATTTCCGCTTATCAGGCGGCAGAAGTGGCCGCGATGATGATCGCGCCGTGGTTTGCCGTGACCTTTTCCCTGCGTCGTTTTGCTCTGGCGGTTTCCGCTGGCTTTATGCTGTGCGGTTTGCTGCTGCCTTTAATGCCGAACGCCACGCTGTTTATTGCGCTGCGCGTGATTCAGGGTCTGTTTGGCGGTGCATTGCCACCGTTACTGATGACCGTGGCACTGCGTTTTCTGCCGCCGCCAATCAAGCTTTATGGCCTTGGTGCCTACGCGCTAACCGCCACCTTTGGTCCCAATCTCGCCGCCACGCTCGCCGCTTTCTGGACCGATGAAGTGAGCTGGATGTTCGTGTTTTGGCAAGTTATCCCGTCAATGCTGATCGCCATGCTGTTGATTGGCTGGGGCTTACCGCAAGACCCGCTGCGCTTCGAGCGTTTTAAGCAGATAGACCTGTTCGGCATGCTGACCGGTTGCTCAGGCATGGCGCTGCTGATTCTGGCGCTGACGCAAGGGGAACGCCTTGACTGGCTCAGTTCACCGCTGTTTGCGGCGCTATTATTGAGCGCGCTGGCATTGCTGACTGTGTTCTTTATTAATGAATGGTTTCACCCGTTGCCGCTGTTCAAATTGCAGATGCTGCGCCGTCACAATCTCGCACACGGTTTGCTGGCGCTGGCGGGCGTGTTGATTCTGTCGCTTTCCGGATCCGCGCTGCCCTCCGCCTATCTTGGCCAGGTGGAAGGTTTTCGCACACTGCAATTCGCGCCGCTGGCGTTAACCATCGGCTTGCCGCAATTACTGATCGCCCCACTGGTGGCAGCACTGCTCAATATCCGCTGGATTGATTGCCGCTGGATGCTGACTGCTGGTGTGACGCTGCTAGTGATCTCCTGCCTGATGGGCATGAACATTACCAGTGACTGGGCGCGACAGAATTTCTGGGTCATCCAAATTTTGCAGGCTTTCGGTCAACCGATGGTGATTCTGCCGGTGTTGATGAGCGCCACCAGCGTGGTTGCGCCACCGGAAGGCCCATTTGCCTCCGCGATGTTCAATACGGTGCGCGGTTTCTCCAGCATTGCCGCCAGCACCCTGGTGGAATGGTTTATCAGCCACCGGGAACAGTTTCACTCCAGCGTGCTGGTGGGCAATGCCGCCAGTCGCCCCTGGCTGATGACCGCGCCCAGCAGCGCCCAATCCAGCAGCAGCTTTCCTTTATTACCGGATGGCAGCGCCAGTAGCGCAGAGAACCTGAGCGGTTTCGCGACACTGCTGAAGCATCAGGCGATGGTGCTCAGCCTGAGTGACTGCTACCAAATGCTGATTGGTTTCGCCGCCCTGCTTTTACTACTGACTGCCTGGTTGCCAAAACGTGTCTGGCCGCCACAAACCCTGATTCAACCTGTTACGACGACGTCGAGATAACTGATATGCAAGCTTTTGCCTTGAAAAGAACGGTGCTGTTGAGTGCCCTATTAATCGTGTTGCTGGCCATGGCCTTTTTTGTCTGGTCATCAATGACCGGCAACGATCATCGCACTGATGATGCCTATGTAAATGCGGATTACACCCTGGTGGCGCCGAAGGTGTCCGGCTATATCGCCAGTGTGAATGTGCAGGATAACCAGCGAGTAAAAGCGGGCGAACTGCTAGCCACGCTTGACGATCGCGATTACCGCGTGGCGCTGGAAACGGCGCAGGCGAATTTGCAGGTCAGCGATGCCAAACGCCTGAGCAGCCAGGCTCAACTGGAGCAGCAGCAATCAACCATTGATGAAGCCAAAGCGACCCTGGCGGCGAGCCAGGCGTCTGCGCAATACGCGGGACAGAGTGCGGCGCGTTATAACCAGCTGTATAAAAGCGGCACCATTGCCGCAGATGAGCAGCAGAAAGCCAGTTCAACCCAACGTTCAGCGTCTGCTGCTGTGCGCCAGAGTGAAGCTGCACTGGCTGCATCGATGAAACAGGTTGGTGTGTTACAAGCGGCCGTGCGTCAGGCAGAGGCCGATGTGACAGCAGCGCAGGCCAGCGTGGATCAGGCGAAGTTGAATCTCTCTTATACGCGGATTGTGGCACCGGTAGACGGTATGGTGGGCCAGCGTTCGGTGCGATTGGGCGCTTACGTTAGCGCCGGAACGCGTTTGCTGGCGGTGGTGCCCTTGCAGCAAACCTATATCACCGCCAACTATCTCGAAACTCAGCTGGCCGATGTGCAGCCGGGACAGAGAGCGGTGGTGAGAGTCGATGCGCTGCCTGGCAAGACCTTTACCGGTCATGTTGACAGCATTGCACCGGCAACGGGCGCGACCTTCTCCGCCATTTCACCGGACAATGCCACCGGTAATTACACCAAGGTGGTGCAGCGTTTACCGGTGAAAATTGTGCTGGATGCCAACCAACCCGATTTGGCACAACTGCGTGTGGGCATGTCCGCGATACCGGAAATTGACGCCCGATGAAAATGTGAGCAATCTCTCAGAACTGGCCTATTTATTTTCGGATCGATTGCGCGTAAATTAGCGCTCGATCCTGTTCTGAGTTCGCTTGGAACCACCTGAGAAGAAAGCGTGCAGCGGTTATGAACTTCACCTTTCTCTTATTCTGTTCGGGTTACGCTGGATTGGGATCACCAGCATGGTAACCGCTCAGAGGAGTCGTTTTGTGAGATATGCTTTGATGGGAGTTTCTTTCTTCCTGTTAATCTGGGTAGGCACTTTCGTGCTGATGCTCAAATAAATCCTGCCAGGCGGGGCGACCAAAGTCGCCCTTCTTAGTTTTACTCTTCTTCTTCCAGCGCTTTTACCGTTCCCGGCAATATACCATCCGCACGGAACATGGCTTTGATGCCACGTACCGCCTGACGAATACGATCGCTATTTTCAATCAGGGCAAATCGCACATGGGTGTCACCGTAGTCACCAAAGCCGATGCCCGGTGAGACGCACACTTTGGCTTCCTGCAGCAGCAGTTTGGCAAACTCCAGCGAACCGAGATGCGCGTAGTGATCGGGGATTTTCGCCCAGACGTACATTGAGGCTTTTGGCAGATCGACCATCCAGCCCGCTTCATGCAGCCCTTTCACCAGCACATCGCGACGGCGTTTATACTGCTCGGCGATATCACGCACGCATTGCTGATCGCCTTCGAGTGCGGCAATCGCCGCGACCTGCAGCGGGGTGAAGGTGCCGTAATCGTGGTAGCTTTTGATACGCGCCAGCGCGGATACCAATTCTTTGTTACCCACCATAAAGCCGATACGCCAGCCTGCCATATTGTAGCTTTTCGACAGCGTAAAGAACTCCACCGCTACGTCGCGCGCTCCCGGCACCTGCATAATCGACGGCGCTTTCCAGCCATCATAGGTGATGTCGGCGTAAGCCAGATCGTGGATGACCAGCACGTTGTACTGTTTCGCCAGCGCAATTACACGTTCGAAGAAGTCGAGTTCGACGCACTGTGAAGTGGGATTCGAAGGGAAGCCGAGGATCATCATCTTCGGTTTCGGATAACTTTCGCGAATGGCGCGTTCAAGCTCGTTGAAGAAGTCAACGCCTGCCACCAAGGGTACGGAACGCACTTGCGCACCGGCGATCACCGCGCCGTAGATGTGAATCGGGTAGCTAGGATTGGGCACCAGGACAGTGTCGCCATGATCGAGCGTCGCCAGCATCAGGTGCGCCAACCCTTCTTTGGAACCGATGGTGACGATGGCTTCTGATTCGGGATCGATCTCCACCTGATAGCGATCTGCGTACCAACGCGAGATGGCGCGACGCAGGCGAGGAATGCCTTTCGAGGTGGAGTAACCGTGCGTGTCCTCGCGTTGCGCTACCTGACAGAGTTTTTCCACGATGTGTGGCGGCGTGGGTCCATCCGGATTCCCCATTGAGAAATCGATGATGTCTTCGCCGCGCCGACGCGCAGCCATCTTCAATTCAGCGGTGATGTTGAATACATACGGGGGAAGGCGTTCAATACGCGAGAAACGACGGGGTGTGCTGTTATCAGCCATGATGTCCTCTGGTTTACGTAGGCGCCCGGACCGTCCGAGCGACGCTGGTCACTGCGGTGACCAAGGTAAGAACATAACGCGCTGATAACAGAATTGTCGAGAGCAACAGAATATTTTTTTAATGTTGCGGATTCAGGCGACCCAGCACCCAATCGTTTACCCATTGGTCGTTTAGCAGATAATTATCCCGAAGGGTGCCCTCAAGTGTGAAACCATTCTTTTCCAGAATGCGTCGGGACGGCCAATTCCCCTCTATGACCAGCGCTTTGAGTTTATGAAATTCTGCTTGTAGCAAGAATTCGCACAGTGCCTTGAGCGCTTCACTGCCATAGCCGTTTCCGGTGAAGCGATGGCAGAGCATGTAGCCGACCTCAGCTTGCCGATAAGGCTGCCATTCGGCACTGCATCCAAACAGGCCGATAGGTTCATTGGTTTCGCGCAGGCGTGCCACCAGGCACAGCATGTGGAAGCTGGTGACTTGCCAGGGCGCGAGGCGTTCGGTGAAGCGCTGGCGTATGTCGTTTTCGTCAGGAATTTCACTGACCCAGGTCATGGTGCCGGGATCTTCGTGTACGGCTTTGAAGATTTGCCAGTCTTCGGGTTGTAAGCGTGTCAGGGACAAGCGAGGGGTAAGAAGTTGCATTGCTGCGCTCCGCGAAATAACTCATGGCAACATAGCAAACCGCGTGATTTACAACCAGCGTTCTGCGTGGGGATAACTAATCCTCTTTTTGTTACTCAAGTTTTCCTCTTTTTGGGGAGTGTGGGGGATTTTAGGAGTTGGGAGTTGGGAGTTGAGAGTTGGGAGTTGGGAGTTGGGAGTTGGGAGTTGAGTTGATAGTCGCTGTTGGTTGGGTGCCAGGGCCAGAACGGGCCAGCCCGATCGCAAAGACAACACGCATCCCTGCAGATCGGCTGGGCCATCCATGGCCCAGACGCTTTGCTCTTCGGGCTGGCCCGTTCTGGCCTTGAGCTGAATGCGTTGCTGTTTTAAAACACCAGTGAGAATTTGGCAGGAAAATTGATCTAAACCATGAGAAGTGTTTTGCAGGTGCCGCGGCGCTGGCAGATCTTGATCACATTTTTTATCATAACCTCACCCTGGTTCACTCCGAGAGATGCCCTTGCCTTCCCACTTCGACATGCTGCTGGCGGTATTTGACCGCGCTGCGCTGATGCTGATTTGTCTGTTCTTCCTTACCCGCACGCGGGTATTCCGTCAGCTGCTGCAAAAAGATGAGCATTCGATCAAAGAGAAAGTGGTGGTGACGGCGATTTTCTCGCTGTTTGCGCTGTTCAGTACCTGGTCGGGCATTAACGTCGATGGTTCGCTGCTGAACGTGCGTGTGATTGCGGTGATGTCCGGCGGCATTCTGTTTGGCCCGTGGGTTGGTATCGCTACCGGGGTGATCGCGGGCATCCATCGTTATCTGATCGATATGGATGGCGTCACGGCCGTGCCTTGCCTGATTACCAGCATCGTTGCCGGTGTCGCTTCTGGGTTTATCAATCGTCGCGTGAGCAAAGAGCAGCGCTGGCGCGCCGGTATTCTTGGCGGCATGCTGTGCGAAACCCTCACCATGTTGCTGATTGTGCTGTGGGCTCGACCGATGGCGCTGGGCTTTTCGATTGTTTCTGAGATCGCCTTACCGATGATTCTCGGTGCATCAAGCATTGGCTTGATTGTGCTGTTAGTGCAGAGCGTGGAAGGAGAAAAGGAGGCGATCGCGGCGCGCCAGGCCAAGCTGGCACTGGAGATAGCCAATAAAACGTTGCCGCTGTTTCGTCAGGTGAATAGCCAATCGCTGCGTCAGGTGTGCGATATCATTCGCAGCGATATTCATGCCGATGCCGTGGCCATCACCAATACCCAACAGATTCTTGCCTACGTCGGTTACGGTGAGCATAACTATCACAACGGGGATGATGGCATCAGCCCTACCACGGCGCAGTCGATTGCGAGCGGCAAAATCATCATCAAGAATAATGATGAGGCGCATCGCACCAAAGATATTCACTCGATGCTGGTTATTCCCCTTTGGGAAAAAGGGGAAGTCACAGGCACGTTAAAAATCTATTATCGTCGAGCGCATCGCATTACCGGATCGCTAAAAGAGATGGCCATTGGTTTGTCGCAAATTATCTCCACCCAGCTGGAGGTATCGCGCGCGGAGCAGTTACGTGAGATGGCAAATAAAGCGGAATTGCGTGCTTTGCAGAGTAAAATTAACCCGCACTTCCTGTTTAATGCGCTGAATGCTATCTCCTCTTCCATTCGTCTCAATCCAGATACGGCACGTCAGTTGGTGATCAATCTGTCGCGCTATTTGCGTTACAACCTTGAGCTGAACGATGACGAGCTGATCGACATTAAAAAAGAGCTGTGGCAGGTGAAGGATTACATCGCGATTGAACAGGCGCGTTTTGGCGACAAGCTGTCGATGATTTATGACATTGATGAAGATCTGCACTTCACACTACCGAGTTTGCTGATTCAGCCTCTGGTAGAGAATGCCATTGTGCACGGGATTCAACCCTGCCGTGGCAAAGGCGTGGTGACGTTGAGTGTGAAAGATCTCGGGGAGAGTGTTCGCGTCGCGGTGCGCGATACGGGCGCGGGTATCAGTGAAGAGGTGATTGGCCGGGTGGCACGCGATGAGATGCCGGGTAACAAAATCGGGCTGCTTAATGTGCATCATCGGGTGAAGCTGCTTTCTGGCCGGGGTCTGAGCATCACGCGTCATCATCCGGGAACGGAAATCGCCTTCACTCTGAGCAAAAACGGTCAGCGTCTGGCTGCACCGTTGAGCCATATCACGGAACCCAGCGCGTGAAAGCCATTATCGTCGAAGACGAGTTTCTTGCTCAGCAAGAGTTGAGCTGGATGATCCAGCAGCACAGTCAGATCACTATCGAAGCCTGTTTTGATGATGGGCTGGAAGTGCTGAAGTATCTGCAAAACCATCGCGTCGATGTCATTTTCCTCGACATCAACATTCCTTCGCTGGATGGCATGCTGCTGGCCCAAAACATTAACCAGTTTGCGCATAAGCCGTTGATAGTGTTTATCACCGCATGGAAAGAGCATGCGGTGGATGCGTTTGAGCTGGATGCGTTTGACTACATCCTTAAGCCCTATCATGAGTCGCGTATTATCACCATGCTGAACAAGCTGGAGGCCAGTGCACAGCAGCACCTCGCACAGCCATCCACTCAGCAAAGCGCGCCGCAAACCGTTAATCTGGTGAAAGATGAGCGCATTATCGTGACAGATATCAACGATATTTATTATGTTGAAGCGCACGAAAAACTGACGTTTGTTTATACCCGCCGCGAAGCGTATGTGATGTCGATGGCGATCAGTGAATTTTGCAGTCGCCTGCCGGAACCGCTCTTTTTCCGCTGTCATCGATCGTACTGCGTCAATCTCAGTAAAATTCGTGAGATTGAGCCGTGGTTTAACAATACCTATCTGGTGAAGTTACGCGATTTGGATGCGCAAGTGCCGGTGAGCCGCAGCAAGGTAAAGGCGTTTCGCCAGTTGATGAGGTTGTAAAGCGAGCAGCAGGACGCTGCTCGCCGGAACAGATTACAGCACGCGACCCAGCGTTTGGCGCAAATGTGCACCCGCGCCCAGCAGGCCTGGCTGATCGTGGGTGATCATATACACCGGGATATCGACCAGATAATCACGGAAGCGGCCTTTGTCTTCAAACGCGGCGCGGAAGCCGGAGGCTTTGAAGAAGTCGAGGAAGCGCGGCACAATTCCCCCCGCAATGTACACGCCACCAAAGGTGCCGAGATTGAGTGCCAGGTTGCCACCGAAACGCCCCATGATCACGCAAAACAGCGACAGCGCCCGACGACAATCAATGCAGCTATCTTTTAATGCACGCTCGGTGACATCTTTCGGCTTGAGGTTTTCAGGCTCACGGCTGTCAGATTTGACGATGGCGCGATAGAGATTCACCAGACCGGATCCTGACAGCACGCGCTCCGCAGACACGTGACCCAGTTCCGCACGCAGCACTTCGAGAATTTCACCCTCTTCTTCGCTGTTCGGGGCGAAGTCAACGTGACCGCCCTCACCCGGCAGGCTGATCCAGCGCTTATCCACGTGCACCAGATGGCTCACGCCTAATCCGGTGCCGGCACCGTAAATGGCAATCGGCTTGCCTTCTACCGGCGCTTTGCCGCCAAACTGAATCACTTGATCGTCGGTCAGCATCGGGATGGCCATCGACACGGCGGTGAAATCATTGATGATTTCCAGGCTGTCGAATGCCAGGTGTTCTTTCATCTCGCGCGTTGAGAATGCCCAATCGTGATTGGTCATCTCCACCCAATCACCGGTGATAGGACAGGCAATTGCGATACAGGCATGCTTAATGTCCAGCTTTTGTTCGTCGAGATAAGCACGAATCACCGCTTCGAGATTGTCGTAGTCTGATGTTGAGAATGTTTTGGCCTGGGAGATGGCACCGGTTTCCACCTCACACAGGGCGAGACGGGCGTTGGTACCGCCCACATCGCCGACCAGGGCGTATTTTGTCATTCTTCTGCTGCTCCGCTTGGGTCATAAACAATTGCAGGACACTATATAAGAGCCTGCCAATAAAACAATAACGCCCACCAGCACGATGGGCGTAAACACTTCGGGTGCGTGCCACAGCCTGACAATCAGCGGCTTCACTGTATAGAGGCAACTTTCCGAAACTGCGGGCTTATCACGTCAGGCGTTATCGACGCAGCCTCACAGAAAACGGACGATGCGGAGAAACCGAAGCGTAACGAGTGTACGTGAGGATTTCAGGCACCGCCTGGTCTAAAACGACAAAGCCTAAGCCGGATAGTGGCTAGCCGCCGTTACGCTGGTGCAGAGCTGCAGTGACTTTACGCAACAGCGGCGGCAGATCTTGTTTTTCCATCACCACTTCCACCAGCGTCAGGCGACGCTGACGCATTAATTGCTCCATTACCGCCGTTAACTGCACCGTTTCGCTCACTCGCCAGCTTTGTGCCGCACACTCTACGCTCATCGCATGTGGCAGCGCAGTCCAGTTCCATTGTGCGATGTCGTTGTAACGCTGTTCAGCGCCGTGAATCGCCCGCTCAACCGTGTAACCGTCGTTATTGATCAGGAAAATAATCGGCTGTTGCCCGTCACGCTGCATGGAACCCAGCTCCTGGATCGTCAGTTGCGCTGAACCGTCACCGATAATCAGAATGACGCGCCGGTCGGGTTGTGCCGTTTGTGCACCAAAGGTCGCCGGTAAAGTATAGCCAATCGATCCCCATAGCGGTTGCACCAGCAGTTGTGCTCCCGGTGGTAAACGCAGCGCGGCGGCACCAAAGGCGGCCGTGCCCTGATCGGCCAGGATGATATCACCCGGCAGCAGGAAGCGCTGCATCGCCTGCCAGAATGCGCGCTGACTGATTACCGCATCATCGTTTTGCTCAATTTCTTCGCAAGACGCAGTGTCGGCCAGTGCCCAATGTATGCAGTGGCGTTGATAAACGGGCAATAATGCGGCGAGGGCTTGGGCCATGCTAAGCGGCGCAAAGCATTCTCCGCCCACCGTGGCGTGAAACGGTTGCAGGTCGATAACGCGCTCAGCGGGTAACTGCTGGGTGAAACCGGCGGTCAGGGTATCGGTAAACCGCACGCCGACGCACAGCGTGACATCCGTCTCTTCAATGGCCCGGCGCACCGCATCGCTGCTGCCTTCGGCAGCATAGGTACCCACATAGCCGGGCTGCTGTTCATCGAGCACGCCTTTGCCCATCAGTAATGTGGCGGCGGGAATGGCGCGGAGTTGGCGGAGTGCAAACAGCGGCGATTGCAATTGCCAACGCGAAGCGAGGAAATCGGCCAGTAACGCCACGCGCTGTGCAGGAGCCAGTAAGCGTTCAGCGGCAGCAGCAAAAGCTGTCGCAACGGCGGTCTCCTGATGGACAGGCGCAACGGGCTGAGCATCAGGCACCGTAATCTCCGTCGCCGCGACATCCACCGCCAGCAGCAGATAGCCGGGCCGGTGATGGTTAAGCGCTTCCGATATCACACGGTCAATTTCTTCAACCGCATTATCCGCAGTCAGCACCGCGCTGGCGGTACTTACCTCTTGTGCCATGCGCAGGAAATGATGGAAGTCGCCGTCCCCCAGTGAATGATGTACACAGTCACCTTGCTGCTGCGCACGACTGGCTGGGGCGCCAACAATATGAATCACCGGGACATATTCGGCATAGCTGCCCGCAATCCCATTAATCGCACTCAGTTCACCCACGCCAAACGTGGTGAGCAGTGCAGCAGCACCGTTGCAACGACCGTAGCCATCCGCCGCGTAGGCGGCATTGAGTTCATTGGCGCAACCGACCCAGGCAATCTCAGGATGAGCGATAACGCTGTCGAGAAATTGCAGATTGTAATCACCTGGCACACCGAACAGATGACGGATGCCAGTTTGCTGTAAACGGTGCAGTAAATAGTCGCCAACGTTGAGGGTTTTCATCGACAGCTCCTTCTTAAGGGGATGATCGAAGTATCAGCGATGTGGCTGAATTGGCGAGATTTTCACCATCAGCGCATGGTGATTTGTGGCAAGCAATCGTTACGACGACAGAAAATTCTGTAAGTTGCGATCTTCGGCGCGTTTCGGCTTAGTGTAAACGCATACACTGCTATGCTGATGTCACTTTCTCCCTTTTTGAGACAGGAACGCTGCATGTCTGTATTTCCTCATCCCGACCGCTATCAACAGATGCAATATCGTCGCAGTGGCCGTAATGGCCTGAAATTACCGGCCATTTCGCTGGGTTTATGGCACAACTTTGGCGACAGCACCCGTGTCGATAACAGCCGTGAACTCCTGCGCCACGCTTTTGACCGTGGCATCACGCACTTCGACCTCGCCAACAACTACGGCCCCCCGCCGGGATCCGCCGAATCCAATTTTGGTCGCATTTTGCGTGAGGATTTTGCCGGACTGCGCGATGAGCTGGTGATCTCCACCAAAGCCGGTTACACCATGTGGGACGGCCCTTACGGCGACTGGGGCTCACGCAAGTATTTGATTTCCAGTCTGGATCAGAGCCTGAAGCGCATGGGGCTGGAGTATGTCGATATCTTCTACCACCATCGCCCTGACCCGGAGACACCGCTGGAAGAGACCATGCGTGCGCTGGATCAGGTGGTGCGTCAGGGTAAAGCGCTGTATGCCGCCATTTCCAATTACCCGGCAGATAAAGCGGCCGAAGCGATTGCCATTCTGCGCGATCTGGGCACGCCTTGCCTGATTCATCAACCGAAATATTCCATGTTCGAACGTGCACCGGAAGAGCAAGGTCTATTGGATGTGCTGGGTGATAATGGCGTCGGCTGCATCGCCTTCTCTCCGCTAGCGGGTGGTGTGCTGACCGATCGCTATCTGCAAGGCATCCCTGAGGATTCCCGTGCCGCCAGCGGCAGTAAATTCCTTAATGAGAGCCAGTTGACGCAAGAGAAGATGGAAAAAGTGCGTAAGCTGCAGGCTATCGCCCAGCAGCGTGGGCAGAAGCTGGCGCAAATGGCGCTGAGCTGGGTGCTGCGTGATGCACGCGTGACTTCGGTGCTGATTGGTGCAAGTAAAACTGCGCAAATTGATGATGCCGTTGAGATGCTAAGCCAGCCCGAGCTGACAACTGAAGAGATCGAAGCGATTCATAACATATTAGTGTAAACGCTTACCTACCCGGCTCAGGCCGGGTATTTTCCGCAGCAGAAAATTCTCAATTCAGATTTCCCGCAACGTTTTCAGACTCACTCTCAAGGCAACACTGGACCGATGTGGCACACTAGCGCAACGGTGGCAGTGATAAGCCACTGAAAAGGAGAAGTTATGAAACGTGCAATTTTGTTTGCCGCCTTGCTGGCAACACTTTCACCCCTGGCGATGCACACAGCAGAAGCCAACAGCGCCACCCTTACATTGGCTCCGGGTGTCACGCTGCATCTCGGCGATCGCGATCGTCGTGGTTACTATTGGGATGGCGGACGCTGGCGTGAGCCGCGCTGGTGGAATGACCGTTATCGTTATAACGATCATCGCTGGTGGCGTCATGAAGAGTGGCGTCGTCATCAGGCTTACGAACGTGAGCGTGAACGCCGCTGGCATGAACGGGAACGCCGTGAGCATTGGCGCCATGACCATCGTCATGATGACAGGCATGATCACCACCACCACTAATACAAAAATCCCGGCCTGATAGCCGTAATGCCGATCAGTTAAGACAAAAATGATCGATTGAACGATCCGGCAGTTCTGCAAAAATCCGTAATCTCTCAGGGATTACGGATTTTTTTATGCTTCTCAGTCAGGCTCTCGATATCGTTCATCAC
>NZ_SZZZ01000039.1:0-12943 GCF_009830025.1 Pantoea sp. Taur
ATAGCAGAGATGGTCAGACTACCGGGACGACGGGAGCGCTCGTTCCCAAGGGTGGTGAAAGAGAGACCCTATAAATATCCGACAGCCAGAAGAAAAAATGCCAGTCAGGCTTAACTGACTGGCATTACGGCTCAGGCCGGGTTTTTTATTGGGTCGGAATTGAGATACGGGCGGATGACATGAGGGCACCGCGTTAGCGGCGCGAGGACGCCAGACCCTAAGCGGCCCCGGACTGCGTGATCGCCATGGCGTTACTGCTTGATAGAGTTTTGTCGTGGTTGGCTGTGAGAAACCTATCTGATCAGGCATAAAAAAACCCCGGCAAGCCGGGGTTCTTCTTGTGCTGAAAACGGTGTCGTGCGGGGATTAGCCAGCAACCGCGATGCGTTTCATATCGGTCATGTAGCCACGCAGTTTACGGCCAACCGCTTCGATTGGGTGCTGACGTACGGCTTCGTTGACGTCACGCAACTGCGCGTTATCAACCTGAGTGCCTTCAATCGCTTTGCCCAGATCGCCCGGCTGCAGGGTGGTCATGAACTCTTTCAGCAGTGGAACTGCCGCGAAGGAGAACAGGTAGTTACCGTATTCTGCGGTATCAGAGATAACCACGTTCATTTCATACAGACGCTTACGTGCAATGGTGTTCGCGATCAGCGGCAGCTCGTGCAGTGATTCGTAGTAAGCAGACTCTTCAATGATGCCTGCATCGATCATGGTTTCGAAGGCCAGCTCAACGCCCGCTTTCACCATGGCAACCATCACAACGCCTTTGTCGTAGTACTCTTGCTCGTCGATTTTACCTTCGAACTGTGGTGCGTTCTCGAATGCAGTTGCACCGGTCTCTTCACGCCAGGTCAGCAGGTTTTTGTCGTCGTTCGCCCAGTCAGCCATCATGCCGGAAGAGAATTCGCCAGAGATGATGTCATCCATGTGCTTCTGGAACAGCGGAGCCATGATGGTTTTCAGCTGCTCAGACAGTGCGTAAGCACGGATTTTCGCCGGGTTAGACAGGCGATCCATCATCAGGGTGATGCCACCGAATTTCAGTGACTCGGTGATAGTTTCCCAGCCGAACTGAATCAGTTTTTCGGTATAAGCCGCATCGTGACCTTCAGCCACCAGCTTATCGAAGCACAGCAGTGAACCGGCCTGCAGCATACCGCACAGGATAGTCTGCTCGCCCATCAGGTCAGATTTTACTTCTGCAACGAAGGAAGATTCCAGGACACCAGCACGGTCGCCGCCGGTGGCAGCAGCCCAGGCTTTAGCAATCGCCAGGCCTTCGCCTTTTGGATCGTTTTCTGGGTGAACCGCGATCAGGGTTGGCACACCAAAACCACGCTTGTACTCTTCACGCACTTCGGTACCTGGGCACTTCGGTGCTACCATCACCACGGTGATATCTTTACGGATAGTTTCACCCGATTCAACGATGTTGAAACCGTGTGAGTAGCCCAGCGCTGCGCCATCTTTCATCAGAGGCTGTACCGCTTTAACTACCGCTGAGTGCTGCTTGTCTGGCGTCAGGTTAACCACCAGATCCGCCTGTGGGATCAGCTCTTCGTAAGTACCCACTTTGAAACCGTTATCGGTCGCTTTGCGGAAAGAAGCACGCTTCTCAGCAATCGCTTCAGCACGCAGTGCATAAGCGATATCCAGACCGGAGTCACGCATGTTCAGGCCCTGGTTCAGACCCTGAGCGCCACAGCCAACGATAACGACTTTCTTGCCTTTCAGGAAGCTAGCGCCATCCGCGAATTCATCGCGTGACATGAAACGACATTTGCCTAACTGCGCTAACTGGTTGCGCAGATTCAATGTGTTGAAGTAGTTAGCCATGGGTACTCCGGTTAGATGTTGTGTTTGCTTTTGTTCGGTAACGACACCGTATTCAGTGCCGCGAATGACCCCATCATATGACAGGAAATCTATTGCTTAAATTGATATATTAGCAAGGTCACATTGCAGAATTTGCAACAACACGTTGAGGTGAAACGCGCATGGATTTACGAGACCTGAAGCTCTTTCTTCATCTGGCCGAAAGCTGTCATTTTGGTCGCACCGCGCGTGCTATGCACGTCAGCCCTTCCACGCTCTCTCGCCAGATTCAGCGCCTTGAGGAAGATGTCGGTCACGCGCTGTTCCTGCGTGATAACCGCACCGTGACGCTCACTGAAGCCGGCGAGCGCCTCAAGCAATTTGCTCAGCAAACCTTGTTGCAATATCAACAGCTGCGCCACGTGATGGATCTGAACGGCCCTTCACTGAGCGGCGAGCTGCGCCTGTTCTGCTCGGTGACCGCCGCTTACAGCCATCTGCCTCCAATTCTCGATCGCTTCCGTGCAGAACATCCACAGGTGGAAATCAAACTCACCACCGGTGACGCCGCCGATGCGATTGAGATGGTGCAGTCGGGCGAAGCGGATTTAGCGATTGCCGGTCGTCCTGAATCGCTGCCAGCCAGCATAGATTTTACGCCATTAGGCATTATTCCGCTGGTGCTGATCGCCCCGGCGCTGCCTTGTCCGGTGCGAGGCCAGGCAACGCAGGACAATCCCGACTGGTCACAGATCCCCTTTATCGTTCCAGAACAAGGGCCTGCACGGCGCGGTATTGATTTGTGGTTCCGTCGCCATCGCATTCCCAATCCACAAATTTACGCCACGGTTTCTGGCCATGAGGCGATTGTATCGATGGTAGCGCTGGGATGTGGCATCGCGCTGCTGCCGGATGTGGTGCTGGAGAACAGCCCGGAGCCGGTACGCAATCGCGTACTGACGCTGGAGAATGTGGAGTCGGTCGCGCCGCTGGAACTGGGCGTGTGCGTACAAAAAAAGCGGCTCGGGGAGCCGCTTATCAGTGCTTTCTGGAACCTGCTGTAGTTACTGCCCGGCGAGAAAGAAACGGAATGCCGGGTTGTTCGCTTCATCGTGCCATTCGTAGCCCAACGCCGTGAGATGGGTTTCGAAATCCGGCTCTTGATCGTTGGCTTCGAAGGCCACTAGCACGCGACCAAAATCGGTACCGTGGCTGCGATAGTGGAACAACGAGATATTCCAGTGTGCGCCGAGCGTCTGCAGGAACTTCAGCAGCGCGCCCGGAGCTTCCGGGAACTCAAAGCTAAACAGGCGCTCGCGCAGCGGTTTCGATGGACGACCGCCGACCATGTAGCGCACGTGCAGCTTCGCCATCTCATCATCTGACAGATCCACCACCTGGTAGCCACCTTCGCTGAGCTGGCTGATGATCTCACTGCGCTCTTCCAGACCGCGCGTTAAGCGCACCCCGACGAAGATGCAGGCGTTATCGGCATCCGCATAGCGATAGTTGAACTCGGTGATCGAACGGCCACCCAGCGTCTGACAGAAACGCAGGAAACTGCCCTGCTGTTCCGGGATGGTGACCGCCAGCAACGCTTCGCGCTGTTCGCCAATTTCACACCGTTCCGACACATAGCGCAGGCCGTGGAAGTTGACGTTGGCGCCCGACAAGACGTGCGCGAGGCGCTCGCCTTTGATGTCGTGCTGCTGGATGTACTTCTTCATGCCCGCCAGCGCCAGCGCACCCGAAGGTTCCGCCACCGCACGCACATCTTCGAACAGATCTTTCACCGCCGCGCAGATGGCATCGCTATCCACGGTGATGATGTCATCGAGATACTCTTTGCACAGGCGGAAGGTTTCGCTGCCAATGCGCTTCACCGCCACACCTTCAGCAAACAAACCGACGCGCGCCAGATCAACCGGCTCGCCAGCATCCAGTGCCGCTTTCAGGCAGGCCGAATCTTCCGACTCAACCGCGATCACTTTGATTTGTGGCATCAGCTGTTTGATCAGCACCGCCACGCCCGCCGCCAGACCGCCACCACCGACCGGCACGAAGACGCGATCGATATGCGCATCCTGCTGCAACAGTTCCATCGCCAGCGTGCCCTGCCCGGCAATCACTGCCGGGTGGTCAAACGGGTGCACAAAGGTGTAACCCTGCTGCTCGGCCAACTCAATCGCTTTGGCTTTTGCCTCGTCGAAGTTAGCACCAAACAGATAAGCCTCACCGCCAAATGCGCGCACTGCATCAACCTTGATGTCTGCCGTGGCCAACGGCATCACAATCAGTGATTTGATGCCAAGCGTACTGGCCGAAAGCGCCACGCCCTGCGCGTGATTACCGGCCGAAGCCGTAATTACGCCGCGTGCTTTTTGTTCTTCGGTCAGCCCGGCAATCATCGCGTACGCCCCGCGCAGCTTGAAGCTGTGCACCGGCTGACGATCCTCACGCTTCACCAGAATGGTGTTGCCAAGGCGCGATGAAATTTTTTCCATTTTTTGCAGCGGCGTGACCTGGGCAATTTCGTACACAGGCGCACGCAGCACCGCGCGCAAATACTCCGCGCCGTTAGGCGACGCGGGTAGCGGTTGAGACTCAGCCATCAGTTGTTAGCCTCCCAGCTTGGACTTATCGCGTACCGCGCCCTTGTCAGCGCTGGTCGCGAGTGATGCATAAGCACGCAGCGCGAACGAAACCGCACGTTCACGATTGTGCGGGGTGTAAGCCGCTTCGCCACGTGCCAGCTCTTTCTCACGGCGCGCATGGATTTCGTTGTCTGGCAGATCCAGATGGATACGACGGTTCGGGATATCCAGCTCAATCATGTCGCCATCCTGGATCAGCGCAATGGTACCGCCACTCGCCGCTTCAGGTGAGATGTGACCGACAGAGAGACCGGAAGAACCACCGGAGAAACGACCATCGGTGATCAACGCACAAGCTTTACCCAAGCCCATGGATTTCAGATAGGTGGTTGGATAGAGCATTTCCTGCATGCCCGGACCGCCTTTTGGCCCTTCGTAACGGATCACCACGCAATCGCCCGCCACAACTTTGCCGCCGAGGATCGCATCTACCGCGTCATCCTGGCTTTCATAAACTTTGGCTGGACCTTTGAAGGTCAGCAGCTCAGCATCAACGCTGGCGGTTTTGACGATACAACCATCTTCTGAGATGTTGCCGTACAGCACGGCCAGACCGCCATCCTGAGAGAAGGCGTGCTCACGAGTACGGATACAACCCTCTTTACGGTCATCATCGAGTGTGTCCCAACGGCAGTCTTGTGAGAAGGCCTGGGTGGTACGGATGCCGGCTGGGCCCGCGCGGAACATTTTCTTCACCGCTTCGTCTTGGGTCAGCATGATGTCGTACTGATCCAGGGTCTCACGCATGCTCTGCTGCAGAACGTTGCGCGCACTGGTATCGATCAGCCCGGCACGATCCAGCTCGCCCAGAATCGCGACAACGCCACCAGCACGGTGCACATCTTCCATGTGATATTTCGGCGTACTCGGTGCCACTTTGCACAGGTGCGGTACTTTGCGCGACAGGCGGTCGATATCTGACATGTTGAATTCGATTTCGCCTTCCTGCGCCGCTGCCAGCAGGTGCAGAACGGTGTTGGTGGAACCGCCCATGGCGATATCCAGCGTCATCGCATTCTCAAATGCCGCTTTGGTGGCGATGTTGCGTGGCAGTACGCGCTCATCATCCTGCTCGTAATACTTTTTGGTCAGGCTAACGATGCGCTTACCGGCGTTGAGGAACAGCTCTTTACGGTCGGCGTGGGTCGCCAACAGTGAACCGTTGCCTGGCTGTGCCAGACCCAGCGCTTCGGCCAGACAGTTCATCGAGTTCGCGGTGAACATCCCTGAACAAGAACCACAGGTTGGGCAGGCAGAGCGTTCGATTTTATCGCTGTCTTCATCGCTGACATTCGGGTTAGCACCCTGAATCATCGCATCAACCAGATCCAGCTTGATGATTTTATCGGACAGTTTAGTTTTACCGGCTTCCATTGGGCCGCCGGACACAAAGATCACCGGGATGTTGAGGCGCAGTGACGCCATCAGCATGCCGGGGGTGATTTTGTCGCAGTTAGAGATACACACCATGGCATCGGCGCAGTGCGCGTTCACCATGTACTCCACGGAATCGGCGATCAGCTCGCGCGAAGGCAGTGAATACAGCATGCCGCCATGACCCATGGCGATACCGTCATCCACCGCGATGGTGTTGAACTCTTTGGCGACACCACCGGCGGCTTCGATTTGCTCAGCCACCAGCTTGCCCATATCGCGCAAGTGCACGTGGCCCGGCACGAATTGGGTGAATGAGTTAACCACGGCGATAATCGGTTTACCGAAATCGGCGTCGGTCATTCCTGTGGCGCGCCACAGGGCGCGTGCACCCGCCATGTTACGACCATGGGTGGTGGTGGCAGAACGGTACTTAGGCATGCTCTATTTACTCCAGTCTGAAATATGACGCGGGCGCAGCTGCACCCGCGTAACTGTCTTGTTATGGATTAACTTGATCCAACCAGCCGTACTTGTCTTCGGTTTCGCCAGTGAACAGGCCGAAGAATGCGCTCTGAATTTTGGTGGTCACTGGACCGCGTTTGCCCGCACCGACCTGAATGCCGTCAACGCTACGTACCGGGGTGATTTCTGCCGCAGTACCCGACATGAACACTTCATCAGCCAGATACAGAGATTCACGCGACAGCGTTTGCTCACGCACTTCGATACCCAGGTCGATCGCCAGCTTGATGATGGCGTCACGGGTGATACCTGGCAGGGCTGAAGAAGTGAACGGCGGCGTGAACAGAATGCCATCTTTCACTTCGAACAAGTTTTCGCCAGCACCTTCTGAAATATAGCCGTTGGTGTCGAGAGCGATACCTTCCTGATAACCGTGGCGACGCGCTTCGCTGCCGACCAACAGTGAGGAGAGGTAGTTACCACCGGCTTTAGCCGCGGTTGGCAGGGTATTCGGTGCAACACGGTTCCATGAAGACACCATCGCATCGATACCGTTTTCCAGTGCTTCAGCACCCAGGTAAGCACCCCATGGGAAAGCAGCGATGATCACGTCGGTGGTGTAGCCATCTGGTGGGTTCACACCCAGGCCTACGTCGCCAACAAACGCCAATGGACGAATGTAAGCGCTTTTCAGTTTGTTCACGCGAATCACTTCGCGGCACGCTTCCATCAGCTCATCAACAGAGGCGGCGATAGGAAAACGATAGATTTTGGCGGAGTCGTGCAGACGCTGCATGTGTTCACGGTGACGGAACACCACTGGGCCTTTGTGTGAGTCGTAGCAACGTACGCCTTCAAACACTGAAGTACCGTAGTGCAGTGCGTGAGACATGACGCTGACCTTGGCATCTTCCCACTTAACCATCTCCCCGTTGAACCAAATAAAGTCTGCTTTCTTCGTACTCATTGTTATTTCCTTTGGCGACTAAGCGCGGATTTGTTGTGATGTCTGTTGCTGGATCTCGACACAAGCGACATCCATAAGTTTGCTTAACTGCGAAGACAGTAAATCGACCGAACGCTGGCTGGCAACGGTCATCTCGATATTAATGTTCTCAGCGTTGATCGCAGATGCCATGTTCATCGAGCACACTTGGAAGCCACGGTGGCGGACAACACGCAAAATGCGCTCCAATATTTCAGGGCGGAAGCGGGCTTCGATAGACAATTGATGCTGATTCATGCGGTTTTCTCCATCATGTTTGCGTTGCTGGCACCCGGCGGTACCAATGGCCAGACGTTTTCATGCTCATCAATCGAAACATGCAGGAAGTAAGGACCTTCACTGTTCAGCAGAGCATCTATCGCGGCGTCGACCTGATCTTTACGGCTAATGTGCTGGCCTGGGATATCAAAGGCGCTGGCCAGCGTGAGGAAATCGGGGTTATCGGTGAGGATGGTTTCACTGTAGCGGCCATCAAAGAACAGCTGCTGCCACTGGCGCACCATGCCTAAACGTTGGTTATCCAGCAGCAGGATTTTCACCGGCAGCTTACCGCGCTTGATGGTGCCCAACTCCTGAATGTTCATCATGATTGAGCCATCGCCTGACACGCAGATCACGGTGTCTTGCGGGCGGGCAACCTGCGCGCCGATGGCGGCTGGCAGTCCGAAGCCCATGGTACCCAGGCCGCTGGAGGTGATGAAGTTCTCTGGCTGAGTGAAGCTCATGTGCTGCGCAGCCCACATCTGGTGCTGCCCCACATCGGTGGTCACCACGGCGCTGTCTGCTTTACGATCGGAGAGCTGTTTCAGCAGCAGCGGCGCGTAAATGGCCTCGCCTGGATGATCGTAACGCCAGTCAAACTCGGCTTTCATCGCTTTTACTTCGGTGCGCCAGCCCTCAATCTGCATCGGCATACTCAACGCGGGCAGCACCTGGTTCAAATCACCTTGCAACGAAACGTGCGCACGACGCAATTTGTTCAACTCGGCCGGATCGATATCGATATGAATGACATTCGCATGCGGGGCGAAGGTGTCTAACTTACCGGTGACGCGGTCGTCGAAACGCGCGCCAACGGCGATCAGTAAATCGCACGATTGCACGGCAAGGTTGGCAGCTTTGGTGCCGTGCATACCCAACATGCCAAGATAGAGATCGCTGCTGGCGTCTGCGCTTCCCAGGCCTTTCAACGTGGACACCGTTGGGATGCCGGTTGCTTCAGCCATGGCACGTAATGCAGGCACCGCTTGTGCCATGCCAACACCGCCGCCGATATACAGCATTGGCTTATGCGACTGCGCCATTAATGCGCGGGCTTCCGCGATATGCTCTGGCGAATGACTGATCGCCTCTTCAACCGGCAACAGGTGTGGGGTTAAATCGGCACTAGCAATTTGGATGTCTTTCGGGATATCCACCAGAACCGGACCGGGACGGCCAGACTGGGCGATGGCAAAGGCTTCGGCCATCGCGGAAGGCAAATCTTCGAGGGATTCAACCAGGAAACTGTGCTTGGTGCAGGCTAATGACAGGCCGAGAACGTCGATTTCCTGGAAGGCATCGGTGCCGATGAACGCAGATGAAACCTGACCGGTGATCGCGACAACTGGGATGGAATCCATAAACGCATCTGCTAAACCGGTGATCAGGTTAGTGGCGCCGGGACCGGAAGTGGCGATACACACGCCAGTTTTACCGGTGGCACGGGCATAACCAATTGCCGCCATCACTGCACCTTGCTCATGACGACACAGTAGGTGTTCCACGCCGCCATCGTAGAGCGCATCGTACACTGGCATGATTGCGCCGCCAGGATAGCCAAACACTGTGTCGACACTCTGCGCGCGTAAAGCCTGAACTACCCACTGTGCACCTGTCATCGTTATTCTCCTGTATTCCTGGTGGAACAACAGAATTTTATGCTACTGCTCATAATCTGTTCCTCGCTGATTCGCTGATATTTAGCCAGGTCGAAAAAAAACCCCCGGACCTTTCGGTGCGGGGGTTTTTGGAATTCCGGGCTTGATTTTTAAGCCTTTCTTTCTCCAAGCGATGCCCCGCACGGTGGGATAATAATCACCACCACGCTAATCACGACTAGGCTAATCACTTGTAGAAGGGCTTTCATGTGTTGTCTGTTTTTTCGATTGTTCGAAGTAATACCTACAGAGTTACCATAGTTATCTACGCGTTGACAATTATTTTCATAATGTTTTTTTATGACGTAAGCAATGGGTGTGGGTTATCGCCTTGTAAGTTAAAGGTTATTTTAAGTTGTGAAAAATTTTCATTACGCACACTGCGAAACCTCTCTGTTAATTCTGCGATATCGACCTCAACTGCGGCGAAAACATTGTAAAAACCGCCGATTCACTGGAATCCGGCGCTGATGTTTTTTAATCGCATTCGCAATCTGAATTTACTCCTCGCATGATGAAGACAACAAGGAGTGGTTATGTCTTTATCAAAGGTTCTCACTCGCGCGGCGCTCGGCGTACAGGCGCCATTGGTAACGGTTGAGGTGCATATCAGCAAGGGGTTGCCCGCTTTAACGCTGGTTGGCTTGCCTGAAACCACGGTAAAGGAAGCGCGGGAACGGGTACGCAGTGCCATTATCAATAGCGGATTCACCTTCCCTGCTAAACGCGTCACCATCAATTTGGCTCCTGCCGATCTGCCAAAAGAAGGTGGGCGCTACGACCTTCCCATCGCCATTGCGATTCTCGCGGCCTCAGAGCAGCTTCCTGACGCGAAACTGGCGCACTATGAGTTCCTGGGGGAGTTAGCACTCAACGGCGCGCTCTGTGGCGTTCAGGCCTCTATTCCAGCTGCGATGGCCGCTTTGCAAGCCGGCAGGCAGATGGTGTTAGCTGAAGAGAATCAACAGGATGTCGGATTGATCAAACAAGGGGAAACGCTCGTCGGTAAACATCTGCTCGAGATCTGCGCTTTCCTGCATAACCAGTCGACACTCACCGTTGCGTATTCTCAACCTGAGGCGCTGCAACAGGAAAGCCAGGACCTCAGCGAAATCATCGGTCAGGAACAAGGACGTCGCGCCCTGGAGATCACTGCCGCTGGCGGGCATAACCTATTACTGCTTGGACCGCCCGGCACAGGGAAAACCATGCTGGCGACCCGCCTGCCCGGCATTATGCCGCCCTTAGACGACCAGGAAGCGCTGGAGTGCGCAGCGATTAATAGCCTGGTCAGCAGCCGAAACCTCCATCATCACTGGCGCAGAAGGCCATTCAGAGCACCTCATCACAGCGCTTCGCTGTATGCGTTAGTGGGAGGGGGAGCAATCCCCCGGCCTGGTGAGATCTCTCTGGCGCACAATGGCGTCCTGTTTCTGGATGAACTCCCGGAGTTTGACCGCAAGGTACTGGATGCATTACGCGAGCCCATTGAATCCGGCGAGATTGCGATTTCCCGTACACGCGCCAAAGTCACTTATCCAGCGCGCTTTCAGTTAATTGGCGCCATGAACCCCAGCCCTACCGGGCATTATCAAGGCAGTCATAATCGATGCACGCCGCAACAGGTGCTGCGCTATTTGAGCCGGCTCTCAGGTCCGTTTCTTGATCGCTTTGATCTGTCTCTGGAAATCCCGTTGCTACCCAGTGGAACCTTAAGTCAAAAACAGGAGGTCAGTGAGAGCAGCGAGACGGTACTTAAACGCGTCCTTGCTGCTCGTCAGAGGCAAACTGAGCGAGCAGGCAAAATAAACGCGCATTTATCTAATCCGGAGATTGCCCAGTGCTGTGTACTGAGACAGGACGATGCTATATGGCTGGAAGCTGTATTGAATTCGCTGGGTCTTTCTGTGCGCGCGTGGCAACGCATTTTGAAAGTCGCCAGGACGATTGCCGATTTGGCAGGGGAGGAGACGATTTCACGACAGCATTTGCAGGAGGCGGTGGGTTATCGCAGCATTGACCGGTTGCTAATCTTTCTGCACAACAGTCTGGAATAAAAAACGGGGCTTTAGAAGCCCCGCTATTTTTTAATCATCGCTATCGCTAAAGTCTTCCACAGTGTCCATCTGCGGCTTACCGCCAGACAATGTGTGGAAACGCTTAGGACGCTTAATACGTGCGGTATATTTCGACCAGACACGTTCAGCTTCCGTTTGCGGCTCACGCAGACCACGACATACTTCTAAAAACGAACGCTCTTCTTCAGTCGCTGGCTCACGCTTGGCGAGGTCCAGTTCATTGAAGGCGTAACCGTGGCGTTCCAGAAGCTGAGCTTCTTTAATGGTGAAATCACCATGACGCGAAAAACCACGAGGGTAATGTTTGTTATCAAAGAAACGATTTGTTGTTGCGAAGCTATCCGCCATTTTACACGCTCCCGACTCTCTTATGGCCGTGCTATTTATGGCGCGGAGTATTAGATAGGCTTGACAGAGTGTAAAACAAAACATTTAAATCAGTACGACAAACATTTTTTGGGAGAATGCTGTGGATACGGAATTACTGAAAACTTTCCTCGAAGTGAGCAGAACACGCCATTTCGGGCGTGCTGCTGAAGCGCTTTACCTCACGCAATCTGCCGTTAGTTTTCGCATTCGTCAGCTGGAAAATCAGTTGGGAGTCAACCTTTTCACCCGTCATCGAAATAATATTCGGCTGACTTCTGCGGGTGAGCGTTTATTACCCTATGCAGAGAGCCTGATGAGTACCTGGCTGATGGCTAAAAAGGAAGTTTCACATACACAACAGCATCATGAGCTATCGATAGGTGCCAGCGCGTCGTTGTGGGAAGCTTATCTAACCCCTTGGTTAAAAACGCTTTATGAGAACCGTGAAAGCCTTCACCTTGAAGCACGTATCGCACAACGGCATTTGCTGGTAAAGCAATTACATGAGCGTCAGTTGGACCTTTTAATCACCACCGAAGCGCCCAAAATGGATGAATTAACCAGCCAACAGATTGGTCATATTTCACTCGCGCTCTTCCGCGCACGTAAGACTGAGAAACGTGAAAAATATGATTACATTAAACTGGAATGGGGTGCGGATTTTCATCAACATGAAAGTTATTTATCCAGTGATGATGTGCCAGTATTGACCACAACTTCAGCGCATGTGACACGTGAATTACTCCACACTACCGGCGCCTGCGCGTTTTTACCGGATTCATGGCACAGCATTTATAGTGATTTGATGGTTATTCCAGATACACCCGTTGCCGTTCGTCCACTCTATGCGGTGTGGCTGCAGAATAGCGATCAACAAGCACATATTCGTCAGCTGCTTAAATTTCCAGTATTGACGCAATAAAGCAGAAATTGAGAGGGGTTTGAGTGTCGCGCAGTGAAACTCAAACCCTTTTCACTGACGAAGTTATGAGGTAAATGCCAAATTTTGGACAAAAAAAATCCTTTGCCGAAGCAAAGGATTGTTTTCTGGCAGGGGCGGAGGGACTCGAACCCCCAACACCCGGTTTTGGAGACCGGTGCTCTACCAATTGAACTACGCCCCTAAAAGGGTGGCGGAACGGACGGGGCTCGAACCCGCGACCCCCTGCGTGACAGGCAGGTATTCTAACCAACTGAACTACCGCTCCACCGATTCTGTACCAAAATCAGAAAACCGTTCTGACTTCGGGTGTTTCG
>NZ_SZZZ01000004.1:0-421430 GCF_009830025.1 Pantoea sp. Taur
GCCAGCTTCCTCAAGGCAGCGGCTGATGAGCGCAGGGTCAAGAACATCCGCGAGCGTATTCAGAGGATTACGAAGAGAATCGTAACGAGAGACGATATCAAGGGCCTGACTGAGCTGCATAAAAAAAAATCCGGAAACGAAGCGTTTCCGGATTCTTACACAGCCACTGGATCGTTCAACTGATCCTTAACTGATCGGCATTACCCCGTTAAGGGGCGTTTTTTATGCGGTCAGGCGGAAATCGCCAAAGGTATGGGGAATGCGCGGGAAGGTGTGCAGGAACCAGGGCGTAAATTGTTCGGGTTGATCCAGCATCTCCTGCTGAATCTGCTCAATCGAGCGATAACACCAGGCATCCGCTTCTTCCGGATTCAGGTTGGGTTCAATATCACTGGTGGCGAAGAATACATGGCCATACTCGTGCTCGGTCAGACCGTTGCTTAATGGCAGGTTGTAGCTCAGTTCGAACACTGGCGTCAGCGCTACTTGCATCCCCATCTCTTCACGCAAGCGACGTTCAGCGGCATCCCGGGTCGATTCCTGCGGATAAGGGTGGCCGCAGCAGGTGTTGCTCCACAAGCCGCCACAATGATATTTACCGTTTGCACGACGTTGCAGCAGCAGTTCATGGCGCGAATTGAACACGTAGACCGTCACCGCACGATGCAGCAATCCTTTCTCATGTACTTCCAGCTTTTCCATCTTGCCGGTGGGACGATCGAGGTGGTCGACGAGAATAACTTCAATGGCGGGCATGACAACTCCTTCAGATAATTCTCAGCTATTGTACACAACCTCAAAGACTGAAACTGAGGAAATCGCGCACATTCCGTGCGCTTAAGTAGAGAAATTTAAGCTTAGCAGTCATCAGACAAAGCGGTAACGACTCAGGATGTAGAATTCAAATCGGCCAACCATGGGCGCTATAAAGTCTTCATCGTTATCAGCCAGGATGCGGAGGCGTGCACAGTCCCGGGCCGCCTTGAGTCTGTCGTCGCCACGCCCTGAAACGCTCAATTCCGCCTATGCGCACAGATAAGGCTGCCCTCTCTTAAAGGGCAGCCTGATTTGACTGAGTGATTACCTGACAGGCATTCGCGCTTAAAGCCGCCCCTTCAGTTTTAGCTCGGATTCGATTGTCGTATCGCGGGCAGTTGTATGCCGGCTTGCGCCCCACACTTCATCATATTCATAGCCAGTGAGATCTTTAATCACCACACGCGTTTCAGCATCGCAACCTCTTGCCGTGCCACCCAGTTTGCGGCGCGCCACCTCTTTGATTAGCAACTTATGGCTACGCTGCGTCAGTTTGAATTTAAAGGTCAGCCAGAAGCTCGCCGCCAGCAGTGCCGTGGTGACAAACACCATCAACCCGACAATCGCATGGATGGCGCTCTCCGGTTGCGCGCCGTTGCCTTTCACAAAACCACTCTCCTGCAGCACGATGCCAATCATGAAAATAGCGATGGCCACCGAGCTTTTGCGCGTCAACACCATCACCCCGGCAAAAATCCCTTCACGCCGTTTACAGGTGACCATCTCATCAATATCGGGAATGAAGCTGTAGATGTTCCACGGGATGTAAAACAGCCCGGCACGCACGATGCCCAAAAACAGAAAGACTGCACTGAACAGCAGCGTGGGCACCTGCCATTGCCACAGATACACGGCAAACAGGAACAGAAAGATAGCGACGATACTCAGGTAGGACATCCGCAGCGCGTTGGAGGGCGTCATATTAAAGCGGCCAAGCAGCATCATGAAAATGAAAGTGCCGGGAATCGACATAAACATCATGTTACTTAGCAGCAGTGAAGCCAGTGAGGCATCCTGCTTCAGGCCGTAAATCACGAAATAGGTGAACACCGCCAAAAAGGCATCCATCGCGGTGAAGGAGCAGATATAAATCAGCAGATGCTGGCGAAAGGCTTTGATTTTGAATGACGATGCCAAATCGACAAACAGATACTTTAGGTGGGCCTTCAGGCTCCCCTGGCGCGCCGAATGTTGCGCCACATCCTCTTCCGGCTGAATATCTTTGGCTTCCCAGGTGGTCAACCAGGTAATAAACACCGCCACGCAGTAAATCACCGAGAAGATGACGCCGGTCAACGTATAGGTAATGGCGTTGTCTTTGCCGGTATAGGTCATGATGATGCCCGGCACTGAGACGGCAAGGAAACTGCCAAGCGCTGAGAACATCAGGCGCACGCCCGAAAGACGCGTGCGCTCGCTAAAGCGATTGGTCATCTCCGAGGACAAGGTTTCCCACGGCACCAGCACCATTGCCGACAGCAGTTCGATGGTGAGATAAGTGCCGAGATAATACCAGTAGCTCATATCCGTCACCCACAGTGCACCATACAGCAGCATTAAGGGAGAGGAGATCAGCAGGAAGAAACGTCGGCGGCCAAATTTGCGACCCAGCCAGGTATTGCCGAAGTTGTCAGTGATGTAGCCCATGATCGGGCTCAATATCGCATCGATGACGCGGGCGATGGCAAATATCGAGCCCGCTTCAAACACCGATAATCCGCAGTAGGTGGTATAGAAAAACAGCAACCAGGTGCCAATCACCGCAAAGGCACCGCCGCCAAAGAGATCCGTCAGGCCGTAGCCGATTGCGACGCCATAACCGACGCGACGTTCTGTAGGTTTAACCATCGATCCGATTCCTGTTCTGGTAGGGTATGTAATAGCGGCAAGGTGCTATGCCCTGCCGCCGTTGTTATCAACAGAATTGGAAATCAACTGAATAAACGAATGCTTTATCCGGCGTTGGCGAGCATCTGTGCCTTCACGCATAGTTCCGCCGCTTTGAAAGCATGCGTTTGCGTCATCGCATGCTCGGTGCGATGGAGACAGTCATTGATGAGCTGTCCAAAGAACGGGAAGCCGACTTCGCCGGAAACGGCATAGCGGAACTCTCCTTCTTTGTTCACCAGATACACCACATCCTGCTCGCCACGTGTGAGATCGGTGTATTTGCGGATCTCGATATAACCGTCGGTACCGAGCAGCGTCATGCGCCCATCACCCCAGGTGGATAAGCCATCCGGCGTAAACCAGTCGCAGCGGAAGTAGCCAGTGGCGCCGTTCTCGCCCGCCAGCATCGCATCGCCAAAGTCCTCAAATTGCGGGTGCTGTGGATGGCGGAAATTCCGCACCTGGCTCGCCACCACCGTGGCGTCGCTGTTGCCGGTGTAGTAGAGGAATTGCTCGATTTGATGGCTGCCGATGTCGCACAAAATGCCGCCGAAATAGCGACGCTGATAGAACCAGTCGGGCCGTCCGGTGCCTTCACGATGTGGACCCGTGCCAAGGGTTTGTACCACCTGGCCGATAGCCCCTTTTTCCACCAATTGCCCGGCAAACACCGCGCTCTCCACGTGCAGACGTTCGCTGTAATACACCGCATATTTGCGCCCGGTTTTAGCGCACATCGCTTTGGCGTCTTCCAGCTGTTCCAGGCTGGTGAGCGGGGCTTTATCCGTGAAGTAATCCTTGCCCGCTGCCATCACTTTCAGCCCCAGCGCACAGCGTTCCGACGGAATCGCCGCGCCTGCCACCAGTTGTACCTGCGTATCGGCCAGAATGGTCTCCAGCGAGTCCGCGATCTGCACCTGCGGGAACTGCTGCACAAACTTATCGACTTTGGCGGCATCGGGATCGTATACCCACTTCAGCGTGGCTCCGGCTTCGGTCAGGCCATTGCACATGCCGTAAATGTGGCCGTGATCCAGCCCTGCCGCCGCAATGACAAATTCCCCCGGTTGCACCACCGGTTGCGGTTTGCCTTTCGGCGCGTAGTTCATGCCATCCTGTTTGTTCATGGTTGTTTCCTCACGCAAAGTTTTTGCCCAGTGGGATGTCATCGACATCGGCGAAGTTATCGACCGAAGCCTGTTTTTCGTAGAAGTGCGGCGCATGGGCGATCAGCCCGCCAGTGCGATAAAAGGCATCATCTTTGGGGATCGGTAACGAGACGGTGCTTTTAGTGATAGCCGATTTGTAGATGGCGGTAATCAGTTCCAGCGAGCGTTTGCCCTGCTCGCCGTCAATCAACGGTACACGCTGTTGCTCAATCGCCGAGAAGAAGTCATCGACCTGTCCGGAGTGCAGCGTCCAGGTAAGGGGTGCGGTGCTGGCATGCAGGCGATCCAGCTCCTGCTCCAGCGCCAGATTGTTCTCTTTTTCCGGGAAGCCATTCTCTGCCGCCTGCATGGCGACCGCTTTCCACGGTGCCGAGAGACGCGCTTTTTCTCCCTGCAGCACGATTTTCTGATCTTCACCGTGATGCACAACGGAAGCGGTCAACTGCGCCAGCGTGCCGTTGGGATAGCGGAATATCGCGGCGCTGAGATCTTCCACTTCGGCATTGTCATGTGCCACGTTGCCGATCATCGCCACCACTTCATTGGGCGCACCGAGCATCCACTGCATCGCATCGATGTGGTGTACCGCATGGTTAAGCGTGCAGCCGCCGCCCTCTTTTTCCCAGGTGCCGCGCCACCACAGGTCGTAGTACGAATGGCCACGCCACCAGAATGAATCGATCTGCGCGTGGCAAATTTTGCCCGCCAGGCCCGAATCCACCGCCGCTTTCAACTGCCAGAACGCGTCGGTGAAGCGGTTCTGCGCCACCACTGACAGAATTTTGCCACTGGCTTTTTGCGCGGCGATCATGGCATCGCACTCTTCCAGCGAGGCCGCCATGGGTTTCTCACACAACACATGCTTGCCCGCCTGCAGGGCCGCAATGGTATTTTCCGCATGCACATAAGGCGGCGTACAGACGTCAACCACGTCGATGTCCGCTCCCTCGGCCAGCATTGCGCGGTGATCCTGGTAAACCCGCACATCGTGCAGACCGTAGCGCTGCAATTTCTCCCGCGCTTTTTCGGGATACACGTCCGCTACTGCGACAATTTTGCCGCGCTCGGGAAACTGCAGAAACGCCTGGATATGTGAATTGGCAATATTGCCCATGCCCACTATCGCAATTTTTAACATCGTGATTCTCCGCTCATGACCGCTGTTGAGGTGTCTGCGAGGAACATAAAAAAGCGCTGCGGGTCGGACAATCTGTTTTTGTGAGAATGCTCGCAGAGCAAGGCATGAGTTTGTGAACCAAATGTAAAAGCGCCTTAATATCAGTCCACTGCGTCTGCAAAAATTTGCAAAAATTGATTGGGATGGGGATCACACTATGGCTGGCAAGCTCAGAATGGATGAAATTTCAGCAATCACCGGCTACTCGGTGAGTACGGTTTCACGCGTGTTGAGCGGCAAATCCTACACCAGCGAAAAAGCGCGTGAGGCGATAGTCGACTGCGCACGCAGGCTAGGTGTATTGCAGGAAATGGTGAGTGGTCGCCTGCTGATCAATGAGATTGTGGTGTTTGCCCCAGGGCGCACTTTCACGCCGCGTGGCGATCATTTTTACCATGAGGTGACGCGCGGAATCGCCGAGGCCTGCGCGTCGCATGATGTGCATATCAGCTATTGCCCACTGGAGGAACAGCGCGCCGATGTGAAGCTGTTTCTGGAGAAAGCCGGAGCAAAAAACATCAGCGCCATCATCATCATCGGCACCGACGATCAAGCGATCTTCAGCCTGGCGGCGTCACTCGGTAAGCCTTGTGTGCTGATTAATTCTCGCGATAAAGATATGCGACTGGATGCAGTGTCACCCGATCATCGGGCAATTGGCTTCAGCGCCATGCAGCATCTGTTCGAGCAAGGCCACCGGCGGGTGTTAACCGTCACCTGTCTGCGACGTGAGACGCTGTTTTTGCGTCTGGAAGGGATTAAAGACGCCTATCGCCATTTTCATATGCCGTTTAATGCGCAGCAGGATTTGATTGTCATCGAAGCCTACTCCTCGCAGGACACCGAGATCGCACTGAATCACTGGCTGGATACGCACCCACGCGATCAGTGGCCTGATGTGATTTTGCCCGGCGGTAAAGGCATTATTACCGGCGTGCAGAATGCACTGCTGTCACGCGGCTTGCGCATTCCCGAAGACATTTCGCTGATGACCACGGATCTAGCCAGCCGGCTGGAAGGATCGCCAGAGATGCCCATCACCGGCTTTGCGGTGCCCTGTCGCGAGCTGGGTTATGAAGCGATCCAACTGATCCAGAACCGCCTCAATCGTCCGCAGTCGTCGATTTACAATCTGTTGTTGCAGGGCAAACTGGTGGATCGCGGCACGGTGGCGAATGCCACTCGCCATGCCGCGCGTGAAGAGATTCGTAACGCGTTTCCATGAGATGTCCCAAAGCAGAAACGCACGCCATCAGCGCATCGTGCCTGTACATCCAAACCCAACATCAAAACCTCAACGCTGGTAATAGCCCTTTGAGTCACCAATCCTTTCAAGCCTGAAACACATAGCCTTCTCTAAAAGTCACACCAAAGCTAAAAAGCAGGCTGGTGCCGCTCAGGGGCAGGCAATCCGCAGCGCCGAACAGAGTGAGTCTGCCAGGAGAGACCGCATGGATGCGGTCGAAAGGCTGGGCTGGAACAGGGATGTTCCATCCCAGCCGGTCCGTAAGGCGGACGAATGATGTGAGGGTACCGCGTCAGCGGCGCGAAGACCGCCGGCCCCTGAGCGGCACCATCCTGCGTTATCACCTGTTGTTTATCGCCCAGCCTTACAACTTGAAGCTCTGCACCACCAGCTCCAGCTGCACGCTCTGCTCTTCCATGGCGCGCGCGGCAGCCGAAACCTGCTCAACCAGCGCGGCGTTCTGCTGGGTGCTGCCATCCAGCTGCGTAATTGCCAGGTTAACCTGCTCAATGCCCATACTCTGCTCACGACTAGCAGACATGATTTCGCTCATCAAAGTGGTCACGCTGCTCACGCCCTGCATCAGCTCATCCATGGTTTGACCGGCTTGTTCCACCAGCTGGCTGCCGGTATCGATATTGGCCACCGACTCCTCAATCAGCTTCTTGATCTCACGCGCCGAGTTAGCGGAGCGCTGCGCCAGATTACGCACTTCTGACGCCACCACAGCAAATCCACGCCCCTGCTCACCCGCTCGGGCCGCTTCCACCGCCGCGTTAAGTGCGAGGATATTGGTCTGGAAGGCGATGCTGTCAATCACGCTGATGATATCCACCACCTTACGGGATGAGTGATTAATCGCACCCATGGTGGTGACCACCTGACGCACCACGTCCGTTCCGCGCGCCGCCACCTGCGAGGCTCCGTCCGCCAGCTGATTGGCGTGGGTAGCATTGTCGGCGTTCTGACGTACCGTGCCGGTCAGCTCTTCCATTGACGCGGCGGTTTCGACAATCGAACTGGCCTGCGATTCAGTACGCGCAGACAGATCGGCATTGCCGCTGGCAATTTCACGCGAGGCAGAGGTAATCGCCAGTGCGCTGTCGCCTACCTGACGCATCAGCCCCTGCAAATACTCAATAAACTGGTTAAAGCTCTGCGCCACCGCGTTAAATTCCGGGCTGTTGCTGGCAGGCAGACGCTGAGTTAAATCCGCGCCGCCAGTCGACAGCGCTTCGATATTGCGGTTCAGCAGGCTAAGACGTTTCATCATGGCGCGCACGAAGCCGAGCAGCACCAGCAGCAGGATCACCGCCAGCGGGATCTGCACCAGGCCGAGTCGGGTCAGCATGCTGTGAGTCTGTGCATCCAACAGGCTGGATGGCACATCGCTGGCAAGATACCACGGGCTACCGGCAATCGCCTGCAGGAACAGCGTGTGCTCGCCGTCTTCACCTTTGAAGGTGGTTTGCATTGGTTGATTACCCGCCTGGCTCAGCAAACCTTTCAGCGCACCCGCCATCGGCAGCTGCGTATCCGCGAGATTTTCCAGCTTCGGTGCACCTTCCAGCAGTGCGGCGTTGCCCACCACTTTGCCATCCGCTTCAACGATCAACACACGTCCGTGAATGGCGTCGCCCATCTGTTTCGCCAGTTGGTTGAAGAAACCGAGCGTTACGTCGATGGTTGATACCCCCCACACCGTGCCATCACGATAAATCGCCATCGCACAGTTGGTACGCGGCTGCGGGCTGGCCGCATCCTGATAGGCTTTAGCCCAGGCACATTGCCCTTTGGCCGCGGCCATACCGTCTTTGTACCACGGCTGCTCCCAGTATTTGTCCGCTGCGTCGGAGTTCCAGTAAGTGTTGACCTGTAACTGGTTGCTGGCGTTACGGGCGAAGAACGAACTGTCTTTTTCCTTCGCCGGATCGCGGCGATTAGGCAGCGGCCAGATACCGCCGCCAAACACGTTGCTGTCCTGATACTGGTTCACCAGCGCAGGCAGCAAGTTGTCGATGGCCGCGCTATCCATCACGCCTGCGGCTTCGGTAATGGCACGTTGCTGCGCCTGCACGCGGTTCATCTGTTCAACAATACGTCCCGCCAGGCCATCCACCTCATAGCGCACTAATCGGCTTTCGTTTTGACTCAACTGCGGTGCCACAAACTGATTGATCACCACCACAGTAACCAGCATCAGCACCACGAAAAATGCGACCAACGTCGCGGTAAAACGAGATTGTGTAGTTTTTAACATCAGTGTGCCCTTACCCTGGTTGGCGAGTTGCCTGATCGAGGTTAACGGCGTGTTACAGAGGAACTTGAGGTGAGCAAGATCACAAAAATGCAAATAGTTGATTTAGGTGATCATTAGGAGGGTGACTAACGTTGCGCTTACTCATCAGGGTGCGGGCAACCGCCCGCAGAGAGGGCTATTGCGGCGGATCCACCACTTCCTGACGTGGCCGAAATATATGGTCATTACCTTCTGCCTGCAAACGCTGCAGCAGCTGTTGTCCACCGCGATCGTCGGCCTGAGCAAACTGACGTTCCGCTTCGGTGATCGGTGTCGCCCACAGCAGATTCGGTCGTTCGCCATCGCGTTTAGGTAAACGAAATTGTGCCGTTTCCGGTGCCAGGCCATTGGCCAGCAGGAAACTCTCGAAACCCACCGGCGCCACTTCGGAGGCCAGCGTGTGCCCTTCGCCAATCCACGTCAGACGCGCCCACGGCAGGTGCGCGAACTCGGCCAGCGCACTGGCCATCTGCACCGCGTTGGCTTCGGTCATCACTTCACCGTCCACCGCCATCGCCAGCTCAACACGGCGATACTGCGGAGCCAGCTCATCAAACAGATAATCCACCTGTGGCATAGGTCGAATCCCCATGCCGAGGGTGAGAAAAACCCACACGCCATTATGCCAGTGCTGGGAAATGGCCATCGGCGGCCAGTTACCTTGATCGATGGCGTAATACTTCACTGACTCACCAAATTGTGCCTGATAGCACTGCATCAGCTCATGCTGCACGACATCCCACAGATGGCCGTCATGCCAGTCTCGCCAGAAGTGGCGCTGCTGCTCGGCGCGCGCGTAGTAATCATTGGTGGAAGCGGATCCGAGCGGTGCGGTCAGGCGATTCTCTTTGATGCAACCAGCAGAGAAACTCACTTGCTTATCCTGATACAGACTCCAGCCGGGGATCACCGCCAACAGCTGACCGTAATACCACAGTGCGGCACCGTCATCGCTCGGCTCCCACAAAATCTGTAAACCGGCCGGATCGAGCATCGGCTCGGCTTCTAAAGTGCGGCAATACTCTGCGCTGAGCAGTGGCGCAATACCCTGCTCCATCGCTTCGCGATCTTCGCGCGCCGGTGCAGGCAATAGATTGCGCAGCCAGCAGCCACGTACCGCGTACTGGCTACGAAACAAATCGTTCGGCCAGATGTAAAAGTAGGCCGTGCGCGCATCCTGTTCGACGATGGCGGTGAGTGTGTTTTGCTGATTGGGCACCTCAGCAATCAGAGGTTGGTGTGTCATAACGCCTCGACAAAGCCTTGAGGGATCCATTTTCCCTGAGAATAGAGCAGGATCGGCACTCGCACCACGTGATACAAGGGTAAAACTCTCAAAGTGCAGACATGACAGGTGAATGGTGTTGATGAATGCCAGCACAACGCCCTGACAAACTTCAAATTAATTCGCGATTCATTTGCCGCTTCGCATGCTATTGTCTGCACATTCCTCCTTGCGGAGCTGCTCAACATGGTGCTGCAAAACCTCGATTTGAACCTGCGCGATGTCGTGATTTTCGCGATTTTAGTGTGGCTGTTTCTTCGCTATACATGGGTGATGTCAGCGCTCACGTTTATGCTCGGTGGTGCGGTGCTATTGGTGTTGTTACCCATCGACATTTACTACAGCTTGCTGCCATTAGCGCTGCTGGGAGTGGGATTAGGGATGCTGCTTCATCATTATCAGCAGCGCCAGCTCACCCTTAAACGTGAAGCCCGCACACCGCGCACCTACACCAAAAAGCAGGACGAGCTGCATTTGTAGCGTTAGCGTCCCATACGTTGCATGGCGCGGGAATAAGCCCCGCGCTGAATCGACCAGCGCAGCAAACCGGCAATCACCGCGATCTCTTTATCCACGCGCCACTGTGTCAACGGGCTAATCGGCTGCTGAATTTGCTGTTGCGCCCAGTCCGGTAACAACCCCATCCCGGCTTTTAGCATCACCCGCATCGCCGGTTTCGCCTGCCAGCTTGGGGCCGGTGCATTGATTAATAGCTGCATCACTTCCAGCGTGCGTTCATCGCAAATCAGTTCCGGGCGCATGGCCTGCAGATAAGCCTCCACCGCCTGCACCGTTTTCGGCACCTTTTCCGCGCCCAGTGCTTCGGCGATGAGCGCCGCTTCATCGTAATAGCGATCCTGCTCGGCCAGTGAGAGCTGCGGATTTTTATAGCGCAGATGCGCGGCGAGGAAGCGGCTGGTTTCGGCGACGTGTACCCAGGTGAGCAGATGCGGATCGCTGGCAGCATAGGGTTGCCCGGCGTTATCAATACCGGTGACGCGCAGATGGATGCGTTTAACGCGTTCAATCAGGATATTGGCGTCCACCGTGTTACCAAAAGTGGTGACGGCGATAAACTGGCTGGTGCGCCGCAGACGGCCCAGCATGTCCTGACGAAAGTTGGAGTGATCCCATACGCCTGCCAGCGCGGCCGGATGCAGCATTTGCAGCATCAAGGCGCTGATGCCACCACATAACATCGAAGGAAAGTCGCCGTGCACGCGCCAGATCACATGGTCAGGGCCAAACAAACCCGGATCGCCCAGCGGCTGCGAAATATCGAATTCGTTCAGTGCGAGGCCATTCAGGCGAAAGACTTGCTGCTGGATGCGGTTACGAAGATTCATGGTGTCTGGATGATGAGCTGATTGACGTAGCAGGCATAAATGCCAACCCTGTAAAAATCTGGCAAGCAAAGCATTGCAGGATCAGCACTCAGGCCAATCCTGAAAACCTGGCAAGCATGACGTTGTCAGATCGGTTTTTAGATCAACCTGACAACACCCCGCCAGCATAGCATTACAGGGACAGCATTCCTGCTGACCCTGTGCCAAATCGCACTAACGTTTACAGATAATCAAACTGCCCGTCTTGGGTGCGTACCGAATCGAGGCCAATCATCACGTTGAATTTGCCCGGCTCGGCGACATGCTGCATTTTTTGATTCCAGAATTTCAGTGCATCCACATCAATCTTAAAGCTTACGGTCTGTGACTCGCCCGCTTTCAGCATGATGCGTTTGAAGCCACGCAGCTCCTGTACTGGGCGGCTGATGCTGGCCACCGGATCGTTGAGATACATCTGTACCACCGTGGCACCATCACGTTTGCCGGTGTTGGTAACGGTGACACTCGCTTCAACGGATCCATTGCGCGGCATGGTTTTGGCGGACATTTTCACCGGCGAAACGGTGAAAGTGGTGTAGCTCAGACCGTAACCAAACGGATACAGCGGGCCATTCACCGCATCGTAGTAATGCGAGGTGTACTTGTTCGGCTTCGCGAAGTTATACGGACGCCCGGTTGGCAAGTGGTTGTAGTAGATCGGCAGCTGGCCTACAGAACGCGGGAAGGACATCGGCAGTTTGCCCGATGGGTTGTAGTCGCCAAACAGCACGTCAGCAATGGCGTTGCCGCCTTCCGTGCCGCTGAACCAGGTTTCCAGCATCGCATCAGCCATGTGATCTTCGTTGACCACTGTCAGCGGACGACCGTTCATCAACACAATCACCAGCGGCTTACCGGTGGCTTTCAGCGCCGCCAGCAGTTTTTGCTGGCTTGGCGGAATCACCAGGTCACTGCGGCTGGAGGCCTCATGCGCCATCCCCTGCGCTTCACCCACAGCGGCGACTACGACATCCGCTTTCTTCGCCTGGGCAACGGCTTCATCAATCAATTCCTGCGGCGAGCGTTTATCCACGCTAACCGCCTGTTCGTAAAGGTTGAGGAAGTCCTGAATACCTTTGTTATCGGTGATGTTGGCCCCTTTGGCATACAGCACGGTGCCTTTGCCCGCCATCGCATTGCGTACACCCTGCAGCAGCGGAATCGACTGTTTCGCCACGCCCGCGGCTGACCAGCTGCCCATAATGTCACGCTGGCTGTCAGCCAATGGCCCCACAAGCGCCACGGTGGCGTCTTTTTTCAGCGGTAAGGTTTCATGCCAGTTTTTCAGCAGCACGATGCTCTTACGCGCCACGTCACGCGCTTCGGCACGATGCAGACGGCTCTCGGCATTGGTGTCCTGCGGATCGCTGCCTTTCGGCCCTAAATGGCTATAGGGATCGTTAAACAAGCCCATATCATATTTGACGTTCAGCACGTGACGCGCGGCATCGTCGATCTCCGCCATGGTAACGGCGCCACTCTTTACCAGCCCAGGCAAGTATTTGCTGTAGTACTCATCGCTCATACTCATATCGATGCCGGACTTCAGCGCAATACGCACCGCATCCTGCGGATCGCTAGCCACGCCGTGCTTCAGCAACTCTTTGATCGCGCCATGATCGCTGATAGTGATGCCTTTGAATTTCCACTCACCGCGCAGCAGGTCTTTCAGCAACCAGCCATCCGCCGTCGCTGGCGTGCCGTTGAGGGAGTTGAGCGCTACCATCACGCCGCCACTCCCCGCATCCAGCGAAGCTTTGTACGGTGGCAGATAATCCTGGAACAGACGCTGCGGACTCATATCGACGGTGTTGTAATCACGCCCGCCTTCCACTGCGCCATAGGCAGCGAAGTGCTTCACGCTGGTCATGATCGAATAACGGTCGGCGGCGCTTTTGCCCTGCATGGATTTCACCATCGCGCTGCCCATTTGCGAGGACAGGAAAGTGTCTTCTCCGAAGCCTTCAGACACGCGTCCCCAGCGCGGCTCGCGCGTGACATCCACCATCGGCGCCCAGGTCATATTGAGACCATCGTCGGCGGCTTCATAAGCGGAGATGCGGCCGACTTCACCGATCGCATCCAGATCCCAGCTGGCCGCGAGGCCGAGCGGTATCGGGAAAATAGTACGCTGACCGTGCACTACGTCGTAAGCGAAGAACAATGGAATTTTCAGGCGGCTGAGTTGCATCACCTGATCCTGCATCGCGCGAATATCCGGACGCGTGACGGTATTGAAGATTGCGCCAACCTGACCGTGCTGGATCATGTCGCGCACTGCCTCCTTCGGCGTGTCTGGCCCCACGCTGATCAAGCGCATCTGCCCGATTTTTTCATCAAGGGTCATTTTGCCGAGCAGCTGGTTAACAAAGGCGTCACGCGCCTGTTCAGTCATCGGATGGGGGCCAAACAGGTCATCTGCGAAGGCAGGCTGCATGGCAAGGGAAACAGCGAGGCTAACAGAGCAAATCCATTTCATCAGGTCGGGTTCTCTTAAGTGACTGCGCAATATCGAAATAACCGGGCCAGTGTGCCACAAGTTCAGGATAGCAGGTAGCCACCGATGTCACACCGCGACCATGCCGTTGACGCGTGCTAAAGTAGATGCGCAACGTTAACGACAAGGACAGGTTCATGAATAACAACACCTCACACCCTACACTGCTGGCTGAACTGCGCCGCCTCGTCGGCCCTTCACACCTGTTAACTGAGGCGGAACAAACCGCACGCTATCGTAAGGGTTTCCGCTCCGGTGAAGGCGATGCGCTGGCGGTGGTGTTCCCCGGTTCCTTGCTGGAACTGTGGCGGATATTGCAGGCGCTGGTGCAGGCCGATGCGGTGATTTTGATGCAGGCCGCCAACACCGGCCTGACCGAAGGCTCCACGCCTAACGGCAATGATTACGATCGCCCGGTGGTGATCATCAGTACTTTGCGCCTCGATAAATTGCAGCTGATTGATGGCGGCAATCAGATTCTGGCCTTCCCTGGCAGCACCCTTTATCAGCTGGAAAAAGCCCTTAAGCCGCTGGGACGTGAACCACACTCGGTGATCGGTTCCTCTTGTATCGGCGCGTCGGTCATGGGCGGGATTTGTAATAACTCCGGCGGTTCACTGATCAAACGCGGCCCGGCCTACAGCGAAATGGCGCTATATGCGCAGATAGATGCCGACGGCAAACTGAAGCTGGTCAATCATCTCGGCATGGATCTCGGCCACTCGCCGGAAGAGATGCTCGGTCGACTGGATGACGATCGCTGGCAGCAGAGCGATGTGCGCTGGGATGAACGTCATGCTTCAGATCATGAATATGCAGAACGCGTGCGCGATATCCATGCGGATACACCCGCTCGCTTCAACGCCGATGAGCGCCGCCTGTTCGAGGCTTCGGGTTGCGCGGGCAAACTGGCGGTATTCGCCGTGCGTCTTGATACCTTCCCCAGCGAACCGAAGCAACAGGTGTTTTATATCGGTACTAACGATCCGGCGGTATTGGGCGATCTGCGCCGCTATATTCTGGCCGAGTTTAAAAACTTACCGGTAGCGGGCGAATACATGCACCGCGACATTTTCGATATCGCCGAAGTGTACGGCAAAGACACTTTTGTGATGATCGATAAGCTCGGCACCGACAAAATGCCACTGTTCTTCACGCTGAAAGGTCGGGTGGATGCCTGGCTGGATAAGCTGAGTTTTGTTAAACCGCACTTCACCGATCGCGTATTGCAGCGCATCAGCGGTTGGTTACCTGCCCATCTGCCGAAACGTATGAAGCAGTATCGCGATAAGTTTGAGCATCACCTAATGCTGAAAATGTCCGGTGAAGGCGTAGCGGAAGCGCAGGAGTATTTGCACGAATACTTCCGCGAAGGCGGTGGCGAGTTCTTTGCCTGTGACGGCAAGGAAGGCGCACATGCTTTCCTGCATCGCTTCGCCGCTGCCGGTGCCGCAGTGCGCTACCACGCGGTGCATGCGGATGAAGTGGAAGATATTCTGGCGCTGGATATCGCGCTG
The DNA here is from genome assembly GCF_009830025.1 of Pantoea sp. Taur. NCBI lineage: Bacteria > Pseudomonadati > Pseudomonadota > Gammaproteobacteria > Enterobacterales > Erwiniaceae > Pantoea > Pantoea sp. Taur. Next base: position 15,282 of record NZ_SZZZ01000004.1, read on the forward strand.
CGTCGTAACGATCAGGATTGGTTTGAGCGCTTACCGGCGGAGTTTGATAACGATCTTAGTCATCGCCTTTATTACGGCCACTTCTTCTGTCATGTCTTCCACCAGGATTACATTGTGAAGAAAGGCGTGGATGCGCATGCGTTGAAGGAGAAGATGCTGGCGATCCTCAGCGAACGCGGTGCCGAATATCCGGCTGAGCACAACGTCGGGCATCTGTATCAGGCAAAACCGCAGTTGCAGGCGTTTTATCGTCAGCTGGATCCGACCAATACTTTTAATCCGGGGATCGGCAAAACCAGCAAACAGAAAGGTTGGGCGGTTAAGGCTTGATAAATTAATGGGCGGCCCGAGAGCCGCCCAATGGATTATGGCAGTTGCTCGCCCTCTTCCTGCGTGGCCGCTGGCACGGCTCGACGTTCAATGATCATCGTCTGCGGTGTGGACAGCACAATGCCCTCTTTGCGCAGGCGCGTCAGAATATCGAATAGCAGGTCACTCTTAGCGCTGGAGATCTGACGCTGGCCCGCCACGTTGCCGGTGACGCTCAACACGATGCCCGCAGAGGTCAAATCCTTGAATGAGACGGATGGCTCAGGCGTTTCCAGAATGCGCTCGTTCTCCTGGTAAACCTCCAGCAGAATCTCACGCACGCGCACCGGATCAATATCCAGCGGGAAGGTCAACATAATGGTCACAACACCCTGTGCATTGCCCATGGTGGCGTTACGCACGTTCTGTGAGATGAACTGTGAGTTCGGCACAATCACCGTGGATTTATCACTCAGCTGAATCTCGGTGGCACGCACATTGATACGGCGAATATCCCCTTCAATGCCGCTGATACTCACCAGATCGCCCACTTTTACCGGGCGCTCGGTTAACAGAATCAAACCGGAGATAAAGTTCTTCACGATCTCTTGTAAGCCGAAACCGATACCGACCGACAAGGCACTGACGATCCACGCCAGTTTGTTCCACTGCAGGCCCATGATCGACAGCGTCAGCAGAATGATCAGCACATAGCCGATATTGCTGAACAGCGTCACCAGCGACACACGCATGCCCACGTCCATGGTGGTTTTTGGCAGGAAATCTTTATCCAGCCAGCGACGCACCGAACGTAGCACATAGATGCCCACCACCAGACACAAAATGGCATTCACCATATGCGCCGGCACGATGTTCAACGACTCCAGCCCTTTGCCGCCCCAGAACTCAATCACTTTCTGAATCAGCTCGATCGGCGTTGAAGAGGCGAAGGTGCCGTTTAGCAGCGCCAGCACCACAATACCGATCAGTGCGGTTTTACCAACTGCGCCCAGCAGCGTAGCCGCCTGCTGCAGATGGCGTTCATCAATGTTTAACGAGGTCTGCAGACGTTTGCCGGTGGCGTTGTTAGTAGAAAACAGGCTTTCACAGCCGTCATTGATCAAATGACTGAGGAAGTAGAACGAGCCAAACAGAATGCCGCACCAAATCACCTCATAACCGAGGAAGCGGGCCAGCGTGACATAACCGATGATCAACGAAATCAGAATCGCCAGCGCGGTCAGGGTCAACGCCAGCTGAACCAGCCCAACGATAGTGGGACGCGCTTCCGGTGGATTCCCCTCTTGCGCCAGGCGACGGCGCACGCGGTTGGTACGCATGCTAATCGCCAGGCCGGTGGTACCGATCAACAGCGCCGTCAGGCCGTTGGCGAAGATGGTGGTGTTCAGGCTGGTGCCGACGCTGTAGTTAAAGGACTCTGCGGTCTGGAAAATAAACACCAGCGCAGCGGTAATCGGCGGGAACGGCTTCAGCGCCTGCGCGACTTCATTGGAGATGCTTGGCAATCGCCAGCTCGGACGGCGCGTCGACAGGAAAGCACGGCCCAAGCCGGCGATCAAACCGCAATAAACGCTGAGTTGTACCAGACGCTCAACAAAATCCTGCACGTCAGTCGAGACTTCATCACGGCGGGTAAACGCCAGCGCGATAAAGTTAAAGGTCAGCACCACCGCGGCCAAGGTGGTCAGCGCAATCGCTGCCGCCAGGAAACTACGGCGCAAACGCCCTTCCGGCATTTTGTGGATGCTCACCCAGGCGAGAAACTCTTCGCTGTAACGACGCCCCAGCGTCATCACCAGCATGGCCGCAATCAACCAGCCGATAGTGCCAAAGCGCCAGCCAGGCTCCCAGGAGAGTGCAGCGGTGTCCTGCAATTCAGCGATAAAGTCGCTGATTTTCTCGCCATCTAAATCCTGACGGCTGACCATGGGCGCCCAAAAGCGCGGCCCCAGGATGCTACCAGAGTTCAGCGCCAGCTGGCTCTTCAACTGATCACGGCGCAGGTTGACGATCTGGGAGGAAAGCACCAGCGCGCCATTTTTAATGCCATCGGCCTGCTTGATTTGATCGTCCAGTTTACTTTTCTGGCTCTCCAGCGAGGCGCGTTTGCGCGTCACTTCCGGCGTTTCTTTCACGCCACTGTCCGGTTTCGGTGCCGGACCCAGTACCGCTAGCTGCGCATCCAGTTGCTGACGCTGCGGGATCAGCGCCTGGCCTAAAGTTTCTGCGTTACCGGATAGCTCCAGCGCCATCTCATTGAGCTGGTTGAGCTGACTCTCATTGGTATCGCCTGACACCTGGCCTTTAATCTTGTCGAGGATTTTCTGCATTTTCGGCAGCTCAACCGCAGGATTGACCTTTGGTGCGGCGTCCTCTTGCTGAGCCGCGGCGGCAGTGTTGTCATCCGCGTAGCTCAGTGCCGGGCTTAACAGCACCAGCAGCAGTATAAATGGGGTAAATAGCGAACGAAGCTTGTACATATGAGTGAGATTCCAGCGCAATGACAGCCGATAAATGCCAGTTAACTTTAGATGGCGGCCAGTGTAGAGCGTAGCCGAAGCGGAAACTATAGGAATGAAGCTCGAAAACATTGGTGCTGACGATTAGGGATTTTTTTGGTCATTCGGGAGTACTTATCCCGCCAATCGGAAGCACTCACAGACGCACAATCCATTGTGCATCTGTGAAGGGAAACAGACGTCGTAATTACTCGTTGCTGGCCGTTTGCGACGATTTCTGCTTCTTGTAGGCCAGCGCCGCTGCCGGAACCGGTGCCGCTTTGCCGGTTTCCAGCCAGTCGCGCAGACGGTTGGCATCGGCAAAGTGGGTGTACTTGCCAAACGCATCCAGTACCACCAGCGCCACCGGACGGTTATTGATCACCGTGCGCATCACGAGGCAGTGGCCGGCTTCATCGGTATAACCGGTTTTAGTCAATGCGATACGCCAGTCGTTTTTGTACACCAGGTGATTGGTGTTACGGAACGGCAGCGCATAGTTCGGATGCTTGAACACCGCCGTATCCTCTTTGGTGGTGCTCAGTTCACCAATCAACGGATATTGACGCGTGGCTTTTGCCAGCTTGATCAAGTCTTCCGCATTGGAGACGTTGTGAATCGACAAACCTGTCGGTTCAACATAGTGGGTATGCGTCATGCCCAGCGCACGCGCTTTGGCATTCATCGCGCGGATAAAGGCGTCATAGCCACCTGGATAGTGATGCGCCAGGCTGGCGGCAGCACGGTTTTCCGATGACATCAGCGCCAGCAGCAGCATATTGCGGCGGCTGATTTCACTGTTCAATTTGACGCGCGAGAACACACCGCGCATCTCTGGCGTGTGGCTGATATCCACCGACAGCATCTCGTCCATCGGCAGTTTCGCATCCAGCACCACCATTGCAGTCATCAGCTTGGTGAGTGACGCGATAGGCCGCACACGATCCGGATGGCTGGAGAACAGCACTTTATTGGTTTCAAGATCGACAATCATGGCACTGCCGGAGGCGATTTGCGGTTGGGCAATCGGCGCCAGATTAGACAGCGCAGCAGGCGCGGCCAGTGCCGGAGTGACAGCTGCCGGTGCGGCGACAAATAGCGCCAGCGACAGCAAGGAAATACGCATTTTTACAGACATCGTGTCAAAAAAATCCGGTAAGGAGTTTTGCGCCGTGTTTAAGACACAGGCCGCGCGCATCAAACCAGACGGGATGCGGGCTGGCAGCAGCATAATACGCGCTTATCTGCGAAATTTCTTAGGTAGATTGTTTCTGAGCGTTAAAAAAACGGGAGACCTAATGGCCTCCCGTTCACGGTGTCGTTGCAGGTTAGAACAATCGTGGTCCGTAACCCCACAACACCACGGTCAGTGCCAGCAGCACTTCAAACACCAGCACACCAATCGCCAGTGTCGATCCTGAGAAGCGCATGCTCTCTTCACGATCAATATTGAGGAACACCGGAATGCCGACGTAAAGCAGATAACCGGTATAGAGTAACGCCACTGCGCCGACCAACACGCACAGCCACACCAGCGGATAAAGTGCCACCAGCCCACTAATAAATAACGGGGTAGCGACATAGCCAGCAAACACGGTACAGCGCTGAATGCTGGGACGCTGCGGATAATCGCGCGCCATCCAATGAATGACGCGGCCCATCACCGCCACGCCGCCTAAGATAATCAGATAGAAAAGAATGCCGAGACCGATGCCGGTCAGCAGGTTGAGTTGCACGAACTGCCCTTCGCCCAGATTCCAGCCCAGTTGTGTGGTACCGATAAAGGCACAGATCACCGGGATCGCTGCCATCATCAAAACATGGTGGGTGTAGTGGTGCGAAACGCTCTCGTTTTCTTGCTTGATATCGCGCATTTCCTGGTTAGGATGCGCCAGAAGACCCCAGACATGATTCATAAAATCACTCCTCTGATGCGACGGGCTGCCACTTCAGCGATCAGGCTGTCTCACTCAGGCAGCTTCCCTTCAAGTATAATCGGCGCGGCTGTTTTTGCGGACAGCGGCACAAAAAAAGCCGCTGGCGTATAAACTGTTACCTGAATCACTCGCGACAGGGAGGAAAATTTGCATCTCGATATCAATGGATTAATTACGCAGTACGGCTATCTGGCGTTGCTGATTGGCTGTATCGCGGAAGGGGAAACTTTTACCCTGCTGGGCGGCGTGGCGGCGCATGAAAGCCTGCTGCACTTCACCGGCGTGGTGCTGGCCGCGATGGTGGGAGGAATTATCGGCGATCAGCTGCTGTTCTGGCTGGGCCGTCGCTACGGTACGCGCATTCTGCGCCGTTTCCGTAAACATGAAGATACCATTCGTAAAGCCAATCGCCTGATTCAGAAGCGCCCGAGTCTGTTTGTGATTGGCGTGCGCTTTATGTACGGCTTCCGCATTATTGGCCCGATCATCATCGGTACCAGCCGGTTAAAACCGCTGCGCTTCTTTGTGCTCAACGTGATAGGCGCCGCGCTCTGGTCGCTGATCTTTGTCACCCTGGGTTACTTCGCCGGGGAGATCATTACTCCGTGGCTGCATAAACTCGACCAGCATCTTAAACATTTGCTGTGGCTGGTGGCGGCGATTGTGTTCGGCATCGCGCTGCGTTACGTGATTCGCCGCTGGAACCGCCGCCGGGCGGATTAGTGGTGATAACCTTTAAACTGCGGGTTGGCCAACATAAAGCCACCGTCAACAATAAACGATTGTCCGGTGGTATAGGTCGCCCATTCCGAACACAACCACGCGACTAAACTTGCCACTTCACGCGTATCGCCGGGCCGTCCAATCGGAATTTCCGGCATACGTGTGCTGCGCGCCTGATCGTCAGTCAGATGGTTCATCGCAGTAGCAATCGCGCCCGGTGCAACCGCATTCACCAGAATGCGATGGGGCAACAAACTCAGCGCCATCGATTTGGTCAGACCGCCGAGCGCATGTTTCGCCGCGGTGTAAGCGGTGGCATCCGGCAACGGAGTGTGTTCATGCACTGAAGTGATGTTAATGATGCGCCCGCCATCGCCCTGATCGACCATATGGCGGGCGGCGATCTGTCCGCAGATAAATGAACCATCCACATCGACGCTGAACGTTTTGCGCCAATCTTCAAAGGTGACGTCGAGAAAATCGGCTTTCATCATCACGCCCGCATTGTTGACCAATACGTCAATGCGACCCAGTGAATTGATGAGCTGCGCCAGTTGCTTGCCCCCTTCTTGCGGATCGGAGAGATCCAGCTGTCGCACCTGTGCGGTTTGCCCTTTGCTTTCGACCAGTCGCGCTGTTTCCTGCGCCCCCGCTTCATCTGAGCGCCAGGTGATCCCTAACGTGTAGCCCGCTTCGGCCAGCATGACGGCACAGCTGCGGCCAATGCCGGAATCGGATGCGGTAACCACGGCCACTTTCTGTTTGCCCAGTGCCATAACATTCTCCTGCGTGATGGGTGTCCTCACAGTATAGAAGTTATCGATCTGTGCCTCGGGTCAGCCGAAAAAACCCTTTCGTCTATAGTTAACAATCAGATGCAGTCAAGGAGGCAGGATGAGCAAAATTAAACGCAGAATTGATGATCACGGCGTGATTGGGGATTTACGGACCTGTGCATTGATCGCCAATGAGGGCACCATTGATTATCTCTGCTGGCCCGAGTTAGACAGCCCATCCGTGTTTGCTGCGTTGCTGGATGGCGATGATGCCGGTCTGTTCTCACTGGCACCCGACTGGAAAAATGCGCGCCAGCAGCAGCTCTATCTGCCGGACACCAATATTTTACAGACGCGCTGGTTAGGCGATGCGGGCGTGGCGGAGATCACCGATTACATGCCGATCTGCGACCAGCCCAATAAAGTGCCGCGACTGGTACGTCGGGTCAAAATGGTGCGCGGCTCGGCCACCTTCAATTTGCTGTGCGCCCCGCGCCATGATTATGCCCGTGCTGAAACCCATACCGAACTGCGCCCCGGTGGCGTGGCCTTTCTTGCCGAAGGCCAGCCCGCGTTACGGCTGAGTGCTACGGTGGTGATGACCCGTGAAAACCACAGTGCAGTTGCCGAATTTACCCTCAAAGCCGGGGAATCTGCTGAGTTTGTATTTGGCAGCGATGACGATCCCTTCGTGGCGGAGATTGCCACTGAACAGTGCTTCAGTGACACACTGGCCTACTGGCGGCGCTGGAGCAGCCACAGTACGTATCGCGGACGCTGGCAGGAAATGGTGACGCGATCCGCACTGGCACTCAAACTACTTACCTCGAAACAGCACGGTTCGATTGCGGCTGCAGCGACCTTTGGTTTGCCGGAAGAGTTAGGCGGCGAGCGCAATTGGGATTATCGCGCCTCGTGGATCCGCGATGCCTCCTTCAGCATGTATGCGCTGATGCGGCTGGGTTATGTGGAAGAAGCGCGAGACTTTACCCATTGGGTGGGGCGCTGCGTCGAGCACAGTCATGACGACACGCCACACCTGCAGGTGATGTATCGCCTGGACAGCGGCACCGAACTGCATGAAACCGAGTTGCTCAATCTTTCCGGCTATGCCAACTCGCGCCCGGTGCGCATCGGCAATGATGCGTGGCGGCAGACCCAGCTGGATATTTACGGCGAACTGATGGATGCCATTTACCTTGCCAATAAATACGGTGAAGCCATTTCACAGCGTGGCTGGCGGCATGTGTCCGACATGATTGATTATGTCTGCGGCAACTGGAACCAGCCCGATGCCGGTATCTGGGAGATGCGCGGTGAGCCGGAGCACTTTCTGCATTCGCGCCTGATGTGCTGGGTGGCGTTGGATCGCGCCCTGCGTCTCGGTCTGAAGCGTTCGTTGCCAATGCCGTATGAGCGCTGGGATCGTGTGCGCAGTGAAATTCGCGACGACATCTGGCAAAACTTCTGGAACCCGGAACTGGGTCATTTCACTGCCACACGCGGCGGCAAGTTCCTGGACGCATCCATGCTGTTGATGCCGCTGGTGCGCTTTGTCAGCTCCACCGATCCTGACTGGATCGCCACCCTTGACGCGATTAAAACCCACCTGGTGAGCGACGGTTTAGTGCGCCGCTATAACATTAGCGAAACGCCTGCCGATGCCTTAACCGGGGGTGAAGGTTCCTTTGCCGCCTGTTCCTTCTGGTATGTGGAGTGTCTGGCGCGGGCCGGGCGCGTGCATGAGGCGCATTTTGAGTTTGAAAAGCTGCTGAGCTATGCCAATCCCCTGGGATTGTACGCTGAGGAATTTACTACGCATGGCGAAGCGCTTGGGAATATGCCGCAGGCGCTGTCGCATCTGGCGTTAATCAGTGCCGCTTTTTTCCTCAATCGTAAATTGAGTAATGAAGTGACGCTGTGGCAGCCTTAAGAAAATTCACATTTTGGGCGGTACGGCAACGAGATGGGTCGGGAAATGCCCACTAATTAAGTAAAGTATCATCAGCCATTGAAAATCCTGATTCCCATCACTGCGCCTATGCACATATAATGCGCACCGGGTCATTGAGACCAAGATGGATTCGACACACTGACAAGCCTGAAACACGGCTATAACGACTTGAAAAACATGAAAAAGAGCATTCGCGCGTTCGCTTCACTTGCTTTAGTACTGGCGGCGTTAAGCCAGTCGGCATTCGCAGTAGTGTATCCGCTGCCAGCGGCTAACAGCCGTTTGATCGGCGAAAACCTTGAAATCACCGTGCCTGATGACAGCCGACTTCCGCTGGAAGCCTTCGCTGCTCAGTACCAGATGGGCCTCAGCAACATGCTGGAAGCCAATCCGGGCGTTGATGTTTATCTGCCAAAAGCGGGCACCAAAATGGTGATCCCTCAGCAGCTGATTCTGCCTGACGCCCCGCGTGAAGGCATCGTGATCAACAGCGCGGAAATGCGTCTTTACTACTACCCGAAAGGCACCAAGACCGTGGTTGTGCTGCCAATCGGTATCGGCGAACTGGGCAAAGACACGCCAGTGAACTGGACCACGACGGTTCAGCGTAAAAAAGCCGGTCCAACCTGGACGCCGACCAAAGCGATGCACGCAGAATACGCATCACGTGGCGAAAGCATTCCAGCGGTATTCCCGGCAGGTCCGGATAACCCGATGGGCCTGTATGCGCTGTATATCGGCCGCCTGTACGCAGTTCACGGTACTAACGCCAACTTCGGTATCGGTTTACGCGTGAGCCACGGCTGTGTGCGTCTGCGTGCTGACGACATCAAATGGCTGTTCGACAACGTGCCGGTTGGTACTCGCGTACAGTTTATCGATCAGCCGGTGAAAGCCACCGTTGAGCCAGATGGTTCTCGCTATGTAGAAGTGCACAACCCACTTTCTACTACCGAAGAGCAGTTCAACTCACGTGAAGTGGTGCCGATTACGCTGACCGCTGCGGTAACCAAAGTGATTGCCGATGGCAGCACTAACCAGGATGCAGTGAACAACGCTATCCAGGCGCGTAACGGTATGCCAGTTAAGATCAATGGCCCGCAGGGTGAAGTGATGCCTGCGCCGGTGCCGGTACAGGAATCTTCTGACGCCACGCCGAAAGAAGAGCCGATGACTCCGCAAGGTGCCAGTGCCGTTGCACCGCAGAGTGATGTGCCTCCGGCTGCTCAGCCTGCACCAGCGACCGGCAACAGCCTGTAATCGCTGACTCGCCATGCAGTAAAAAGCCAGCCCATTGCGGCTGGTTTTTTTATGGGCGCAAAAACCTATTACCCGACTCGACTGACCACAAAATGGTGACTTATGTGGTCGTTCTGATCTATTACCTGTGTGCCCGGTAGTCCCTTGATGCGCGCCTGGATGCCTGGGCATCATTCCCGCCGCCGTCTCAGCGCCAGCCAGCCCGCCACCAGGGTAAACACCAACACCACAATCACCAACAGTAAGAAACCGTGCGGATTATTTGCCAGCGGAATCCCGCCCACGTTCATACCGAAAAAGCCGGCAATGATGTTAATCGGCAGCGCCAGCACGGTGATCACCGTCAGTAAAAACAGCGTGCGGTTACTCTGCTCCATCAAACTCGCGGCAATCTCTTCCTGCAACAAGCGAATGCGTTCCATCAGTCCCGCCAGGTCATTCAATGCCACGCTGAACTCTTCCGTAAAGATGCGCAATTCACTGAGCGGTTCGCGCTTAAGCCACTTTGGTGGCCGATTTAACAAACGAAATAGCGCGGCGGGTTCCGGTGCCAGCAAACGCTGCACACGCAGTAGCATACGGCGCAAATGGCCCAACTCACTGCGGTTGGTTTTAATCGCTGCACTGAGCAAACGCTCTTCAATGGCATCCACCGCCTGACTGGAGCGACGCACCACTTGCTCCAATTGCGCTTCCTGCTCACCCAGCAACCACAACAGCATCGCATCCGGCTCGGCGAACGGGAGACGATCAATTTGCTGATGCATGCGTTCAATCATTCCCACCGGGCGGTAACGCGCGGTGACAATGGTGTGCGCACAGCACCAAATCCACAACGTCGCGTTCTGTGTGCTGCGCTCTTCTTTGCTGAACGTCACATCATTAAGCACCGCCAGCAGCGCATCGTTTTGATGGGCCAAACGTGTGCGCGGTGAAGCAGAATGGATCTCATCGAAAAAATCATCGTCTACACTAAAGTGGTCCTGAACCCAGCGCTCGGCACGGGCATGGTTCAGGTTGATGTGTAGCCAAAGAAAATAGGATTCCGGCAAATTTTGCTGCGCGAGCTGCGAAGCTTCACGCGCGTTGAGCCGCTGTGGCGGTGCTTCCGGCGTGAACAGATACCCATGGATGAGTCCGGCCACTTCATTATTGAAGTCCGGCAATGAGGCAAGCGGCAAGACAGGCTGGAGCATGGCAGCGTGAGGATCCCGAAGCGGTCAGATCCACAGACTGCGACAGCCGTGTTACAGCAAGATGACAGAGCGTGATCGCGATCATCATTCTGTCATACAAACCACGTATCACACTGCGGGTAACGGATGCCAATCGAGCATCGTCAATCCACACCGGGGTGTGTTATGGCTGAAAACAGTTTACCTGCATCTACATCAACATCATCGTCCCAAAACGGACGCCCGAATCTTAACCAGGGCAACGGAAAAATCTCACGCATCATCTTCCTGATCCTGCTGTGCGGCGGCCTGCTGTTCACCGCCATCAACCTGTTTAATGACGTGGAGGAGACCGGCGCGCCTGTCACCAGCTATACGCCGTTCCTGCTGCTGGGCGTGGCTTTAGTGATTGCGCTCGGCTTTGAGTTTGTTAACGGCTTCCACGATACCGCCAATGCTGTCGCCACCGTGATTTATACCCATTCGCTGTCGCCGGGTGTGGCCGTGGTGTGGTCTGGCTTCTGCAACTTCCTCGGCGTGTTGCTCTCCAGCGGCGTGGTGGCGTTTGGCATTATCTCGCTGCTGCCGGTGGAGCTGATTCTGCAGGCAGGCAGCGGCAACGGCTTCGCCATGGTGTATGCGCTGCTGTTCTCGGCCATCATCTGGAACCTCGGCACCTGGTATTTCGGCCTGCCAGCCTCCTCTTCGCATACGCTGATCGGTTCGATCATCGGCGTGGGCGTGGCGAATGCCCTGCTGCACGGTCGTAGTGGTACCAGCGGTGTGGATTGGGATCAGGCGATCAAAGTGGGTTACGCCCTGCTGCTGTCGCCGATTGTCGGCTTTATCTGTGCGGCGCTCCTGCTGCTGGCGATGAAGGCCTTTATCCGCAACCGCCAGCTGTATGAAGCACCAAAGGGCAATCAGCCTCCACCGGCATGGATTCGCGGCCTGCTGATCCTGACTTGTACCGGCGTCTCTTTCGCTCACGGCTCAAACGACGGCCAGAAAGGCATGGGCCTCATCATGCTGATTCTGGTCGGCACCATGCCGATTGCCTACGCCCTGAACCGTTCACTGCCGCCGGATCAAATCCCGCGCGTGGCCGCGTTAACTCAGGTCACTGAACAGCAACTGCTAACGCTGCAACCGGCACCGGCTGCAATGCCCGCACCGCGTGAAGTACTGACCGAGTTTGTGCGCACCAGCCAGAACCGCCCTCAGGTACTCCCTGCCCTTGGCATGATGCTGGGCGATATCGGCGATCAGATCCGCCGTTATGGTGCGGTGGAAAATATCCCTGCCCAGGCAGTGACCAACACCCGTAACGATATGTATCTTGCCTCCGAAACCATCAAACATCTGCAATCGGCCAAAGTCGCGCTGCCGGAAGAGATTGCCAGCAATCTTACTGCGGTGAAGAAAGAGCTGGATGCCGCCACGCGCTTTATCCCGATGTGGGTGAAAGTGGTGGTCGCAATTGCCCTTGGCCTCGGCACCATGGTGGGCTGGCGCCGCATTGTGGTCACCGTCGGTGAGCGCATCGGCAAAACCCATCTGACCTACGCACAGGGTGCCAGTGCGGAGCTGGTGGCGATGGCGACCATCGGCGCAGCGGATGTCTTCGGCTTGCCGGTCTCCACTACGCACGTGCTGTCATCAGGCGTAGCGGGTTCAATGGCCGCCAACAAATCTGGTCTGCAGCTCTCAACGATTCGTAACCTCGCGCTGGCGTGGGTACTGACGCTGCCGGTCTCGGTCTTACTTTCAGGGCTGCTTTACGCTCTGTTTATTCATCTGTAACGGGGAAAAGTCATGGCGACACACGACAATAGCTTCCACAGCGAGACATTTAATGCGCGTCTGCTGCAGGAGTTTTACGACAGCTACGACGAAGAGCTGGAAATGGAGCTGGACGATCTGCGCTTCAATGATAATGGCGAACCGCAGCAGGAAGGCGATAAGGCTTTCCGCCGCCGCTACTTCCGTGAGCTGCTGCATCTGCAGGGCGAGCTGGTGAAGTTGCAGGATTGGGTAATGCGTACCGGACATCGCGTGGTGATTTTGTTTGAAGGCCGTGATGCCGCCGGGAAAGGCGGGGTGATCAAGCGTATCACCCAGCGTTTAAACCCGCGCACCTGTCGCGTCGCCGCTCTGCCCGCACCGAACGATCGTGAGAAAACACAGTGGTATTTCCAGCGCTACATTGCTCACTTGCCTGCAGCCGGTGAAATGGTGTTGTTTGACCGCAGCTGGTACAACCGCGCAGGCGTTGAGCGCGTGATGGGCTTCTGTAACGAAGCCGAAGTGGAAGAGTTTTACCGCAGCGTGCCGGAATTTGAAAAAATGCTGACTCGCAGCGGCATTCAGATCATCAAATACTGGTTCTCGATTACCGATGAAGAGCAGGAGCTGCGCTTCCTGAGCCGCATCCACGATCCGCTGAAACAGTGGAAATTGAGCCCGATGGACCTCGAAAGCCGTCGCCGCTGGGAAGATTACACCGAAGCGAAAGAAGAGATGCTGGAGCGCACCCATATTCCTGAAGCGCCATGGTGGGTGGTACAAGGTGTGGATAAGAAGCGTGCGCGTCTGAACTGCATCAGCCATCTGCTGCAACAGGTACCCTACGAAGAGAGTGAGAGCAAAACCATTATGTTACCGACGCGCGAACGTCATGAAGATTATCGCCGCGCGCCAGTGCCAGAAAACATGGTGGTACCTGAGAAATATTAATGAACAGTTTGCACGGCTGCCTGGCGGCCGTGCTGCTGTTGCAGACGCAACGTAATGGCAAATGCGCCCAGCACCATCAGGGCCGCCGCCAGATACACTGACTGCATCCCCCAATGACCAATTAGCAACCCCGCCACCGGACCCGTCAATCCCAGCCCTAAATCGAGAAACGCCGAATACGTCCCCAACGCCGATCCCTGATCCTGCTGCTGCACGCGTTTAACCGCTTCCACGCCCAGCGCCGGGAACACCAGTGAGAAACCACCGCCGGTCAGGAACGCGCCGATATCCACCAGCCAGCTGCTGTCGGCCTGCCAGATTAACAGCAGACCGGCACACTCCAGCACAAACGACACCAGCGACACTTTCAAGCCGCCGAAACGGGTGATGTAGCGGCCACCGGCCAGTCGCACCAGTACAAAGCCCAGGCTGAACAAGGTCAGGGCAAAGGCGGCGCCGCTCCAGTCGCGGCTGGCAAAATAGAGCGTGATAAACGTCGAGATGACGCCAAAGCCGATGGTGCCGAAGCCCAGTGCCAGCCCGAACAGCCAGACGCGGCTGACCACGCGATGAAAAGGAATACGCACGCCCGCAGTGACGCTGACCGCCGCCTTACGACTCGCCATGCAGAAACCGATCACGCCCATCAACGCCACGAGTCCGGCAAACCCGCTGATGCCGAACATTTGATTGAGCAGCACTCCGAGCGGTGCGCCTATCGCCATCGCAAAGTAGGTGGCAACGCCATTCCAGGAGATCACACGCGCCGTCTGCAGCGGTCCGACAAGGTTCATCCCCCACAGTGTCGAACCCGTGCTGCTAAAGCTTTCTCCCACGCCCAAAAACAGCCTACCCACCGCTAAAAGCACCAGACTCAGCATGGGTGTTGCGGTAAACAACGCGGCGAGAAGAGAGAGCACGCCGCTCATACCGCAGCACACCAATCCCATCATCACCACGCGTTTCGGGCCATAGCGATCGGCCAGGCGGCCCGAATGCGGACGACTGAGCAGCGTGGCGAAGTACTGCAGGCTGATGATCAACCCGGCGATGAACGAGCTGAAACCCAGCTGGTTATGCACAAATCCCGGCAGCACCGCGAGCGGCAGCCCTACTGAGAGATAGCAGAAGAAGGTGAAGACAATAACGGAAATGATGCGTTTATTTAACTGAGCATGACTCAGTACAGCGGCGTCAGACATAAGTGATGGCATTACAAATGAATGTGAAACGCTACTATAGCGCAATTAGCGTTGAGCTTGAACCTGACTTTACCTGGAACTGTGTCATGGCTTAATTCTGTATATTTCTATTATCGCTTTTATTGAAATATCGCCCCGGTAATTTCACTTTCCATTAATAATCAAACTTAATTCAATTTCATTTATGCATTGTTCTGACAAATCTGAAAAAAAACAACAATCGGAAAACGATTAACCAAAAACATTCCATTAAAAGAGCAGCAAAACCAACTGTTAATCCCTTCAGGTCGAATGAGTGCAGAGAGAGGCGCGCGCAATCATTCACATTAAGACATAGATCCCGCCCCTGATTGCCTTTAGGTTACAGATTATTCAATCAAACTTTGATCGTTACTTTCGGTGCGTAATCCACTTGATGACGTGGAACCCGCGCACCCGATTAAACCCATCTCTAACCTCTGTTCATTCTGTTCCCTACCGACCAGGAGAGATTATGAAGATAATCACCAGTGGAAGCGGATATCCTGAAAAAAGAAATATCATCACCAACCCACACAATAAATATATTGATTGTCGCAAAAAGAATATCTACTTCTATTTAAATGCCGTCAGAGCAAGAATCTTACATAAAAATAAACAATTTATTTTTCTCCCGCTTCCCGGCTTGCTGCCACATGATGCGGATGTCATTCACCTCTTCAACGAAGTGGCCGACACCAAAAGGAACTGGATCGCCACTTTTGAAACCGAAATCCCGCGCGTACTGCCGGTGCCTGGAGTGGCGAAGTTCGACAATCCTCAACTGAAGTCGCAACTGCAATTAATCGCCAGAACGGAATGCCTGACGTTGATTGCCATCTCGCAAGCAACGCTTAACATCCAGCTGAAGCTGCTCGACGCCTTTCCCGCGATCAAAGCCGCCGTTAGACACAAGCTTAACGTCCTGCATCCGCCGCAGCCGCTGCTGTGCGTCAAACCGCGTCTGATCTCGCCGGGAGAAATTCGTTTCATCTTTATCGGCAATGAGTTCTATCGCAAAGGCGGCGCGGAAGTGGTGCTGGCTATCTCCCAATTAACTGAAGAGGATGTGTTCACTCGCGGTCAGATTCAGGTGACGCTAATCGGTGACATCACGCAACGGCATAATATCGCCCACCGACATTTTCAGGATGATGAGGCGTTCTACTCGCGCATTGAACACCTCATCAAAATCTCGCCGCACATTCAGCATTTCACCACCCTGCCCAACAATCAGGTGCTGACCTTGCTGCAGCATTCGCACGTGGGATTGCTGCCCAGCTGGCAGGATACTTACGGCTTCTCGGTGCTGGAGATGCAAGCCAGTGGCTGTCCGGTGATCACCACCAACATTCGCGCCTTGCCGGAGATCAATCCACCCGGTACAGGGTGGCTGATTCAGCAGCCGGTCAATGACGAATATGAGTTTGTGGTGGATTCGCAGGAGAGCAAACTGCAGATACGCCGGCAAATCGTGCAACAGCTTAAGGCGCATATCATTGATATTTTGCGTAATCCGGGCGTGATCACGCAATACTCTGCGCAATCACTGAAGCGAATTGCTGAGCAGCACGATCCGGGGAAATTCAGCGAGCAACTTGCCCACTTCTATTCAGCCAGCAAGCAGATGCACTACACAACGGCGTTTAAATGAGGAAGGGTTAAACCGGTGCGGTTAACTGAAGGGCGTGGCGTTCAATTGCCGTGGCAATCTCAGCAGATACGCGCAGAGTGCGGATCTCACTGAACAGCCCATCGGCTTCGTTATAGGCTTTACGCAGATAACCGAGCCACTGTTTGATGCGGGCGACGTGATACATGCCGGTATCGCCCTGCTTCTCTAACTGCGTGTATTTGAGCAGCAGTTCGACCACTTGCGGCCACGGCATCGGCGCTTCGTTGTATTTCACCACACGGCCGAGGTTCGGGATGTTGAGCGCACCGCGCCCCAGCATCACCGCGTCGCAACCGGTGATGCGCAGACAGTCTTGCGCATCCTGCCAGCTCCAGATCTCACCGTTGGCGATCACCGGAATCGACAAACGCTGGCGAATTTCACCAATCGCCTGCCAGTTGATGCTCTCAGCGCGGTAGCCATCTTCTTTGGTACGGCCGTGCACCACCAGTTCGCTGGCCCCGGCCTGCTGCACTGCGTCGGCAATTTCAAAGCGACGCTCACCCGAATCCCATCCCAGACGCACTTTCACCGTGACGGGAAGGTGATCGGGCACGGCTTCGCGCATCGCTTTCGCGCCGCGATAAATCAGCTCAGGATCTTTGAGTAAAGTGGCGCCGCCGCCGCTGCCATTCACCAGTTTTGATGGACAGCCGCAGTTGAGATCGACGCCCCAGGAGCCGAGTTCTACTGCACGCGCGGCGTTTTCTGCCAGCCACTCAGGATATTGCCCGAGTAGCTGCATACGCACGCGCGTACCGGAAGCCGTTCGGCTGCTGTTGTGCAGCTCGGGACACAAACGGTAGAAGGATTTTACTGGCAGCAGCTGATCGACCACGCGTAAAAACTCAGTAACGCACAGATCATAATCATTTACCCCGGAGAGCAGTTCGCGTACCAGCGAATCCAGCACGCCCTCCATCGGCGCCAGTAATACCCTCATCGCGTTAGATGTTCCCGCTCTTTTTCGCTGCCGGACGACGACGACCGCTGTTGGCGGCTGGCGCGTTTTGAGCGGCACTGCTGCCCTGACGACGTGCAGGACGCGCTTCGCCTTGTGGACGTGCGCCATTGCCACCCTGTGGACGCTGACCGTTGCCGCTGTGCGGACGAGAGACGTTACCGCCCTGCCCACGTCCCTGGCCACCCTGACCACGGCCCTGGCCGCGACCCTGCTGCTGGCGACCGTTCTGGATCGGTTCCGCTTTGATGCTAGGGTCCACTTCGAAACCTTCCAGCTCAATGCGCGGAATTTCACGCTTCAGCAAACGCTCAATATCACGCAGCAGTTTGTGTTCATCGACACACACCAGTGACAGCGCGGCGCCGGTTGCCGCAGCACGGCCGGTACGACCAATACGGTGCACATAATCTTCCGCCACGTTTGGCAGCTCGTAGTTCACCACGTGTGGTAATTCTTCGATGTCCAGACCACGCGCGGCGATATCCGTTGCCACCAGCACACGAATGCCACCGGATTTAAAGTCAGCTAACGCACGGGTACGCGCGCCCTGGCTTTTGTTACCGTGGATTGCCGCTGCGGTGATGCCATCTTTGTTCAGCTGTTCAGCCAGATGGTTGGCGCCGTGTTTGGTACGGGTGAACACCAGCACTTGCTGCCAGTTATCGCGACCAATCATCAGCGACAGCAGTTCCCGCTTACGCTTCTTATCAACGAAGTGTACTTGCTGTGAAACTTGCTCAGAGGCGGTGTTACGACGCGCCACTTCAACCTGCTCTGGGTTGGTCAGCAGTTTTTCCGCCAGGGTTTTGATCTCATCAGAGAAGGTGGCAGAGAACAGCAGGTTCTGACGTTTTGCCGGCAGACGCGCCAGTACACGGCGAATGTCGTGGATGAAGCCCATATCGAGCATGCGATCCGCTTCATCCAGCACCAGAATTTCAACCTGTGACAGATCAACCGCATTTTGATGTGCCAGATCCAGCAGACGGCCTGGCGTCGCCACCAGCACATCCACACCCCCGCGCAGTTTCATCATCTGCGGGTTGATGCTCACGCCACCGAAGACCACCAGTGAGCGGATATTAAGATACTGACTGTATTCACGAACGTTCTCGCCCACCTGCGCCGCCAGTTCACGGGTTGGGGTGAGGATGAGTGCACGCACCGGACGGCGACCACGCGCCGTGCTCGGATTGGCAGAAAGACGCTGCAACAGTGGCAGCGTGAAACCGGCGGTTTTACCGGTACCGGTTTGGGCGCTCGCCAGCAGGTCACGGCCCGCCAGCACCACGGGAATGGCCTGACGCTGAATTGGCGTCGGTTCCTGGTAGCCTTGTTCCGCTACCGCACGCAAAATATCGGCACTTAAGCCGAGAGAGTCAAATGACATGCAGGTGTATTACTCCGAACCGCCCTGTTCGCCGTCAGCGATGTAGTTTTCAGGGGGTATATGACGCAAGCCTGGTGGGCTCACGTGTGAAAAGGGCACAAACTACCATGCGTAAGGGCGGGAGTTTAGCAGGTTTCCGCTGCCACCGCGACTGACAATAGTCACGGCGCTGTAACATGATGTTGGTAGTCTTCCCGTCGTGGCACGAGTCGCGCCGTTGCTCTCTGCGCCCGTAATTGCGCTGCGCATAAAAAAGGAGCCGCATGCGGCTCCTTTCAGTTCGCAACTGAGCTTTCGCTTAGCTGCGCTTTTTCTCCACGCGATGCGCGGGTTCTTTCGCCAGCAAGGATACCAGCGCCGGACCCACCAACATCACCACGCCCAGGCAACCGATCAACAGATTGTTGTGGATGAAGCGGGAGATCAGGAACAGCGTCAGCATCGCTGCGCCGAAGTAGTACGTTGTTGTGACTTCTTCCAGCGCGTCACCCATGCGACGCAAACGGGCACTACGCTGCAGAGCCAGCATGGCGATAAACACCACCGCATAAGCTGCTACCAGGGTACTGCTCACTTCAACCAGCGCCTTGTGTTTCCAGCCCCAAACCAGCGCGGCGATCACCAGCAGGTGCATCGCAATATGCAAACAGGTTTGACCGGTAACGATCTGAACACGATTAGACCATTTCATTCTCTTCTCCTGGCAGACCCAACAGGTCGCCCAAGTGTATCTGGCTGCGGCCAGACGGATTTCCTCAATGTAAAGCAAATTTCGGATAACGCCCTAATTTTCTGCGCCCTTCACCACCCATTTGTGACAAAGACTACACTTTGTGCTGTTGATGATGAAAAGGAGCGCGTCGAAGTATGCCACAAAACACGCAAGGA
Organism: Pantoea sp. Taur; assembly: GCF_009830025.1. Classification (NCBI taxonomy): domain Bacteria; kingdom Pseudomonadati; phylum Pseudomonadota; class Gammaproteobacteria; order Enterobacterales; family Erwiniaceae; genus Pantoea; species Pantoea sp. Taur. The sequence goes on from NZ_SZZZ01000004.1 coordinate 34,808, forward strand.
TTTTCATTTAAAGTCCTGACGATCAATACCCACAAGGGGTTCACCAGCTTTAACCGTCGCTTTATCCTGCCGGAATTGCGTGACGCAGTCCGCGCCACCTCGGCGGATATTGTCTTCCTGCAAGAGGTGATGGGCACCCACGCTATCCATTCACTGCACATTGAGAACTGGCCGGAAAACTCTCATTACGAGTATCTGGCCGATACCATGTGGCATGATTTTGCCTATGGCCGTAACGCAGTTTATCCCGAGGGACATCACGGGAACGCGATATTGTCACGTTTCCCCATTATTGAATATGAAAATCTCGATATTTCTGTGGCGGGAAGTGAAAAGCGCGGCATGTTGCACTGCCAGATTCGCCTGCCGGATCGCCCCGATCCGCTGCATGTCATCTGTGTGCATTTAGGGCTTAAAGCACAGCATCGCCATGCGCAGATGAAGATGATGAGCGATCGCATCAATGCCCTGCCGCATGATGCGCCGCTGGTGGTGGCCGGAGATTTCAACGACTGGCAAGTGCACGCCAATCGCTTCCTGAAGCGCAGCGCGGGATTGCAGGAAGTGTTTAGCATGAAAAACGGCCGCCCGGCACGTACCTTCCCGGCACGTTTTCCGCTACTGCGACTCGATCGTATTTATATCCGCAACGCCACCGTGAGCCAGCCCTGGGCGCTGCCGGTCAAACCCTGGTCACACCTTTCCGATCACGCCCCCCTGGCCGTGGAGATCTTCCTATGAATTTCAGCTGGCGTGAGGGCAATCAGTTGCGGTTGCTGGAGAACGGCGAGCAGTTCTTCCCCTGCGTTTCAGCAGCGATTCAGCGTGCCGAGCGTTCGCTGCTGCTGGAGACGTTTATTCTGTTTGAAGACGACGTCGGCAACGCGCTGCATAGCGATCTGCTGGCGGCGGCGCAGCGTGGCGTGAAAGTCGAAGTGATGGTGGATGGCTATGGTTCACACGATCTCTCCGACGCCTTTGTGAACACGCTGACGGAAGCCGGGGTGCGTTTTCTCTATTACGATCCGCGCCCGCTGGTGCTGGGCATGCGCACCAACGTGTTCCGTCGTCTGCATCGTAAAATCGTGGTGGTCGATGATGCCCTCGCCTTTGTGGGCGGCATCAACTTCTCTGCAGAGCACAATACCGATTACGGCCCGGAGGCGAAGCAGGATTATGCGGTCGAGGTGACGGGGCCGGTGGTGCTGGATATTGCTCGCTATGTACAGCAGGCCATCGGTAGCAAGCAGACCACGCGACGCTGGTGGGGAGGACGTTCACAGCGGTTGGCGGTTAATGCGATGCCCGGTGAGGCGCAGGTGTTGTTTGTTTATCGCGACAATGACGACCATCGCGACGACATTGAGCAGCACTATCTCGATATGCTGCGCAAGGCCAAACAGGACGTCATCATCGCTAATGCCTATTTCTTCCCTGGCTATCGCCTGTTACGTGAAATGCGCAGTGCCGCACAGCGTGGCGTGCGTGTACGGCTGATCGTGCAGGGTGAACCGGATATGCCGATTGTCAAAGTGGGCGCCGAGCTGCTTTACAACTATCTGGTGGATGCCGGGGTTGAGGTCTACGAATATTGCCGCCGCCCGTTGCACGGCAAGATTGCGGTGCAGGATCAGCACTGGGCCACGGTAGGCTCCAGCAATCTCGACCCACTGAGTTTATCGCTCAATCTGGAAGCCAATCTCATCGTGCACGATCGCACTTTCAATCAGACGCTGCGTGACAATCTGGAAACCCTGCTTCAGCACGATTGTGTGCGTGTGCAGGATGACAAATTGCCGCCGCGCACCTGGTGGCATCTCACCAAAAGTGTGATTGTGTTCCATTTCCTGCGCCACTTCCCGGCCATTGCCGGTTGGTTGCCCGCGCACACGCCACTGCTGGCGCAGGTTGATCCCCCGGTGCAACCGGAAATGGAAACCCAGGATCGGGTCGAAACCGGCAATGAAGGAGCGAAACCCTGATGAGCAAAAAACATTCGCGCTGGCAGTGCGCCAAGAAAATCCTCACCTGGCTGTTCTTTATTGCGGTGATCGTACTGCTGGTGATCTACGCGCGCAAAGTGAACTGGCAGGACGTGTATCAGGTGATCGTCGGCTACAACCGCTATGTGGTGCTGGGCGCAGCGGCGCTGGTGGTGGTCAGCTATCTCACCTATGGCGTGTATGACTTAATCGGTCGCGCCTACTGTGGACACAAGCTGGCGAAGCGTCAGGTGATGCTGGTGTCGTTTATCTGCTACGCCTTTAACCTGACGCTCAGCACCTGGGTCGGCGGCGTGGCGATGCGCTATCGCCTCTATTCACGGCTTGGCCTGCCCGGGGGCACCATCACACGCATCTTTTCCATGAGTATTGCCACCAACTGGCTGGGCTATCTCCTGTTGGCGGGCGTGGTGTTTGTCGCCGGCATGGTGCCGATTCCGCCGCGCTGGTTTATTGGCGAAAACACTTTGCGCATTATTGGTGCCGTGCTGTTAGTGCTGGTGGCGATTTATTTGTGGGCCTGCGCCTTTGCGAAAAAACGTCGCTGGACGATAAAGGGGCAACATTTACAGCTGCCCTCGCTGCGCATGGCGCTGATTCAGTTTGCCGTCTCCAGCGCGAACTGGCTGGTGATGGGCACCATTATCTGGCTGCTGCTGGCGCGTCAGGTGGATTATCCGCAGGTACTGGGGGTGTTACTGATCAGCAGTATTGCGGGGGTGATCATTCATATTCCGGCGGGCATCGGGGTGCTTGAAGCGGTATTTCTGGCGCTGCTGGCTGGCGAGCATGTTTCGCACGGCACCATCATTGCCGCCCTGCTGGCCTATCGCGTGCTGTACTTTATTTTGCCGCTGCTGCTGGCGCTGGTGTTGTATCTGATGCTGGAGAGTCGCGCAAAACATCTGCGGCAGAAGAATGAACAGAAGATGGCCAAATCGGACGCGGGATAATCGGGGAGAAATTACTCACGCGCGGTGGGCGCCCTCAATGGCGCCCCAACAAAATTCTGTACAGATTGAAAGGATCTACGTTGTGGCGCGCGGACCAAAATCCATTGTGCCCCCTACAAGCATCCTGTTCGGATGTTGCAGGAGGCGCATTGATACCAGCCAGAAGCGGTGCTGCAGAGTTAACGGCGGTTGCCGAAAATACGCAGCAACATCAGGAACAGGTTGATGAAGTCGAGATACAGCGTCAATGCACCCATGATTGAGTAGCGACGCAGATTCTCTTTGTCATTAACGTTGATGGTTTCGCCAATCGATTTCAGTTTCTGGGTGTCATAAGCGGTCAGACCGACAAACACAACTACGCCGATATAGGTGATCGCCCACATCAGCGCCGGGCTTTTCAGCCAGAAGTTCACCAGTGACGCCAGCACAATACCAATCAGCGCCATAAACAGCAGGCTGCCAAAGCGGCTGAGATCGCGCTTGGTGGTGTAACCGTAGAAGCTCATGGCACCGAACATGCCCGCTGTCACGAAGAAGGTGCTGGCGATAGAGGAATAGGTGTAGACGAGGAAAATACTCGCCAGCGTCAGGCCCGTTAACGCTGAATAGAGCATAAACAGCCCGGTGGCTAAGGTACTGCTCAGACGATGCACCATGCCCGACAGCACAAAGACTACCGCCAGCTGCACAATGATCAGCCCGAAGAAGGTGATGCGATTTGCAAACACCAGCTCCATCACCGCCGGCGTGCGCGCTGCAAACCAGGAGACAAACGCGGTCAGCAGCAAGCCGCAGGTCATCCAGCCATAGACCTGCGCCATATATGTCTGCAGCCCGGTTGACGCCTGCTGCACGATTGAATCATTACGTGGATATCGGTCCATGATGCACCTCTTTAAGTTAGACAAACGCTCTAAGTGTGGAGTCTACACCGCATTGCGTCAACGACGCGTCAAGCACTGCTGATATCGGCCATTTACGCGCTGGGCAAACCAGGCGGTAGTCAGATTGCGGGTGATTTTCGGACTCTCCAGTTTAATGCCCGGCAGCATCTCGCGCGGCAGGCGTTTACCGGCCATTTTATCAGCCAGAATAAACGTCTGCTTCCAGAGCGTGCTGCTGCTGAAGCTTTCCGTATCGCCCTTCTCCAGGTCGCGACGAATTTCCCGATTGCTCATATCCAGTTGCTTGCTCAGCGTGCGCACCGCTAATTCGGTGGAACCCGCTTGCTCGCTGCCGTACATAATCAGATCACCATCCAGCGCCAGTTTAATGCCGCTGGCGCGCGTTACGGCTGCCTGAAAAGCGGCGTTGCGGCTGGCGTACCAACCGGCATTGAAATCGGCAAAACGGTACAGCATCTGGCTGTAATCCGCCGGATAGCCGAGCAAATGCAGCGTACCGAAATAGATGCCGCCACGACGCGTGAAGACTTCACGGCGAATCGAGCCATCAATTGAATACGGATAACCTTTGGCATGCGCTTCGGCAAATTCAATGCTGACCTGCATCGGGCCGCCGGTGTGAATCGGATTGAGATTGCCAAACAGCTTCTGCCCCATCGGCACCATATCGATGAAATCATCGAAAATTGCGCTCAGCTCTTTCTCACTGCGCACCTTATCCAGTCGCGCGGCGTAGCTTTCCCCGGTGGGCGATTTAATCAGTAAGGCGGTGCGCACTAAGAAGGCGGGAACGTGCACTTTCGCGGCGCGGCGGTCAATTTCACCCCAGGCGATTTTGGGCAAACCGGGCACAGGCGCATCGGCACTGAAATTGGACTCCTGATCGGTGACCGCGATCACCGCACAGACGTTACTGGCGCTGGGATCGATCTGCTGGACGCGAAACGCGGTGTAGATGTCGTCTGCCCAGGCGCTTTTTTGGCTGACATCGCTCGGCAGTAACTTTTGAATCTGAGATTTGACGTCGGCAGGTTGCCGCGCGGGGGCCTGCGGTTCTTTTTTGGTACTACATCCGGCCAGTACCAGCGCGGTGAGCAGCGCCGCGCCTTTGAGCATTTTAGTGGTATTCATCTTGTTCCCTGACAGGCCAGCAAAACCCGTACCTTAACGTTTTCAACTCGCTACGGCTATCAGAGCAGGTCGGTTTTACGCGCTACTTCCAGCGTTCGGCGGCTTGATGGTCGCTGTCGCGCGCATCGACCCAACGATCGCCCTGTTCGGTGGCTTCACGCTTCCAGAACGGTGCGCGGGTTTTGAGGTAATCCATGATGAACTCGGTAGCAGCAAATGCGCTACTGCGATGGGCGCTGCTGACGCCCACAAACACAATTTCATCACCAGGGAACAGTTCGCCCACGCGATGGATCACCGTCACCTGCTGCAACGCCCAGCGCTGACGCGCCTCTTCGACTATTTCCGCCAGCGCTTTTTCCGTCATACCCGGATAGTGTTCCAGGGTTAAAGCGGCCACGCTGTCACCGAGATTGTGATTGCGCACTTTGCCGGTGAAGGTGACCACCGCGCCGTCACTGTCATGCGCCGCAAGTTGACGATACTCTTCGCCGACATCAAAAGGGTCAACGCCGACGCGAATGCGTGTGCTCATGCTCATCCTCCGGTGACCGGTGGGAAGAACGCCACTTCATCGCCCGCACGCAGCGGATGGCTCATCGGCACCAGCGTCTGATTGACCGCTGCCAGCAATTTGCCGGATTCCAGCGCCAGCGCCCAGCGATCGTTCCTCTCCGCCAGCGCTGCACGCAAGGTTGCTACATCCTGATATTCCGGTTTCAGCTCTAACGCGCTGGTGCCGGTCAATTCACGCACCTGGGCAAAAAACAGCACCTTAATCATGTGCCACCGCCTGAAAATCGCCGGATTTGCCGCCGCTTTTGCTGAGCAAACGCAACTGATCGATCACGATATCTTTCTGCACCGCTTTGCACATGTCGTAAATGGTCAGCGCGGCCACCGATGCGGCGGTCAGCGCTTCCATCTCGACGCCGGTTTTCCCGGTCAGGCGGCAACGAGAGGTGACGCGCACGCGGTTGTGCTCAGGCTCGGCCACCAGCGTCACTTCCACCTTGCTCAACATCAGCGGATGGCACAGCGGGATCAACTCCCAGGTGCGTTTCGCGGCCTGGATCCCGGCAATGCGCGCCGTGGCGAACACGTCGCCTTTATGATGGCTGCCGTCGATGATCATCTGCAGCGTTTCCGCGCTCATCAGCACCAGCGCTTCAGCCTGGGCTTCACGCACTGTTTCGTTTTTACCGGAGACATCCACCATGTGGGCTTCGCCGGCAGCATTGATATGAGTTAATGATGACATGCTTACAACTTCTTCAAATGAGAGACAAAATTACAAGGGCGCGTGCGTGCATCCAGCTGTTCTTCAATGATACGTTCCCAGCCGCTGCGGCAGGCGTTGGTCGATCCCGGCACGGCAAAAATCAGCGTCTGGTTCGCCAGCCCGGCCACCGCGCGTGATTGCAGCGTGGAACTGCCAATCTCTTCGTATGAGATCATGCGGAACAGTTCGCCAAAGCCGTCAATTTCACGGTCGAACAACGGCAGCAGCGCTTCCGGCGTACTGTTTTTGCTATTAAATCCGGTGCCGCCATTGACGATCACCACCTGCACATCATCACTGGCAATCCAGCGCGACACGGTGGCGCGAATGCGGTAACGGTTATCAGGCACAATCGCGCGATCCACCACCTGGTGCCCGGCTTCTGTCAGTGCCTCACGCAAGTAGTCGCCCGAGCTATCATTGCTGGCATCACGGCTGTCCGAGACGGTCATCACCGCCACATTCAAGGCGACAAACTCGCCGGTAGGTTTACCCATGGCTGTAACTCCTGTGTTTAGCCGCCAATGAAAGAGAGGTTTTGTGTCATGCCGGTGTTGCCCTGATGCAGGAAATGCGTCTGCTTTTTCTGCCCGAGACTGTGGGCGATGCGGGCCTGTAGCTCGCCCTGCTGATCGTCGGATGCCAGTAAATCGCGCAGCGAGACGCCGCCGTCGCCGAACAGGCACAGATGAAGATTGCCCATGGCTGACACGCGCAGACGGTTGCAACTGGCGCAGAAATCTTTTTCGTAAGGCATGATCAAACCGACTTCGCCCTGATAGTCAGGATGGCGGAACACCTGCGCCGGACCGTCACTGCGTCCACGCGGCTGAAGCTGCCAACCCTGCAGGATCAACTGGTCGCGAATCACTTCGCCCGAGATGTGATGACGACGGAACAGATCGCCGCCCTCACCGGTTTCCATCAGCTCAATAAAACGCAGCTGAATCGGGCGGGTGCGGATCCAGTCAAGGAAAGTCGCCAGGCTGTGGCTGTTGAGATCGCGCATCAGCACGCTATTGATTTTGACCTTCTCGAAACCGGCGTCAAACGCAGCATCAATTCCGGCCATCACTTCCGCAAATTTGTCCTGGCCGGTGATGGCGTGGAACTGGCGTGCATCGAGGCTATCGACGCTGACGTTGATGTTGGTGAGTCCCGCGTCACGCCACGCACGCACATCACGCGCCAGGCGATAGCCGTTAGTGGTCACGGCGATCTGGCGAATGGCGGCGTTTTCACGCACTGCGGCGATGATATCGGTGAAGTCACGGCGCATAGAGGGTTCGCCGCCGGTCAGGCGCACTTTTTCCGTGCCCGCCGCCGCAAAGGCACGCGTCACGCGACGAATCTCGTCCAGCGAGAGGAAACTTTTGTTGTGATTACCGTTCGGTTTATAGCCATCGGGTAAACAGTAGGTACAACGGAAGTTACACACATCCGTGACCGACAGGCGCAAGTAGTAGAAGCTGCGCGCATAGGCATCTGTAAATTGTGGCACCTGAACACCTTTCCAAATACGGGAGATGCAGTCATTTCTTTCTGCACCCTGGCAGCGATGCTGCGGCCAGGCATCCATATCGTTATGACTTAGGCATGCAAGGCTTGGGAGTCTGTTGTCATTATGGACAACACGGTTAATTCGAATGGTAGCGCGATTTCTCCCTCGCATCCATCAGTGAATTTCGCTATATATATTGATACATAACGTTTTTTCACCGCATTTTCGCCGCAGGATACGGTAAAATGCGCGACAGATATTGATACACATCACTTCAACTGCACGACAACCTGCAGTTGTCCGTTAAAAGGAACAGCATGAATCGTACCCTGGCAGATTTGGATCGCGTGGTAGCACTGGGCGGCGGGCACGGCCTGGGTCGTGTGATGTCGGCGCTGGCACCGCTGGGCTCACGCCTGACCGGCATCGTGACCACCACCGATAACGGCGGATCCACCGGACGCATTCGTCGTTCGGAAGGCGGTATTGCCTGGGGAGATATGCGTAATTGCCTGAACCAGTTGATCATGGAACCGAGCGTAGCCTCGGCAATGTTTGAATACCGTTTTGCCGGTAACGGCGAGCTGGCCGGTCACAACCTCGGTAATCTGATGCTCAAAGCGCTCGATCACCTTAGCGTGCGGCCGCTGGAAGCCATCAACATCATTCGCAATCTGCTCAAAGTCGATGCCTTCTTGATTCCGATGTCGGAGCAACCGGTAGACCTGGTGGCGCAGGATTGCGAAGGCAATATGGTGTATGGCGAAACGGCAATTGATGAAATGAAGCTACCGCCGCAAGAGTTGATGCTGCATCCCAATGTCACTCCCACTAAAGAAGCACTGGATGCGATTGCGGAAGCGGATTTGATCCTGATTGGCCCAGGCAGTTTTTACACCAGCCTGATGCCAATTCTGCTGATGGAGGAGATGGCACGCGCGCTGCGCCGTACGCCCGCCACCATGGTGTTTATTGGCAATCTTGGACGTGAGTTAAGCCCGGCCGCCAGCCTGACGGTGGCCGATAAACTGGCGATGATGGAGAAAGCCATTGGCAGGCGAGTGATTGATGCCGTGGTGGTCAGTCCGTCCGCGGACGTGAGCGGCGTGGAAGATCGCCTGATTGTGCGTGAACCGCTGGAGGCCGCCGATATTAAGTATCGTCACGACCGCCAGCTGCTGCGGATTGCATTGGAACATGCGATTCAGGCGGTGTGACCTTGCGAAAGTGGTGCGCGTGATTGCGCTCTCTACGCAGAGAGGTATAGAACGCTGCCAGCGTAGGGGGCGCTATTCACAGGACATAACGAAAGCTTTCGTCGGGCCGTCATTTGATGACGGCCAAAACCCTCTCGCTTCTATCAGGAGGCGGCGATAAACAACTCGCGCAGCTGGTGCAACTGGTCGCGCACACTGGCGGCCTCTTCGAACTCCAGATTCTGCGCGTGCTGCTGCATCTGCACTTCCAGTTCGTGAATTTTCTTCTGCATGGCTTGTGGCGTCAGCGCCAGATAGTTGGCCTCCTCTTCTGCCGCCACACGTGAGGCGGTTTTGCCCTTACCGCGCGTTTTCACCACGTTTTTGCCCAGCTCAAGAATATCGGTGATTTTCTTGTTGAGGCCCTGCGGCACAATGCCATTCTCTTCGTTGTAACGCTGCTGCTTCTCTCGACGACGTTCGGTTTCTCCCATCGCGCGTTCCATCGAAGGGGTGATCTTATCAGCGTACAGAATCGCCTTACCGTTGATGTTACGCGCCGCACGGCCAATAGTCTGAATCAGTGAGCGTTCGGAACGCAGGAAGCCCTCTTTATCCGCATCGAGGATCGCCACCAGCGACACTTCCGGCATGTCGAGACCTTCGCGCAGTAAGTTGATGCCCACCAGCACATCGAACTCACCGAGACGCAAATCACGAATGATCTCCATACGTTCAACCGTATCGATATCGGAGTGCAGATAGCGCACCTTCTCGCCGTGCTCCACCAGATATTCGGTAAGATCTTCCGCCATGCGTTTGGTCAGCGTAGTGACCAGCACACGTTCATTGATCGCCACGCGTTTGCGAATTTCTGATAGTAAGTCATCCACCTGAGTGGCGACCGGACGCACTTCCAGAATCGGATCCAGTAGCCCGGTGGGACGTACCACCTGATCAATCACTTCGTCACCGGATTTTTCCAGCTCATAGTTACCCGGCGTGGCCGAAACATAGATGGTTTGCGGTGCCAGCGCTTCAAACTCTTCAAAACGCATCGGACGGTTATCCAGCGCCGAAGGCAAGCGGAAGCCATATTCTACCAGCGTCTCTTTACGTGCGCGGTCGCCGCGATACATGCCGCCAATCTGGGGGATGGTAACGTGCGATTCGTCCACCACCAGCAATCCATCGGCGGGCAGGTAGTCAAATAAGGTCGGCGGTGGCTCGCCCGGACCGCGACCCGAGAGATAGCGCGAGTAGTTTTCAATGCCAGAGCAGTAGCCGAGTTCGTTCATCATTTCGAGATCGAACTGGGTACGCTGGCTGATGCGCTGCTCTTCCAGCAGTTTATTGTTCTCCAGCAGCACCTTGCGACGATCCACCAGCTCGACTTTGATCTCTTCCATCGCCTGCAGAATACGTTCGCGTGGCGTCACGTAGTGCGTTTTCGGATAGATGGTGAAACGCGGGATCACGGACTCAATCTGCCCGGTCAATGGATCGAACAGCGACAGACGCTCAACTTCCTCGTCAAACAGTTCGACACGCAAGCCGATGTCGTCGGATTCAGCCGGGAAGATGTCGATCACTTCGCCACGCACGCGGAAGGTGCCACGCTGGAACACCTGATCGTTGCGGGTATACTGCAGCTCCGCCAGACGGCGCAGAATGCTGCGCTGGTCGATAATCATGCCGCGCGTAAGGTGCAGCATCATTTTCAGATAGAGATCGGGATCGCCCAGGCCGTAAATCGCCGAGACCGAGGCCACCACAATCACATCACGGCGCTCCAGCATCGCTTTGGTGGCTGAGAGACGCATCTGTTCAATGTGTTCGTTGACCGCCGCATCCTTCTCAATAAAGGTGTCGGAACTCGGCACATAGGCTTCAGGCTGGTAGTAATCGTAATAAGAGACAAAAAACTCCACGGCGTTATCCGGGAAGAACTCTTTCATCTCACCGTATAACTGCGCCGCCAGCGTTTTGTTCGGTGCCATCACCATCGTCGGGCGATTGAGATCGGCAATCACGTTGGCGATGGTAAAGGTTTTACCCGATCCGGTTACCCCCAGTAGGGTTTGATGTGCGAGACCATCCTCCAGCCCCTCTTCAAGACGACGAATGGCCTCAGGCTGATCGCCTGAAGGTTTGAAATCAGAGTTGAGTTTGAAGGCTTTACTCATGGTTTTGCGGTTCCTGCAGAAGATGTCAGCGAGCAGGCTGATAATTCTACTCTGCTATGACGAATTTGCCAGAAAAAAATACTGGATATATTTACAGATATCTTGCACGATAACGGGGAAAGCACCTGTCTCGCTTCAGTGCAATTTAAGCGGCAAAAGGCAAAAGCTTGTTGCGCAAGGTTATCCCCAGAGCCGTGACGCTTTTAACATTTGTCAAGAGAGCGTCATTAAATTGCAGTCCGATGACAAGGCAGAAAAATCTCAGGCTTGCTTTTAATTAACCTGCTGATTTTATTGGTAATGGCTCTAAAGTCCAGTTTCGCAGCATAATGTATGCAGGCCGCGTATTTCCTCGCTTCCACGCGGTTTTCAGTCGCTAATGCACAAGGTTATCCACAGGAATAGTGGATAACTGAATCCAGCCCCGAGCCCATCAGCTGTGTATAATTTTCCCCGCTCTTATCCTGGCGTGCGAAATATTTTTTTTTCGTTTTTTTTTCCGGCTGCCTTAAACCGCTTTAACTATCCTTTTGGCAAGTCAAGCACCATTGTTCTCGTAAAAACCGTGCCTTAAGACCACTTATTTCTTCAGTGATTGCCTTATCAGTGAACAGATGCACCAGAAACGTTAAGCATTCAGCACCGTCAAAGTGCAGTCAGGTTATTACTCAGTGGGATTATTAAGTATTTCTCACCTTTTAAGCCCGCTTTCGCTGGATTCTGACTCAGAATATCCCGTTCCATTAACCTGGCCTGGTAATTGCAGTAGTTTAACGATGGAGTGACGAGTCCATACGGCTTGCCTTGCAGGCCATCAACAGCAGTGTCCACCTTAATCGTGCACGACTGTATGCCAGACGACACAGAGCGGGAGCATTCAGGCAAATAATCTGGAAGGAGTATGTCAGATGCTGAGTTTACGTTCGGTGAATCAGTTTTACGGTCACAACCATATCCTTTGGGATGTGGATCTCGATCTGCCGCCCGGCACCTGTACGGGTGTGCTGGGCAGTCCTGGCATGGGCAAAACCACGCTGGTGAACTGCATTATGGGTCGCTTGCCCATTAACAGTGGCTCAATGATCTGGCAGGAAGATGGCTCGCCACCCGAGAATTTGTTGCTGCAGCCCGCCGAACAGCGTGCGCGCATGGGGATTGGCTATGTGCCGCAAGGTCGCCATATCTTTTCGCAGATGAGCGTGGAAGATAATTTAATGATCGCGCTGATGGCCGCTCAGGACGATCGCAGCCGTGCCATTCCTGAAATGGTGTTTGATCTGTTCCCGGCACTCTATTCCTTGCGTCATCAGCGCAGTGGCGAATTGCCGATGGATCAACAGCAGCAGCTGGCACTGGCGCGAGCATTGGTGCTGCAACCTAAACTGCTGATTCTGGATGAGCCGACCGAAGGAATGTCGCCGTGGCTGGAAGAGGAGATGGGCAACCTGATCCGCCGTCTTAATCGCGATTACGGCCTGACCATTTTACTGCTGGAGCAGCATGTCTCCTTCATCCGCCGCGTGGCAGACTATTTCCTACTGCTTCACCGTGGTCGCAATGTGGCGCAGGGTAAAGTCGCTTTGCTGGATGATGTGACGGTGAATAAGTGGCTGACAGCGACCTGATGATGTGGTCGCTATCGATGAACTGCAGCCAAAATGTTGCATCACAATCTGACATTTGAGGTGCTGGTCTATGGCGGCCCTACGGACGAAATGATGTCAGGTGCGCACTGTTGCGTACCTGACATCGAATCGCCATCCATCACGATCCTACGGGCGGTATGAAATAGAGTGCGCATGAATGCGCATCTGAAACAGGCTCATGACTGCGGCAACGTTAAATACTGACCGCACTCGGCCTGTTGTGTTTCGCTGTCCAGATAGGGAATTTCACCGAGGAACGGTGCATCAATACGTTGACGCAGCGTGGCCATGTACTCGGCATGTCGTTTACCTGGCGGCTGAATATCATTGGCAATCCAACCGGCTAACCGCAACCCTCGCGCCTTCACCGCTTCCGCTGTCAGCATCGCGTGGTTAATACAACCCAGCTTCACCCCCACCACCAGAATCACCGGCAGTTGTTCCGCTTCGACCCAGTCAGCATAGGTCTGCGTCTCGGATAATGGCGTAAACCAGCCGCCCGCACCTTCAACCAATACCCATTCGGCCTGCTGCTCCAGCGCGCGCAATCCGGCTGACAGCGCAGAAAACGCAATCGGCCTGCCCTCTTCCGCGCTGACAATATGCGGTGATGTCGGCTCGACAAATGCCAGTGGATTCACCTGCTCATAGCTGAGCGCCAGGCTGCTGTAGCGCTGCAACGCCAGCGCATCACTGTTACGCACGCCCTCTGGGGTGATCTCGCAGCCCGATGCCACGGGCTTGTATCCTGCGGTGCGTAAACCTGCTGCGCTTGCCGCCTGCAACAGTGCGCCACTGGCGACCGTTTTGCCCACTTCGGTATCCGTTCCGGTAATAAACCAGCGTGTCATTTGCTCAAAACTCCGTACATCAAGTGATAACTAAGACGATAACCCTGCGTATCCTGCGGCCAGTGCTGCTCCAGTTGCGTGAGCTGCGAGCGTGTGAGCGGCTGTGCGCCACGGCCGTCGTGCAGATGCGTAGCACCAATGCCTTTCAAAGAACGCATGGCACTCAGCGCGCTGGGGAAATGCAACGTGATAGTCTGCGGCTGGCACTGCGCCGGTAAGCCTGTGAGAGCGGCAGAGAACTGCGCTGCGCTGAGAAAACGATTGGCGTGCTGACGGCCATCTAACCGAGCCCAGGCTTCATGCACTTCATGCAGGGAGCCATCGAGCAAGGTTGAGAACAGCACGCTGCCACCCGGCCGTGTGACGCGCAAAAACTGCTGCAACGCCAGGCGCAGATCGCTGCTCCACTGCACCGCCAGATTGCTCCACACGCCATCGACGCACGCATCCGGCAGCGGCAGATGATCGATATCGCCTTGCAGATAGTGCTGCGCCGAGCACTGCTCGCGCGCGGCGTCCAGCATCGCGCTGGAGAGATCCAGCGCCGTCAGTTCGCGTCCACGATCGCGCCAGTAGCGGCTGTACCAACCGGTGCCACAGCCCGCATCCAGCAGATGCGGCCCGAACCCCGCGGGTGCCAGCGCCAGTAGCGCATCGCCGCTTTGTCGTTGCAGCTCGGCATGCTGCTCATAATGCTGTGCGGCACGGCCAAACGCTTTGGCGACCGCCTGCTTGTTAACCTGCAGCGTCATACAGCGCCTCCAGCAGACGATCAATATCGTCGTTATGATGGGCAGCAGTGAGCGTAATGCGCAGCCGCGCCGTGCCCGGCGGCACCGTTGGCGGCCGAATGGCGCTAACCCAGCATCCCGCTTGTGCCAGTCGTTGTGACAACGCCAGCGCCGCGCTGTTTTCCCCGACGATCAACGGCTGAATAGCACTGGCTGATGACATCAGTTGCCAAGGCAAATCAGCGGCACCCGCCCGGAATCGCGCAATATGACTATTCAGCCGCTCACGCAGTTCATCGCCCTGCTGGATCTGGTGCAGCGCCGCCAGCAGCGCACAACACTGTGCCGGTGGCATCGCGGTGGAGTAGATCAGATGGCGAGAGAACTGCTCGACGTAATCCGCTGTGGCATCGTCACACAGCAGCGCTGCACCGCTGACGCCAAAGCCCTTGCCAAACGTGACAATCAGCAATTCCGGCTTCACGCCCTGCTGCCAGCAACTGCCGCGCCCCTGCTCACCGTGCACGCCAATGCCGTGCGCATCATCCACCAGCAGCCAGCCGTTGGCGCGGCGCGTCTCTTCAGCAAGGGCAGCGAGCGGTGCGCTGTCGCCATCCATGCTGAATACGCCTTCGGTCACCACCAGCGTACCGCCTTCCGACGGGCTAGCCAGCAGTTTTGCCAGGCTCTCCGGCTGGTTGTGTGCAAAGCGGCGTAATGTGGCCGGGCTGTGGCTGGCGGCATCCAGTAACGAAGCATGTGCCAGCTTATCGGCAAGGATGCGATCCTGCTTTTCAGCCAGCAGGTGGATCACCGCCTGGTTGGCGGCAAAGCCAGAGATAAACAGCAGCGCACGCTTGTAACCCAGCCAGTCAGCCAGTTGCTCTTCTAACTGCGCATGATGACGGCTATAGCCCGTCACATGACCCGATGCGCCCGCTCCCGCACCCGCCTCTGCCGCGCCCTGTTGCCAGGCCGCAATCACCGCCGGATGCTGGCTCAGCCCGAGATAATCATTGCTGGAGAAGTGACGGTATGAACGCCCCTCCAGCGTTATCTCGCGCACGCTGTTGTGTTCAACCCGGCGTCGCAGACGCCAGCCATCGGCATCACGTCGCGCCGCCAGCGCCTGTTCGATGCGAGATGACCAGCCCATCACACCGCCGCGTTGTAGAACTGCTCGGTATCAGCGTGCACCAGCTGCTCACTGAGCTGATACTGCTGTTCGTTATCACCGGCGGTAGTGGCGGTATGTTCTGGATTCAGGCCCAGCTTGCGGAACAGGATCAGATCTTTGTCCTCTTCCGGGTTTGGCGTGGTCAGCAGCTTGCAGCCGTAGAAAATCGAGTTAGCACCGGCCATAAAGCACATTGCCTGCGTCTGTTCGCTCATCTGCTCACGACCCGCGGACAGGCGGACGTGTGACGATGGCATCATGATACGCGCCACGGCGATAGTGCGGATAAAGTCGAACGGCTCAACGTCATCGTTATCGGCCAGTGGCGTGCCTTTGACTTTCACCAGCATGTTGATCGGCACGCTTTCTGGCGGGGTCGGCAGGTTCGCCAGCTGCACCAGCAAGCCGGCACGATCTTTCACGGTTTCACCCAGGCCGACGATGCCGCCAGAGCAGACTTTGATACCTGCGCCGCGCACTTTATCCAGCGTATCCAGGCGTTCCTGATAGCTGCGGGTGGTGATGATGCTGCCGTAGAATTCCGGCGAGGTATCGAGGTTGTGGTTGTAGAAATCCAGCCCGGCGCTGGCCAAACGCTCCGCCTGGGTGTTATCCAGCGTGCCCAGCGTCATGCAGGTTTCCATGCCCATGGCTTTAACGCCCTGCACCATCTGCTCCAGATACGGCATGTCGCGTTCGTGCGGGTTTTTCCACGCAGCGCCCATACAGAAGCGGCTCGATCCTGCCGCTTTGGCTTTACGCGCCGATTCCAGCACCGCTTCCACTTCCATCAGCCGTTCGGACTCCAGCCCGGTTTTGTAGCGCGCACTCTGCGGGCAATATTTACAGTCTTCCGGGCAGGCACCGGTTTTGATCGACAGCAGCGTACTAACCTGCACCTGGCGCGGGTCAAAATGTTGACGGTGAACTTGCTGCGCTTCGAACATCAGCTCAAGGAAAGGTTTATCGAACAGAGCCTGGGCTTGTGTCAGTGTCCAGCGGTTTGCCATTGCTTACTCCAAAAAAAGGGGTTCATCCCGACGATTAACGTGGTTATACTTGTAAACTAAATCTTTTCAAAATGGTTTACAAGATCGATGTTCACCCAAGACGACCTCAACTTTGACCGCCAGCATATCTGGCATCCTTACACGTCAATGCGCGATCCCCTGCCCTGTTATCCAGTGGTCGCGGCGCACGGTTGCCAGCTCCAGCTGGCCGATGGACGCGAACTGGTCGACGGTATGTCGTCGTGGTGGGCAGCGATTCATGGCTATAACCATCCTCGTCTCAACAAGGCGCTGACGCAGCAAATGGCGCAGATGTCACACGTGATGTTTGGTGGCATTACTCATCCGGCGGCGGTGGCGTTAAGCCGCCAACTGGTCGAGATGACCCCGGAAGCGCTGGAGTGCGTGTTCCTTGCCGATTCGGGGTCGATTGCCGTCGAAGTGTCGATGAAAATGGCGTTGCAGTACTGGCTGGGGCGCGGTGAAACGCGACAAAAATTCCTGACGTTAAAACGTGGCTACCACGGCGATACTTTTGCCGCGATGTCGGTGTGCGATCCGGAAAATTCGATGCACAGTCTGTGGCGCGGCTATCTGCCCGAGCATCTGTTTGCCGCTGCGCCGCAGTGCGCTTTTGATGACGAGTGGAACGATACGGACTTCGCTGATTTCGCCCGGTTAGCCGAGACGCACCATCGCGACATTGCCGCGGTGATCCTTGAACCGATTGTGCAAGGCGCAGGCGGTATGCGTTTCTATCACCCGCGCTACCTGCAACAGGTGCGTGAGCTGTGCGACCGCTACGGTATCCTGCTGATTGCCGATGAAATCGCCACCGGCTTTGGCCGCAGCGGCAAGCTGTTTGCCTGTGAACACGCCGGGATTACGCCAGATATTCTCTGCCTCGGTAAAGCGCTGACCGGCGGCACCATGACGCTCTCCGCCACGTTGACCACGCGCGAAGTGGCCGACACCATCAGCCGCAGTGCGGCGGGCTGCTTTATGCATGGCCCGACCTTTATGGGCAATCCGCTAGCCTGTGCGGTGGCTGTTGAAAGCCTGACAATGATCAACGAGGGACTCTGGCCTGCGCAGGTGGCGGCGATTGAACAGCAACTGCGTCGTGAGTTGTTGCCGTTGCGTGAGCATCATGCGGTGGTGGATGCACGCGTGCTGGGCGCGATTGGTGTGATTGAAACGCGTTCACCGGTCAATATGGCGGCGCTGCAGCAATTCTTTGTCGAGCGTGGCGTATGGATTAGGCCGTTCGGCAAGCTGATCTATCTGATGCCACCTTATCTGATTTCTGCCGCAGAGTTGGCGCAGTTAACCCAGGCGGTGCGCGCGGCATTGGACGTTGAGGCACATTTCCTGGCCTAAGCGAACTGGAAGTGGCGCGCGTTTTCCACCATGATGGAGAGCACACTGCACAACGGAAAAAGGAGAAGTCATGCGCGTAGTTAGCCAGGATTTTAAAGACGGCGATAAAATGCCCGAACGTCACGTTTTCAATGGGATGGGACGTCAGGGTGACAATCTGTCTCCCCATCTGGCGTGGGATGAAGTGCCTGCTGGGACAAAGAGCTTTGTCGTGACCTGTTTCGATCCAGATGCACCCACCGGTTCTGGCTGGTGGCACTGGGTCGTGGCAAATATTCCGGCTGACGTCGCCGAGCTGCCACAAGGCTCTGGTTCAGGCGTGGTCGAGGTGCCGCAGGGTGCGATTCAAACCCGTACCGACTTCGGTCAAACCGGTTACGGTGGCGCAGCACCACCACAGGGTGATCCGCATCGCTATATCTTTACTGTGCACGCGATGGACACCGATAAGATTGATGTCGACGCCGGCGCGAGCGGCGCCATGGTCGGCTTTAATGTGCACTTCCATGCACTGGCAAGCGCGTCGATCACAGTTCTGTATTCTTAAAATGAGAACGGCGCCGAATGGCGCCGTTTTATCATCAATCCAGGGTGTGAATCACCACCCACATCGGGCCTTGTCCCACCGCGTAACGCGCCAGCGGTTGCAACAGACCACGATCGGCAATCTTGTAGACTTCGATATGGTGCGACTTCTGCCCTGCCGCCACCAGATACTGACCGCTGTTATCGATATTGAAGCCGCGCGGCTGAGTTTCGGTCGGCTGATAACCTTCAATCGCCAGCACTGAGCCATCTTCGCTGATGCTAAATGCAGTAAGGGTGCTGCTGGTGCGATCACAGGCGTAGAGGAAACGGCCGTCTGGCGTGATATGGATATCGGCCGCCCAGCGCGTGTCGCTGAAATCTTTTGGCATCATATCCAGACTCTGCACACGCTCAACCTGACCATGCACGTTGTTCAGTGCCCACACATCCACTGTGCTATCAAGTTCATTCACCACATAGCCGTACGCGCCATTTGGATGGAATGCCATATGACGCGGGCCTGCACCTTCAACCGTGGTGACCTGTGCTTGTTCACGCGGTGCCAGAGTGCCATCGGCGTTAAGCTGGAACAGGCAGATACGATCCTGCTTCAGTGCCGGTACAAACAGCGTTTGGTTGCTGAGATCGATATTGGCTGAGTGGCAGCCATCCATGCCGCCAATCACCTGGCTTGGGGCTTGCGGTAAACCGTCGCTGTCGATCGGGCTGATGCTAACGCATGCATCATTGTAAGAACCGCAGAACAGGAATTTACCCTGGCGATCGGTCGAAATGTGCGTTGGGCTGCCCGGCAGTGGCGCTTCACCCGCCAGACTCAGGGAACCATCGGCCGCAATGCGGTACGCTAACACGCGAAAATTCGGACGAACGCCGACATAGAGGAAATCTTTCTTCGGGCTCACCACCATCGGCTGCACCTGACCGGCCACGTCCGTGACCTGCAATAACGTCAGTGCGCCATCTTCCTGCAACTGCCATGCGTGAATCTGCTGGCTCTCTGGACTGGCGGTATACACGACTTGTTTCATGCGTTTTTCCTTATTCGCTGCCTGATGAAAGGGATAACTGTAGCGCGTTTCATTTTGCCGCGCTGGATTCATTTGTGCCCTGTTTTTTGTCTCAGGGCCGCTGCCGGGTGTAGACTCAATGCTTTGCTAACTCCCGGACGGAAAGTGTAATGAGCTACCGCGTAATCGCCCTTGACCTCGACGGCACCCTGCTGACCCCTACTAAAACCATTTTGCCTGAATCGATCGAAGCTTTAGCCCGCGCACAACAGGCGGGAGTCAAAGTGCTGATTGTGACCGGTCGTCACCACTGCGCCATTCATCCTTTTTATCAGGCGCTGCAGCTGGATACACCCGCAATCTGCTGTAACGGCACCTACTTGTACGATTATCAGGCGAAAAAAGTATCGGCTTCCGATCCGCTGGAAAAAAGCCAGGCGAGCCGCGTGATTGAGATGCTCGATCAGGAGAACATTCACGGCCTGCTGTATGTCGATGATGCGATGCTGTATCAGGAGCCGACAGGCCATGTGACCCGCACCCTGAACTGGGCACAATCCCTGCCGGAAGCGCAGCGTCCTCTGTTCCTGCAGGTGCCAAGCCTGGCGCAGGCGGCGCTGGATGCGCAATCCATCTGGAAGTTCGCTCTTTCCCATCCTGACACCCGTGCATTGCAGCAGTTTGCTGAACGCACTGAAGCCGAACTCGGCCTGGCGTGTGAATGGTCGTGGCACGATCAGGTGGATATCGCGCAGGCGGGCAACAGCAAAGGCAAGCGTCTGGCACAGTGGGTAGAGAGCCAGGGCTTCAGCATGCAGGATGTGCTGGCGTTCGGCGATAACTACAACGATCTCAGCATGCTGGAACAGGTCGGTTTAGGCGTGGCGATGGGCAATGCTGATGAGGCGATTAAAGCGCGCAGCAAAAAGGTGATTGGCACCAATCTGGAGCCAGGTATTGCCGAAGTGATTTATCAGGAAGTCCTGTAAACACAGGATGTTCGCGGTGCGCATCACGGCGCACCTTGCGAATGTTTAAGGTGCGGCCGCTGCTGCATCTCAGCGTTAATAATGAGGGTCACACCGGGTGCTTTCATCCGCACATCGCACACATTTTGTCTGATCGCCCTTGATGACCCTAAGGTCAAGCCGTGATCGCCACACTCTTAATTTGCGCATACAGCCATTGATCGGGCCGGATTCCCAACTCGTCGCGCGCCCAGGGGGAAATTCGCGCCCACAGCTCGCTAATGCCAATGCGCAACTTCACTTCCACCTGATCGTCAATCTCCAATAACTCGACCACCTGAGCTGGCAGGATATTGCGCACCGAGGTGTTTTGTGGCGGCTGTAAGGCCAGTGACACATCACCGGACGCGATACGAATACGAAGTGCCGTTTTCAGCGGCTGGTTAACACGGCTTACCCAGATATGCTGATCCCCCAAAGAGAGTGCCGTCATCGGGTAATCGGGATGCTGTTCCAGAACCTGCACTCTGAGCACGCTGCTGCGATCGGCTATCGGCAGCCACGGGCGCATGGCTGCACTGCTCCACACCTTCTCCAGCGAGCCAAAGGCTTTGACTTTGCCGTTGTCGAGCACCAGCACGTTGTCCGCCAGTTGCAGAATTTCATCCAGGCTGTGCGAGACGTAGAGAATCGGAATATCGACCTGTATCGCCAGCTTTTGCAAATACGGCATCAATTCGCGCTTGCGTGGTAAATCCAGCGACGCCAGCGGCTCATCCATCAACAAAATATCTGGCGCGGTGAGCAGCGCGCGGCCAATCGCCACACGTTGTTTCTCGCCGCCTGACAACGAGGCCGGAAAACGGCTCAGCAGAGGCTCAAGGCCCAGTAATGCCACCAGCGCGTTAAACTGCGGCTTCATGGCAGCAGCCATGCCATATTGCAAATTGCCGCGCACCCGATAGTGCGGAAACAGCCGAGCGTCCTGGAACACATAGCCAACGCGGCGTTTTTCCGGCGGCAGATTGACCTGCGTCGCCGAATCAAACAGCAGACGATCGTTGAGCTGAATCTGGCCGCTTTGTGGCTGTGTCAAACCGCCAATCGCGTTGATCAGCGACGTTTTGCCCGCACCGGATACACCAAAAACAGCCGTAATGCCGCTGCCGGGAACCTGCACGTTGACGTCCAGTTGGTGATCGCCCAGCAACTGGGAAATATTAAGATTAAGCATCAGGCTGCCCCCAGCCGCTTACGGCCCCAACGTGCCAACAGCTCAGAGGCCACCAGCGATAACAGCGCCAGCGCAATGGCCACCGCACACAAGCGTGCGGCAGTGCCTTCTGCGCCGGGGGTTTCAATCAGGGTGAACATCGCCGAGGGAATGGTGCGCGTCTCGCCGGGGATATTGGAAACGAAGGTGATGGTGGCGCCAAACTCACCCAGTGAACGGGCGAAAGCGAGAACGGTGCCGACAATGATGCCCGGGAGCGTGAGCGGCAAGGTGATAGTGAAGAACACGCGCCAGCGACCGGCACCGAGCGTGCGTGCTGCCTGTTCCAGTTTGGTATCCACCGCTTCCAGTGCCAGACGAATCGCCCGCACCATCAGCGGAAAAGCCATCACGGCCGAAGCCAGTACCGCCCCACGCCAGCTAAAGGCCAGGGTGAAACCGAACCAGTCGTAAAGCCACTCGCCGATGAATCCACGTCGGCCCAGTGCAATCAGCAACAGATATCCCACCACCACCGGTGGCAATACCAGCGGTAAATGGATAAGACTGTCGAGTAAGGTTTTACCTGGAAACCGGCAACGTGCCAGAATCCAGGCCATCATGATGCCAAACGGCAAGCTAAACAGCACCGCTACGCTGGAGACTTTTAAGCTGAGAAAAACGGCCTGCCATTCGGGATCACTGAGTATCATTTCTTCGGCGCAAATCCATACTGTTTAAACACAGCAGCGGCGTCCGGCCCCTGCAAATATTTATAGAAGGCTTCAACCGTTGCGTTCTGATGATCTTTTACCACCGCCATCGGATATTCCACTGGCTTGTGGCTATCGTCCGGGAAGCGTCCTACTACCTGCACTTTGTCACTGGCAACCGCATCAGAACCGTACACGATGCCATACGGTGATTCATTGCGTTCGACCAGCGCCAATGCGGCACGGACGTTGTTAGCCGGTGCAAGCTGCGGCGACACCGTATCCCACGCGCCCAGCTTTTGCAGCGCTTCTTTGGCATAAATCCCGGCCGGGACATGATCCGGATCGCCCACCGCCAGACGTTCGCCTTTCAGCAAACTTTTCCAGTCAGTTTTTGCATTGATAGTGACCGCTTTTGCGCTGTCGCTTTTCGGTGCCACTAATACTAAATCATTGCCCAACAAGGTGTAGCGGGTGTTTTCCACCACACTCTTTTTATCCACCGCATAGTCCATCCACTGCTGATCAGCAGAGATAAACAGATCGGCCGGCGCGCCCTGTTCAATCTGGCGTGCCAAAGTGGATGAAGAGGCGAAGGACGATACCACTTCAACGCCGCTCTTTTTCTGATATTGCGTGGCAATATCCTGCATCGCATTGGTTAACGATGCCGCAGCAAACACGGTGATCTTCTCTGCCGCCACGGCGTGACTGGCCATGGAAACAGTCAGTACGGTAACAGCAGCCCAGCGGTAATTGATTTTCAGCATTTTTTACTCCTTGTTACGTTATATATTCGATAATACAACGCAGGGACAAATGCTGTCATGAACTTAATATCGGCAGGATTGAGGGGAAGTTAAAGAAAAAACGCCCGCTGAGTGCGGGCGCTTGTAAAATCAGTGTTGCGAGCTGTTGGCAGGACGATCGTCGCGGCGGCCAAATTTGGAGATGACGTTGAACACTTCACCCAGGCCGTAAATCAGACCGAGCATAATGGCCATCACAATTGGCACCATGATGACAGCCACAGCCAGGCTTTTAAGCAGTTCCAGCATGGAAACCTCACGCAGAAAATAAAAAAGTGATTGTAACGGTTAGGGAAAAAAACGCACTGCCCTTTTCGTGCTTTTACTTTTGGCCTTACACTTGTCGTACTCACTTAAGGAGCTGACATGCAGGCAGAACTTTCTCTTCACATTCGTCTTCAGCAGAAGCTGTTTGCCGACCCACGCCGCATCGAACTGCTGAAACGCGTGCAGGAAACCGGCTCCATCAGCCAGGGCGCTAAATTGGCTGGCATCAGCTACAAAAGTGCCTGGGACGCCATCAACGATATGAACCAAATGGCTGATCAAACCTTAGTCGACCGCGCCACCGGAGGCAAAGGCGGCGGAGGTGCGCAGCTGACACGCTATGGCGAGCGTCTGATTCAGCTGTTTCACCTGATGGAGCAGATCCAGCAGAAAGCTTTTGATGCGCTGCAAAACGACAGCCTGCCGCTCGACAGTTTACTGGCGGCGATTGCGCGTTTCTCCCTGCAAACCAGCGCACGTAATCAGCTATTTGGCACGGTGATGGCGCGCGATCACCATCAGGTGCAGCAGCACATTGAGGTTCAACTGGCCGATGGCGTCACGCGTTTGCAGGTGGCAATCACCGAACGCAGTGCCGAACGTTTGCAACTCGACAGCGGCAAAGAGGTGCTGGTGCTGATCAAAGCGCCGTGGATTCAGGTGAGCCGGGATGCGGTAAACAGCGATAATCAATTGCAGGTAACGATCAGCGCCATTGAGCCGGGTGAACAGGTCAGCGAAGTGTTGATGACATTGCCGAGCGGTGAAACCCTGTGCGCGACGGTGAACAACGCGCAGGTGCAACAGCAGAATCTGCAGCCTGGCAGCAGCGTGACCGCCAGTTTTAATGCGGAACACGCCATCATCGCCACACTGCTCTGAAATCCAGGCCATGATTTGACTTCGTCTGCGTCGCTCGCTACAACTGAGTAACACGATGCATAAAACGGAATGAATCATGGCTTCATTGCAAATTTCGCAAGGCATATTTCACCTTAGCGACACCCGAGCACTGTCCCTCAACGATCTGACTCTCAAAAGCGGCGAAAGCTGGGCCTTCGTCGGCGCCAACGGCAGCGGTAAATCCTCCCTGGCGCGCGCACTTTCTGGTGAGCTCTCGCCGGGTAAAGGCGCGGTTACCCAGGACTTTCAGCGTCGCACGCGCCTCTCGCTGGAGCAGTTGCAAAAGCTAGTGGCGCAGGAGTGGGAACGCAACAACACCGATCTGCTGAGTGAAGGCGAAGACGATACTGGCCGCACCGCCGCACAGATCATTCAGGATGAAGTGAAGGATGAGGCGCGTTGTCAGGCGCTGGCCCAGCAGTTTGGCATCACCTATCTGCTCGATCGCCGCTTCAAATACCTCTCCACCGGCGAAACCCGCAAAACCCTGCTGTGCCAGGCGCTGATGGCGCAGCCGGATTTGTTGATTCTTGATGAGCCTTTCGATGGATTAGATGTTGCCTCACGCGCCAGCCTGGCGGAGACGCTGAGCGATCTGCACCAGCATGGCTTTACCGTGGTGCTGGTGCTCAACCGCTTTGACGATATTCCTGACTTTGTGCAACAGGTCGGTGTGCTGGCCGAGTGCACCCTGACCCACGTCGGCAAACGCCAGGAGATACTGGCAGAAGCACTGGTGGCGCAACTGGCACACAGTGAGAAACTCGACGGCATGGCGTTGCCAGAAGCGGATGCGCCGGATCAGTTACCACAACTGGCGGAAGATGCGCCGCGTGTTGTTCTGCGTAATGGTGTGGTGTCGTATAACGATAAAGCGGTGATCGACGGGCTGAGCTGGCAGGTGAATCCCAGCGAGCACTGGCAAATTGTGGGGCCCAACGGCGCGGGTAAATCCACTCTGCTGAGTCTGGTGACCGGCGATCATCCGCAAGGCTACAGCAACGACTTAACCCTGTTTGGTATCCGTCGCGGCAGCGGTGAAACCATTTGGGACATCAAGCAGCATATTGGCTACGTCAGCAGCAGCTTGCATCTCGATTATCGTGTCAGCTGTAACGTGCGCACCGTGGTGCTGTCCGGCTTTTTTGATTCGATTGGTTTGTATCAGCCCGCTTCGGATCGGCAGAAAGCGCTGGCGCGCCAGTGGCTGGCCTTACTGGGCATGGACAATCATCTGGCCGATGCGCCGTTCCACGGTTTGTCATGGGGCCAGCAGCGCCTGGTGCTGATTGCGCGTGCGCTGGTCAAACATCCTACCCTGCTCATTCTGGACGAGCCGCTGCAGGGGCTCGATCCAATTAACCGCCAGCTGGTGCGCCGCTTTGTTGATGTGCTGATTGGTGAAGGACGAACGCAGTTGCTGTTTGTCTCACACCACGCCGAAGATGCGCCGCAGTGCATTACTCATCGCCTGAGCTTTGTGAAGCAGGATGTGGGATACGGATTCCAGCAGGATGATTTGCGATAACCTCGTCGTCATCAACCCCGCCCCTGCATCGTAGGGGCATATTTATGCTTCAATCCGGTCTTCAGCTAAACCCTTTTACATTGTCGTGTGCGCATTGATATGCACCTCATTGAATAGCCGATGTAACCGCTACCATTTACCCGCCTGGTATTTCAGCAAACGCGCGCTATAACCCCACAAAATGAGAATCGTCACCTTGTGTAAACGATACCATTTATCCAGACTGGATCACGCTTTGGGGCCCGCCTTTGTGCTACCTTGATCGCAGTGATTTTGATCCGTTTGCCGTTTACCAGGACTCGTTATGGAAAAATTTAATCCGGTTGATCATCCGCATCGCCGTTATAACCCATTGATCGATCAGTGGGTGTTGGTCTCACCGCATCGTGCCAAGCGTCCGTGGCAGGGTGCGCAGGAAACGCCTGCGCTGGAACAACTGCCTGCGCATGATCCTGATTGCTTCCTGTGTGCCGGCAACACCCGCATCACCGGGGATAAAAACCCCGATTATAAAACCACCTATGTTTTCACCAACGACTTTGCCGCGCTGATGACCGATACACCCGATGCGCCGCAAAGCGACGATCTGCTGATGCGCTGTGAGAGCGCACGCGGCACCAGCCGGGTTATTTGCTTCTCACCTGACCACAGTAAAACGCTGCCGGAACTGCCGCTCAGTGGACTGGAAGATATTGTGCGCACCTGGCAAGAGCAGACCGCCGATCTCGGTCAGCACTATCCATGGGTGCAGGTGTTTGAGAACAAAGGCGCAGCGATGGGCTGCTCAAATCCCCATCCGCACGGCCAGATCTGGGCTAACAGTTTTCTGCCCAATGAAGCGCAAAAAGAAGATGATAATCAGCGCCGCTACTTTGACGAAAAAGGTTCGCCGATGCTGGTGGATTACGCCGCACGCGAGCTGAAAGATGGCAGCCGCACCGTGGTAGAAACCGAACACTGGCTGGCCGTGGTGCCATGGTGGGCCGCGTGGCCGTTTGAAACCCTGCTGCTGCCAAAAGCCCATATCAAACGCATCACAGATTTGACCGCTGCTCAGCGCAGCGATCTGGCGCTGGCGCTTAAACAGCTCACCAGCCGCTATGACAACCTGTTCCAGTGCTCCTTCCCTTACTCAATGGGCTGGCATGGCGCGCCCTTTAACGGTGAAGCCAACGAGCACTGGCAGTTGCATGCTCACTTCTATCCGCCGCTGCTGCGTTCGGCCACGGTACGTAAATTTATGGTTGGCTACGAAATGCTGGCCGAAACCCAACGTGATTTAACGGCGGAACAGGCAGCAGAACGTCTGCGTTCTGTCAGCGATATCCATTTCCGCGAGGCGCAATAAATGTCATTAAAGTCTACTACTCAACAGGTTTTCGCTGACACCTTTGGCTATCAACCGACGCACAGCATTCAGGCGCCGGGCCGCGTGAATCTGATTGGTGAGCACACCGATTACAACGACGGCTTCGTGCTGCCGTGCGCCATTGATTACCAGACGGTGATTGCCTGCGCCAAACGTGACGACCGCCAGGTGCGCGTGGTCGCGGTTGATTATGACAATCAACAAGATAGCTTCTCGCTGGATGCGCCGATTGAAGCGTTGAAAGAGCCGATGTGGGCCAACTACGTGCGCGGTGTGGTGAAACATCTGCAGAAGCGTGATGCCAGCTTTGGCGGTGCCGATCTGGTGATCAGCGGCAACGTGCCACAGGGTGCGGGCCTGAGTTCATCGGCGTCACTGGAAGTGGCGGTCGGCACCGTGTTCCAGCAGCTCTATCAGCTCAAGCTGGACGGCGCTGCGATTGCGGTTAACGGTCAGGAAGCGGAAAACCATTTCGTTGGTTGCAACTGCGGCATCATGGACCAGCTGATTTCTGCGCTGGGTCAGCCCGATCACGCCATGCTGCTGGACTGCCGCACACTCGGCACACGCGCCGTCTCGATGCCGGAAGATGTCGCGGTGGTGATCATCAACTCCAACTTCCGCCGCAGCCTGGTGGGCAGCGAGTACAACACCCGCCGTGAGCAGTGCGAAACCGGTGCACGCTTCTTCAACAAACCGGCGCTGCGCGATGTCACGCTGGAAGAGTTTGCCGCGTCGGAATCGCAGCTGGATGCGCTGGTGGCAAAACGTGTGCGCCATGTCATCACCGAAAATGCCCGTACGCTGGAAGCCGCCGATGCGCTGAGCAGTGGCGATCTGAAGCGCATGGGTGAACTGATGGCTGAATCCCACGCCTCGATGCGTGATGATTTCGAAATCACCGTACCGCCTATCGATCAGCTGGTTGAGATCGTTAAGGCTGAAATCGGTCCGCGTGGCGGGGTGCGTATGACCGGCGGCGGCTTTGGCGGCTGCATCGTGGCACTGATGCCCACCGAACTGGTGGATCAGGTGAAAGCCGCGGTTGCCGAAAAATATGAGGCGCAGACCGGCATCAAAGAAACCTTTTACGTGTGCAAAGCGTCAGCAGGAGCAGGCCAATGGTAAGCGACGTCAACTCTCATGCGCCAGACGGGCAACCGTGGCGCATGACCGTGCTGCGCAATCGCAACGGCATGGTGGTCACTTTTATGGATTGGGGCGCGACCTGGCTCTCCGCGCGCGTGCCGATGCAGGATGGCAGCGTACGTGAAGCGCTGCTCGGCTGCGCGACACCATCGGATTATCTGCATCAGGATGCTTATCTCGGTGCCACGGTTGGCCGTTACGCTAACCGCATTGCCTCGGCTGAGCTTAAGTCACTGAAGCTGCTGCTGGCGGCCAATCAGGGCGCGCATCAGCTGCACGGCGGCCCGGAAGGCTTCGATAAACGCCGCTGGCAGATCGTTAGTCAGAGCGAAACCGAAGTGCATTATCGTATCGATTCACCCGATGGCGATCAGGGTTTTCCCGGCAACCTGATTGCCGATGTGATTTACCATCTTGACGATGATAACTGCCTGTCGATCAGCTATGACGCGCAGACCGACAAGCCCTGCCCGGTGAACCTCACCAACCATGCTTACTTCAATCTTGACGCGCATCATGGCGATGCACGCCAGCATCGCTTACAACTGCACGCGGATCGTTACTTACCGGTCGATAGTGAAGGCATCCCTAACGCGCCACTGAAAGCCGTGGCCGGCACCAGCTTCGATTTCAATCAACCGAAGTGTGTGATGGATGACTTCCTCGCCGATGACGATCAAAAAGCGGTGAAAGGCTATGACCACGCGTTTCTGCTCAGCACCGCTGGCGACAGCACTCAGCCCGCCGCCGAACTGTGGTCGGCCGATGGCAAGCTGGCGCTGACCGTGTTTACCGCCGCACCGGCGCTGCAGTTTTACTCCGGCAACTATCTGGATGGAACACGCGCCCGTGAACAGGGCAGCTATACTGCTTTCCAGGGCATCGCGTTGGAGAGTGAATTTTTACCGGATTCGCCCAACCATACCGAGTGGCCGCAGCCTGATTGCTGGCTGCAACCCGGCGATCGCTGGCAGTCTGTGACGCGTTATCGCTTCACCCCGCAGTAAGCCAGCGGATGAAAAACGCGCACTGCGTCAGCGACAGGCTTACGCCGTGCGTTGTTTTCCGCTATGGTATGGCGCTATCAGTGTGCCGCTTTTCAGGTGGCCGCAGCCGGTTTCTATAATCATCGAAACATCAAGCATTAAGGAGTTAAGCTATGGCCGTAACTAAGCTGGTTCTGGTGCGACACGGCGAAAGCCAGTGGAACCAGGAAAACCGCTTCACCGGATGGTATGACGTGGATCTGTCAGACAAAGGTCGCACTGAAGCCAAAGCAGCCGGTCAGCTGCTGAAGAAAGAAGGTTTCGTGTTTGATTTCGCCTATACCTCCGTGCTGAAACGTGCCATCCACACCCTGTGGAACGTGCTGGATGAGCTGGATCAGGCGTGGCTGCCGGTTGAGAAAACCTGGCGTCTGAACGAGCGTCACTACGGTGCGCTGCAGGGTCTGGATAAAGCTGAAACCGCCGCCAAATACGGCGACGATCAGGTAAAACAGTGGCGTCGTGGCTTTGCCATCACTCCACCAGAACTGGATCGTGCGGATGAGCGTTTCCCGGGCCACGACCCACGTTACGCATCACTGACCGACGCACAGCTGCCAACCACCGAGAGCCTGGCACTGACCATCGAACGTGTTATTCCTTACTGGAATGAAAGCATTCTGCCGCGCATCAAAAGCGGTGAGAAAGTGATCATTGCAGCACACGGTAACTCACTGCGTGCGTTGGTAAAATACCTCGATAACCTGAGCGAAGATGAAATCCTCGAACTGAACATCCCAACTGGCGTGCCGTTGGTGTATGAGTTCGATGAGAACTTCAAACCGCTGAAGCGTTACTACCTGGGTGATGCCGACGAGATTGCCGCGAAAGCTGCAGCCGTTGCTAACCAGGGTAAAGCCAAGTAATTCCCGGCTTAAAAACAAAAAGGCCAGACGCGAGTCTGGCCTTTTTTATTGCGCGTTAAGCAATTAGCCGCGGCGTTGTTTGATCGCCTGCGCCAGTTGACGCAAGGCTTTCTCGGTGTCTTCCCAGCCGATGCAGGCATCGGTGACGCTCTGGCCATAAACCAGCTCTTTACCGCTGTCGAGGCTCTGATTCCCTTCCACCAGGTGGCTCTCGATCATCACGCCAGTAATCGCCTGCTCACCGCCCGCGATCTGCTGCGCCACATCATCAGCGACCACCATCTGACGCTGGAACTGCTTGCTGCTGTTGGCATGGCTAAAGTCGATCATCACCTGCGGACGCAAGCCCGCTTTCTCCAGACCGGTTTTCACCGCTGCCACGTGTTCTGCGCTGTAGTTCGGCTCTTTGCCGCCGCGCAGAATGATATGGCAATCTTCGTTACCGCTGGTTTCGACAATCGCCGAATGACCGAATTTGGTGACGGAGAGGAAGCAATGCGGCGCGCTGGCGGCACCAATCGCGTCGATGGCCACTTTGATGGTGCCATCGGTGCCGTTTTTGAAGCCGACCGGGCAAGATAAACCGGAAGAGAGTTCACGATGCACCTGGGATTCGGTGGTACGCGCACCAATCGCGCCCCAGCTCATCAAATCTGCCATGTACTGCGGAGTGATCATATCCAGGAATTCACCTGCCGCTGGCAGACCGATGTCGTTGATATCCACCAGTAGCTTACGCGCCAGACGCAGGCCATCGTTGATCTGGAAGCTGCCATCCATAAACGGATCGTTGATCAGCCCTTTCCAGCCCACCGTGGTACGCGGTTTTTCGAAATAAACACGCATGACCACTTCCAGCTCGCCTTTCAACTCGTCACGCAGCGTCAGCAGACGGCTCGCATACTCTTTAGCGGCTTCGGTATCGTGGATTGAGCAAGGACCGATCACCACCAGCAGACGATCGTCCTGACCGTGCAGAATGCGGTGAATCGCCTGACGTGCCTGAGCAACGGTTTCAGCGGCTTTATTGGTAGCGGGGAATTTTTCGAGCAAAGCAACAGGCGGTAATAATTCTTTGATTTCTCTGATGCGTAAATCGTCGTTCTGATAATCCATACATAATTCCATTCAAATTTCTGGCCCCGCGTTCGCCGGGCGCAACCCGTTAAATGTATCCCTTCAGGCTGCGAGTGTAAATTCCACGCTCACGTAAATGCTTTTGTGAAATTTGCATTTATACGCCCATGAACTAAGCTTTTTAAACGTAAGCACTGAGGAATGAGGTTCTTGCGCTATTTAATTTTTAAGCGAAGCGTTAACGATGGAATTATATTCCGTCACGGTACGTTATTTTCGTCACTCAACACCCGTGGTGTTTGACGGCAACTCTCCATCGATTAAAGGAGCATAATGATGAATAAGTTTGCAATTATCTTTCTGACGGCAGCGATGACCCTGGGTAGCGGCGCGGCAATGGCTGCGGACAGTAACAACGGTGACGCGAATGCCTCAGCAGAAGCTGGCGCGGCGGCAGGCGGCGCGAAACAGAATCTGCCACCCAATAATGTGGACAATAGCAAAATTAATAATGGCAGCATGAACACCAACAGCGCAGCGACATCTGGCACCAGCACTGGCAATATGTCAGCTGAGCAAATGCACAAAAATTCTATGTGCAAAGACGGTAAATGTCCGGATATGAATAAAAAGGTCGATACCAAAAAAGGTGGCGGCCATGTGAAACACAAAACGGACGGCACGACCCAATAACGGGTTATCCGATCACATAAAGGGAGAGCGCTGGCTCTCCCTTTCTATTTCCGTGCAGGCTTTTCCGCTATGCTGAAGCCATGAAATTCAGAGGAACTGTTTCATGGCTTCACTGCTGCTTATTGATGACCATCCGTTAGTTGAAGTCGCGCTGGAAGCGGCCTGCGTCCACTCCCCTATCCCGGTAAAACTGCACGCCGCCGCGACTGAAGCTGAAGCGCGCCAGCTTTTACAGCAGCATCAATTTGATCTCATCCTGCTCGATATCGGCTTGCCGGATAGCGATGGCCTCGAATTATTGCGCCGTCTGCGCGCCCGCGATCAAAATTGCCCGGTGTTAATCTATTCCGCACAGCAGAGTCGCCACACCTTGCTGAGTGCCGTGTCGCTTGGTGCGGCGGGCTATGTGGTAAAAAGCCAGAGCATGGCGCAATTGCTGAGTGCGATTCTGGCGGTGCTCGGCGGGCAGCAAGCTTTTCCGCCGCTGCCCGAGCGTATCGAGCTGCCGCTCACCGAGAAAGAGCAGCAAATCGTCGCACTGCTGGTGCGCGGGCTGTCTAATTTGCAGATTGGCGAGCAGCTGCATATCAGCAATAAAACCGTCAGCACCCACAAGAAAAACATTTTGGAGAAAACCGGCGTGCAGTCGGTGGTAGAGCTGGCTGAATTGTGGAAAGCCCAACAGTGAAAGTCATCTTGTGGCTGTGTCTGCTGTTGATCAGCTTAACGGCTCGCGCTGACTTACAGCCCGCCAGCAGCGTCATGCTCCCCGCCATGATGCCCGCACCGCATGTCGAGCCATGGCCGCAACCGACCTTACGCGTTGCCGTCCCGGCGCAGAATAGTGCGCCCTGGGCAATGCGCATTGGCGATCGTATCTGGGGGATTGATGCCGATTACCTTAGCGCGCTGAGCCAACTCACCGGCACGCGCTTTAGCCTGCAAAGTTACGCCGATCGTTCCCAGCAGCTGGCGGCACTGAAGCGCGGTGACGTCGATTTCGTGTTGAGCAACGAACATGCGCAGCTGCCGGAAAACATCCTGGTCAGCGACAGCTGGGTTAACAGCCCGATCCGCATTTACCGCAATCGTGATAATCAACGCGCGGTGATGTTCAACAGCGAAAATGCCCAGCTCACCATCGCGCAAGCCACACTGGCGCAACTGCCCGATGCCTTTGTGCAAAACCATCGCTGGCACAGCCTGCCGGGCGATTTGCAGGCACTGTATGCACTGCTCAATCAGCAGAGCGACTATCTGGTGGCGGATGAAACCAGCGCCGGCTTTCTGCTGAATCAACTGCAGCACGGACAGATTTACCAGATCACCGCCGATCCCGGCGCCGGTGAACTGTCGCTGCGGGCGCTGGCGCGCGATCCCACGCTGATCCACTGGCTCAATACCCAGTTGCGCCTGCTGCCCGCTGAGTTCAGTAATCGCGTGCAACAGCGCTGGAGCCCGCCTTTGCTGCGTTATCAGGATACGCAAACGCTGATGCTGTCGGCTGCTGAGAAACAATGGCTGGCCGCACAGAGCGAGATTCCTTATGCCGCAGAGGTGGACAATGCCCCCTGGAGCTATCGCGATGGCAACGGCAATGCTCGCGGCTTTGGTATTGATCTGCTTAATGCGTTAAGCCAAAGCACCGGGCTGCGTTTCACCCCGCGCTGGGTGAGCAATCCCCAACAGGCGCAGACGTTGATGCAGCAACATCAGGTAATGCTGAATTTGCTACAACCCCTGAACGGCGACGATACCAGCAGCAACACATTGCCAGTGTGGCGCGCGATTTGGGGGATTTACACGCTTAATACGCAGCAGCCGATGAGCTGGCAATCCCTGCAACATCAGCGAGTGGGCGTGCTGCGCGCCGATCTGGCGCAACGGCTGCTGCCTGAGAACATCACGCCCCAACTGTTCGATGACCGTGCCCAGCTCTGGCAAGCCCTGAACAGCGGTCAGATTGATGCACTGGTGGATAATGTCCTGTCTGCACGCTGGCGCATGGCCAACCACGCGGATAATCGTGTCCATTTAGCCTTTGCCGCCAGCGATGTTGCCTGGCCGCTGGCACCTCAGGTAAGCCAGGATCAGCCGCAACTCCAGGGGGTGCTGGATCATGCACTCCAGCAAATCCCAGCGGATACGCTTAATCAGATGCGCATTAACTGGTCGCAGCCGCCCCAACCCGGCACCACTATGGCGATGCGCAATGTGCCGCTGATGATTTTGATGGCGGCCGGGATGATCATTTTGCTGCTGTTAGTGCTGCTGCTGCGCCGCTACCTGCAACAGCGGCGCGATCGCCTGCAGCGTGAACAAGCAGAGCGCGCTAACGCCGCCAAAAGCCAGTTCCTTGCCACTGCCAGCCACGAATTGCGCACGCCAATGCAGGCGATTCTCGGCCTGCTGGAACTCGAACAGCAGCAGCATCCTAGCGAGCGTTTGACACTGATGCACAGCAGTGCGCGCTCGCTGATGGCGCTGCTGAACGATCTGCAAGACCATGCACGCATTGAGAATCAGAGTTTTCGCCTGGCACCGCATCCGCTCCATCTGGCAGATTGGCTGCAGCAACAGCTGCAGTTCTATCACCCTTTGATGCGCGAATCCGGTCCGATATTGTTGGTTGAGGCGCTCACGCCCTTGCCGACGCGCGTGATGCTGGATGGCGATCGCCTGCAGCAGGTGGTGAATAATCTGGTGGCCAACGCGCTGAAATTCACGCGCCAGGGTGAAGTCAGGCTGTCGCTCGCCGTCACCGATCAGATTCAGTTAACGGTCGCCGACAGCGGCAGCGGTATTCCACTCAGCGAACAAGCGCAGCTGTTTGAACCCTGGTATCAGGCACCGTCGGGCAAAAGCCATGCGGTGCAGGGTAGCGGGCTGGGTTTGTTTATCTGCCGCGAGATCGTGCAACGTATGGGCGGCCAGTTAACGCTGACTTCTGCGCCAGAACAAGGCACCACAGTGAAGGTGATATTGCCGCTCGACCTCTGTGAGGATGCGCCCACCGAACGCCATGCTGCCTGGCCGCGCTATCCGCATCTGCGCGTGGCGATTGTTGATGACCATCCCACCAATCTGTTGGTTTTGCAGCAGCAGCTGGCTCGATTCGCTATCACGGCGCAGGTGTTCGAAGAGGGGCGTAGCCTGTTGCGCGCCGATGCGCTTCAGCCGTTTGATGTGCTGTTGATTGACCAGATGATGCCACGCCCGGATGGATTAACACTGCTGCGCATCTTACGCCGCCGCCAGCAGCGACGCAGCAAACCAGCACTGCGCGTACTCTGCTCCGCCGACGTGCAACTGCTGAAGGTAGCGTTGCAAGAAGACGAAGCGCTGTTGTTGAAACCGATTGAGCTGGATGATCTCGCGGCTCTGCTGGCACGCACGGTGCGCGATCCTCTCCGACAGCTGCCCGACAGTTTAATGATTCTGGCCCAGCACAATGAGGCCTTTATCCCGCGCATTTGCCAGACATTGCAACGCACGTTGCAACAGGATCGCGATGCGCTACTGGCGGCCAGCGTCGAGCATGACTGGCCCGCTGTCGAGCGTGCCGCACACCGCATGAAAGGCAGCTGGCTGTTGCTCGGCATGGATGAGATTGCCGAATACTGTCAGCAGCTCACCGATCAGGCAAAACAGCAGCGTCTGGACGATGATGCCCTCAATTTACTGATATCATTAACGAACAGGTTACTGGAACAACTGGAAAGTTATGGCACACACTCATTCTCACGGCGCGCATAACGGCAATCGTACGCGTCTGGCGGCGGCGTTTGGCGTCACCGCGCTGTTTATGATTGCCGAAGTGATTGGTGGCGTGGTATCGGGTTCGCTGGCGCTGCTGGCGGATGCCGGACATATGCTCACTGACGCCGCTGCGCTGTTGATGGCGCTGCTGGCCGTGCAGTTTGCTCAGCGCAAACCCAGCGCCCGCCACACCTTTGGCTTGCTGCGCCTCACCACACTTGCCGCCTTTGTGAATGCCATTGCGCTGCTGGTGATTACGGTACTGATTGTCTGGGAAGCGCTGCGCCGTTTCTATCAACCACAGCCGGTTGCTGGCGGATTGATGCTGGGGATTGCGATTGCCGGTTTGCTGGCTAATCTGCTCTCTTTCTGGCTGTTACATCGTGGCAGTGAAGAAAAAAATCTCAACGTACGTGCGGCGGCGCTGCATGTGCTGGGCGATCTGCTCGGCTCCGTTGGCGCGATTGTTGCCGCTATCATTATCATGCTGACCGGCTGGACGCCGATCGACCCGATTCTGTCATTGCTGGTTTCGCTATTGGTGGTGCGTAGCGCGTGGTCGTTGCTGCGGGAAAGTCTGCATGAGCTGCTGGAAGGCGCACCGAGCGGGATTAACGTGGATAAACTGGCACGCGAGTTGACACGCAACATCGCGGAAGTGCGCAATGTGCATCATATACATGTGTGGCAGGTGGGAGAGAAGCCGGTGCTGACATTACATGTGCAGGTGATTCCACCTTACGATCATGACGGGCTGCTGGTGCGTATTCATCAGTATTTGCATGAGCACTATCAGATTGCGCACGCCACTGTGCAGATGGAGTACCAGCCATGTACCGGTCATGATTGCGAACTCTGCGCGGAGCAGAGCTCTCATCATCACTCACATGAACATCTCACGCTGGATGGTCACGCCCATCACCATCACTGATTCGACAGCGCGCGCGACCCGTGTTCGCGCGCACTTTGCATCCACAAGCGGGAACCGTTAAGCGCGATCAACGTCAGAATCGCGTATTCCAGCGACATCGCATACACGCCCTGACGCGCAAAGATCATCACACTAATTACGTTGATCACCACCCACAGCAGCCAGTTCTCGACATATTTCCGCGTCATCAGAATCATCGCCACAATCGACAGCACCATCATGCAGGAATCCCAGAACGGGAAGGCATCCGGCTGCAGTTGCGGCATCGTCACGTTCAGGCCGAGACTCTGCATGATACCGACGGCGATTTTGGTCAGAAACGCGAACACCGGATCGATATACAGCGTCATCAGCGCAATGGCGATGACGCACGCCGCGCCCCAGCCAAGCGCCTTCGGCAACGGCAGCCAGCGAATTTTCAGTGCGGCTTCATTGGCGGTGTTTTGTCGACTCCACGCGTACCAGCCGTAAACATTGGCGACAAAGAAGAACAGCTGCAGCAGTAAGCTGGCATACAGCTGAATCTGGAAGAAGATCACCGCAAACAAGGTGACGTTAATCAGCCCGAAGAAGTAGTTGATGATCTTTTCCTGGCTGGCGAGCCAGATACACAGCAGACCCGCAATGGTGCCCACCGCCTCGATCCATGACAGGTCGTAGCCACCCACGCCAATAGGAATGTGAACCAAAATATTTTGTGTGCTGAAGAAGTCCATGATCTGCACCTGTATGAAAGCCGCCTTACGCGTTCCCTTTCACCTTGAGTTTGAGTTGTGCTGCAAAGTCTAGCATGCGGTTAAGCGGTATCAATGCGGCTTCGCGCAGCGCATCATCGACATGGATTTCATGCTCGCTGCCGCCGTGCTCCAGCCCTTCGGCAATGGCTTTCAGGCCATTCATCGCCATCCACGGACAGTGCGCGCAGCTGCGACAGGTCGCGCCCTCACCTGCCGTCGGCGCTTCCAGCAGTTCTTTGTCCGGCACCGCCTGCTGCATCTTGTAGAAGATGCCGCGATCGGTGGCAACGATCATTTGCGGATGCGGCAGGTTTTTCGCCGCCTGAATCAGCTGGCTGGTGGAGCCCACGGCATCCGCCAGATCGACGATCGCCTGCGGGGATTCCGGATGCACGAGGATCGCTGCCTCCGGATAGAGCGTTTTCATGCGCTGCAGGGCCTGAGTTTTGAACTCGTCATGCACGATGCACGCGCCCTGCCAGCACAGCACGTCTGCTTTGGTCTGTTGGGTGACGTAACGGCCCAGATGGCGATCCGGTGCCCAGATAATTTTCTCACCAAGGCTGTCGAGATGTTCAATCAGCTCAACCGCAATACTGGAGGTGACAACCCAATCCGCGCGCGCTTTGACGGCGGCCGAGGTGTTGGCGTACACCACCACCGTGCGGTCCGGATGTTCATCACAGAAGCGATTGAACTCCTCAATTGGGCAACCAAGATCGAGTGAACACTCTGCATGCAGCGTCGGCATCAACACGGTTTTTTCCGGGCTGAGAATTTTGGCGGTTTCGCCCATAAAACGCACGCCCGCCACCAGCAGCGTTTTTGCCGGATGCGTGCTGCCGAAGCGCGCCATTTCCAGTGAGTCCGAGACGCAGCCGCCGGTCTCTTCCGCCAGCGCCTGAATTTCAGGATCGGTGTAGTAATGCGCGACCAGCACCGCATCGCGCTCTTTTAATAAGCGTTTGATTTCAGAGATGTAGTGGGATTTTTCATCCTGGCTGAGACGCGCCGGTTTCGGCGGAAAGGGATAAATCGCGCTTTCAGGATCGAACATCAGACTCATGACACGGCTCTCGTTTTCTCAATTTAACAAAATCGCCTGTTACAGCGATGATGCGGCATCAAAACCGCTATCGTGTTTTATATGCTAAACACGATAGCGGAATTGCGCGAGAGTGTCGTCTCTTTTTTATGCGGTTTACAAGCCACCTAACGATTTCTGCGGGTTTTCCAGTTCCAGCAAGAACGCTTTGACCGCCAGACCGCCCGCGAAACCAGTGAGCTTACCGTTGCTGCCAATCACCCGATGGCAGGGCGCCATGATCGACAGAGGATTTTTACCGTTGGCCGCTCCCACCGCGCGCATGGCTTTCGGGTTGCCGATCTGTTCCGCGATTTGCTGATAGCTACGGGTTTCACCAAACGGAATGGTGAGCAGCGCTTGCCAGACTTTTTTCTGGAATTCAGTGCCGACCGTATCGTAAGGCATGTCGAATTGCTGACGCTCTCCGGCGAAGTATTCACGCAGCTGGCGCTCCGCCTCACACAGAATCGGATGCTGATCGTTACGGCTGATGGGTTTCAGCGGCACGCGTTGCGAGCCTTCGTTTTCCCACAGAATCGCTGATAACCCGTTATCAGTCGCAATCAACGTCAGCTCACCAACTGGCGTGGGAATGATTTTGGCATGATACATAAGGCACCTCCGGCATAAATCAGTGTGTCATTATCGCACTTCTGCCGCGATAAACTGGCTGTTTTCGGTCATGAGCATAAACTGGTTAGCTGTCCGAAAGCAGCGAGTTTTGCTTTGCCACTTGCGCGACGATACCCAAAACAATGCAAGGCGCAAGAAGGCGGCAAACGAGTGACGAACCGATCAGTCGATTTGCACAGCGCTTGTGCTGGCCCGAAGGGGGAACCTTCTTCAGGAGGTTCATCTTCTCTCTGAGCTGACTTAAGTCAGTGATTCAGGGGAACGAGCGCAACCAACCGCTTCTGAGCTTTGAATTCTGGATGGTATATGCGGTTTATTTGCTGGAGACGATGATGTTTGATCCCGAGATTGCATACCAGGCGCTGACCTCGCGCGACAGTCGTTTCGACGGCGTGTTCTTTGTTGGCGTGACCTCGACCGGCATTTACTGTCGGCCCATTTGTCCGGTGAAAGCGCCGATGCAGAAGAACTGCCTGTTTTTTGGCAGCGCCGAAGCCGCCGAGAAAGCGCATTTCAGACCCTGCCTGCGCTGCCGTCCTGAGTTAGCGCCGGGCTTCGCCCCGGTCGATAGTCATCACCGCATCGCCGATCGCTTGATTCGTCGTATTGAAGAAGGCCTGCTGGAAGAGCAAGAGACACTGGCCGACATCGCCGGCGAGTTTGACCTGAGTGAGCGCCAGCTTCGCCGCGTGATCCAGCAGGAGTTGGGCGTGTCACCATTGGAGCTGCGCCAAACGCGGCGCATGCTGCTGGCGAAGCAACTTCTGACTGAGACTTCGTTGCCCGTCACCGAAATCGCCTACGCCAGCGGCTTTCGCAGTTTGCGCCGCTTTAATGATGTATTTCAGACTCGTTACCGTATGACGCCTTCGCGTCTGCGCAAACAGAGTCAACCAGAGAGCATGACCACGGTGCAGGAGAGCGCAGAGCTGCGTTTGAGTTATCGCCCCCCTTATGACTGGGATGCCATTCTGGATTTTCTTCAGCAGCGTGTGATGAAAGAGGCAGAGTGGGTCAGTGATGGTGCTTATCACCGCACCGTGGCGCTGGGGAACTGTCGGGGCTGGGTACGCGTCAGCCATTTGCCGGAGAAGCAGGCACTCAAGGTGCAGTTCACTACTACCTTAACCCCGGTTTTGCCTGCCCTGCTGCGTCGCCTGCGCGACCTGTTTGATCTCGATGCCCAACCACAGCGCATCAGCGAGCAGCTAAGCCAGGATCCGCTATTAGCTGACAGTCTGACACGTTATCCGGGATTGCGCGTTCCTGGAGCGTTTGACGGCTTTGAGTTGGGGGTGCGCGCAATTCTTGGCCAGCAGGTGACGGTGAAAGCGGCCACCACGCTAAGCAGCCGCGTGGCGCAGCGGTTTGGCGAGCCATTAGTGACGCCATGGCCGGAACTTTCTCGCCTGCCTCCGACGGCGGAATCCCTCGCTAGCGCAACCATTGATGATATTGCTAGCCTCGGTATTGTGAGCGCTCGCTCGCAGGCGATTCAGGCGCTGGCACAGGCATGCGCCTCCGGTGCGCTGCGCTTTAATGGCGCGGTGAATCCTGACGTGGTTCAGCAGCAGCTGCTGGCATTGAAAGGCGTAGGGCCATGGACGGCGAGTTATATCGCCATGCGCGCCCTGCGCTGGCCGGATGCGTTCCCTAAAGAGGATATTGCGATTCGTAATAACCTCGGTGGGGTGAGTGCCAAAGTGGCAGAGCAGTTATCACAGGTCTGGCGCCCATGGCGCAGCTATGCGGTGCTGCATATCTGGAAGAGTTTGACGCCTGAGAAATCGGCTGAGAAAGAGAAAAAGGCATGACTGAGCGTACGTTTTGGGAATGGGGGTCATCTGTCGTGCATTCTAGCTGCTAGTAAACAACGACAGTGCGTTCCAGTCGGCAATAAGGGGCGGTTGCGTAAAGACGCCGTAAATACATCCCTGTAGGCTCTGGTGGCGCATCCCTGCGCCACAAGCTTTACTCCACCGCCCCTTATTGCCGCCTTCATGGCACATCTCTGCGGTTTTTTAAAAGCATTAACCAAAGCCAAACAAGTCCGGCAAGGCGGGAGCGGAAGAGCGAAGCGTCCGAGCCATGGTTCGGGCCATTGATTTCACACTCAAGCCACAAGCAAAACAACGACAGTGCGTTTCAGTCAGCAATAAGGGGCGGTTACGTAAAGACGCCGTGAATACATCCCTGTAGGCTCTGGTGGCGCATCCCTGCGCCACAAGCTTTACTCCACCGCCCCTTATTGCCGCCTTCATGGCACATCTCTGCGGTTTTTTAAAAGCATTAACTAAAGCCACACAAGTCCGGCAAGGCGGGAGCGGGAGAGCGAAGCGTCCGAGCCAGGGATGGCGAGGCCGATCCACAGGGATGTGAGATTCCTTCGCGATCCGTCCGCCTTGACGGGCTGACGCACGGGCTCATAGCAAGTTCAGCTAAAATTTTTGAGAAGTGAAGATTTGAGAAACGCAGAAAAGCAAAAAGGCGCCTTTAGGGCGCCTTTCTACATAGTGGTGGGTCGTGCAGGATTCGAACCTGCGACCAATTGATTAAAAGTCAACTGCTCTACCAACTGAGCTAACGACCCGCTCGAGGAGCGGCTTACAACTTTAAACTTGATGGTGGGTCGTGCAGGATTCGAACCTGCGACCAATTGATTAAAAGTCAACTGCTCTACCAACTGAGCTAACGACCCATCAAGGTTGTGAAGCTTCTGAAGAAAACATCTAACATACAGCAGGTTAAGATGGTGGGTCGTGCAGGATTCGAACCTGCGAC
Source organism: Pantoea sp. Taur (assembly GCF_009830025.1). Taxonomy (NCBI): domain Bacteria; kingdom Pseudomonadati; phylum Pseudomonadota; class Gammaproteobacteria; order Enterobacterales; family Erwiniaceae; genus Pantoea; species Pantoea sp. Taur. Next base: position 76,848 of record NZ_SZZZ01000004.1, read on the forward strand.
CAATTGATTAAAAGTCAACTGCTCTACCAACTGAGCTAACGACCCATCTTCAGGCTGCCGGACGCTTTGTTAAACTGCCCGGGCAACGGCGGCATATATTACTGATTTAGCGGGAGGGCGCAACCCTTATTTATCACCAAATCACTCAATTGCTTACCTTTCATGCTGCAAGACCAGAAATCATACGAAATCCGGTCTCTGCTGCACAAATTACATCCCAGCCAGACGCTTTTGCGCCAGCTTGGCAGATTCGCTGGTCGGGAATTGTTTGATCACTTGTTGATAGACCGCTTTGGCTTTCGCCATATCGTTCTTCTCTTGCATGATCACGCCAACCTTAAACAGCGCTTCCGGGGCTTTCGGCGATTTCGCGTAATTCTTTACCACAGTGGCAAAATAATAAGCGGCATCATCTTTCTTGCCCTTGTTGTAATACAACTGACCGAGCCAGTAATTGGCATTGGGCTGGTAGGTGGAGTCAGGATACTTCTTCACCCACGCCTGCAGGGCCGTGATGGCCTGATCGAACTGTTTCTTCTCAAGAATCAGCGCAACTGCCGCATTGTAATCGGTATTCGCATCGCCGGTTTGTGCAGGGGCAGCGGAACTTCCACTGGCATTGCTACCACCTGCATCAGCGTTTCCCGCTGCTGCACCTGCGCCCGCCGCTGCGGCATCACCGTCACCGCTCGCCTGTGCCCCCGCATTACCGCTGCTCAACGTATCGATCTGCTGATAGAGCTGCTTCTGGCGCTCAATCACCTGATTAAGTTGATAGCTGTTCTGCTGGATTTGGCCGCGCAGCGAATCGATATCGCTTTGGTTGTCACTCATCTGCTGCTGCAACTGCTGCAGAAGCTGAGCCTGGGCATTGGAGATACGTTCAAGATTGGTGACACGGTCTTCGACCGAGCCTGAGCCAACGCTACTGATTGACGCCTGGGCATTAGCGGCCCAGGGGGCCGCTACGCCAACCAGTAACGACAGACTCAATAGATGAAGTCTGAAGTTACTCATCATGTCATGCTCTTAGTAAACCAGTACGGCACGACGGTTTTTAGCGTAAGCCGCTTCGTCATGACCCAGTACAGCTGGTTTTTCTTTACCGTAAGAAACGATAGACATCTGGTCAGCAGAAACGCCTTTACCCTGCAGGTACATTTTCACTGCGCTAGCACGACGTTCGCCCAGGGCGATGTTGTACTCTGGGGTACCGCGCTCATCCGCGTGACCTTCGATGGTGACTTTGTAAGACGGGTTGCCGCGCAGGAATGCTGCGTGCTGATCCAGCATCTGAGCATAGTCAGAAGCCACGTCATACTTGTCCAGACCGAAGTAAACGATGTTGTTCTGCTGCAGCTGCTGCATCTGCAGACGCGCTTGCTCATCAGAAGACATGTTACCGTTCTGGCCAGCACCGTAAGCGCCGTTGTCTGCGCCCATACCAGTCTGGTCGTTGTTGTTGTTTTTGTGCGAGCTACATGCAGCTACCGCGATTACCGGCAGAGCCAGCATCAAACCCTTCAGCACTTTGTTCAGTTGCATTTCTTTATCCTATTATTTTGTTTGCTATACATTGTCATCCCCCGCTATGCAGGGGACTCATGCATTACAGATACGGCGACCAGGCAGGGAATTTGACCTGTCCATCAGTTGCCGGAAGACGCGCTTTGAAACGCCCATCTGTTGAAACCAACTGCAACACGGAACCCATCCCCTGAGTAGAGCTATAGATTACCATCGTGCCGTTAGGCGCCAGACTTGGCGTCTCATCCAGGAACGTGTCCGTTATTGTTTGAACGGCTCCCGTTACCAGATCCTGTTTGGCGACATGCTGAGCGCCACCGGCGCTGCTGATCATCACCATGGTTTTGCCGTCAGTTGACACATCCGCATCCTGGTTCTGAGAACCTTCCCAGGTAATACGTTGTGGCGCACCGCCGTTGATACCCACTTTATAAATCTGAGGCGCACCTGCCTGATCCGAGGTATAGGCCAGTGTCTGGCTATCCGGGAACCAGGTCGGTTCGGTGCTGTTGTAGCGACCGTCGGTCACCTGACGCGTCTGACCTGAGGCCAGATCCATCACGTACAAGTTCAGGCTGCCAGTTTTAGACAGCGCGAACGCCAGTTTTGAACCATCCGGCGAGAAGGCCGGTGCACCGTTATGGCGCGGGTAAGAAGCCACCTGACGGATGGCACCGTTTGCCAGCGTTTGTACCACTAACGCCGACTTACCACTTTCAAAGGTCACGTAGGCCACTTTGCTGCCGTCTGGAGACCAGGCCGGTGACATCAATGGTTCTGGTGAACGGTGTACGGTAAACTGGTTGTAGCCATCGTAGTCTGATACGCGCAGTTCATACGGGAACTGACCGCCGTTGGTTTGCACCACATACGCGATACGCGTACGGAATGCGCCTTTGATACCAGTCAGCTTCTCAAACACTTCATCACTGGCGGTGTGGCCTGCATAACGCAGCCATTGCTTAGTGACTTTGTAAGAGTTCTGCGCCAGCACCGTGCCCGGTGCACCGCCGGTGTCCACCAGCTGGTAAGCGATCTGGTAGCTACCGTCCGGGTTTGGCGTGACCTGGCCCACGACAACCGCATCAATACCCAATGCGCTCCAGGCAGCAGGTTGCACTTCCTGCGCGCTGGTCGGCTGCTGTGGCAGACGTGAACGATCCAGCGGGTTGAATTTACCGCTATTGCGCAAGTCAGCCGCGACGATGCCGCCAATGTCTTCTGGCGCCGCGCCTGGGCCAGCCCATTTGAACGGCACCACACCAATTGGACGTGCGGTGTTCACGCCCTGCGTAATTTCAATGCGCACTTCTGCGTGCAGCATGGCTGCCCACAGCAGTACAAAAAAACCTAAGGTTACACGAAGTGCCTGCTTCATCTTTTCTCCCTTATCTGAACCTGAGTCCACGATAATTCGCACAGTTCCTGAAAAACACGAGTGTTCATAAATTACGGCAAGCTAACCTTAGTTCAACCTGCCGTGAGTTACTGCATTATTCCGGTTTGAAACGCATTGGGGCGTTTTTAAACACTTCATACACCGCTTGCGATGGCGGCTTAGGAATTCGAGCCTGCTTCGCGGCGGTGATTGCAGCCTGGCACAATGCCGGGTCGCCACCTTCTGCTTTGACATCAATCAGCAAACCGTCAGGTGCCAATTTGATACGCAGATTACACTCTTTACCCTTAAAGGTATCCGCATCGTAGAAGCGACTTTGAATCGCACCAACGACCTGGCCCATGTAAGAGTTAATCTCAGCGCCTGATGCACCCGCTTTCTTCTGATTCCCCTGCCCTGCCGCACCGCCAGAAGCCGTGCCACTTTTCGGTGCATTCTTACCGGACGAGAGGCCACCTAACAGGTCATCAACATCACTTTCATTCTTGGCAGCTTCAGAAGCGGCTTTCTTTTTAGCATCTGCGGCTGCTTTCGCTTTGGCTGCTGCATCAGCTTTCGCTTTCGCGGCAGCATCCGCTTTCGCTTTCGCATCGGCAGCCGCTTTCTCTTTCGCTGCCTCAGCGGCTTTCTCTTTTGCTTCTGCGGCAGCTTGCTCTTTAGCCTCTTTGGCTTCCTGAGCGGCTTTCGCCTTCGCATCAGCTGCAGCCTGCGCTTTGGCCTCGGCGGCAGCTTGCGCTTTCGCTTCGGCGGCGGCTTTGGCTTGCTCTACCGCTTTCTCTTTCGCCGCTTCAGCAGCCGCTGCTTTGGCCTGTTCGTCCGCTTTCTTCTTCGCGTCCGCTGCAGCCTGCTTCGCCTCTTCTACCGCTTTGGCTTTGGCATCTGCCGCCGCTTTAGCTTGCGCATCCGCTTCAGCTTTGGCGTCGGCCTTAGCTTTTGCGGCAGCCGCTTCTGCAGCTTTCTGCTGATCCTGCGCCTGCTTCGCGGCCGCTTCAGCGGCTTTCTGTTGCTCAGCTTGCTGTTTGGCCTGCTCTTTGGCTTCCTGCTGCGCCTGCAAACGCTCTTTTTCCAGCTCTTTTAGACGCTGCTGCTCAGCGGCTTGCTTCTGCTGTAACTCTTCAGCCTGCTGCTGTGATTGTTTCTGGCGCTGCTGTTCAGCACGTTGGCTGTCGCGTTGCTGATTCTGCTGGCGGTTGTACTGTTCAACCACCGCGCCGGAATCGACCATCACGGCATCAATGTCACTGCCGCCGCCACCGCCGCTGGATTCGATCTTTTCGTTAAACGAGCTCCAGATCAGCAGGGCGATCAGCACGATGTGCAGAATCACCGAAATGATTATCGCGCGTTTTAACTTGTCGTTCTGCTCGGTTACCTTCGACACTCTCGGATCCCAAAAACGGTTCGCTTTAAATCGGCTGTGTCATCAAACCGACAGATTTCACGCCTGCCTGATGTAACAGGTTCAACGCCTTGATGATTTCGTCGTAAGGCACATCCTTCGCGCCACCAATCAGGAATACCGTCTTTGGATTGGCTTCAATGCGGCGCTGTGCTTCGCTTACCACCTGTTCCGGCGGCAGCTGCGTCATACGATCGTGATCCACCACCAGGCTGTATTGCCCGACGCCAGCCACTTCAACAATGACCGGGGGATTATCATCCGTTGAGACCGTTTTCGAGTCGGTCGCATCAGGCAGGTCCACTTCCACGCTTTGCGTAATAATCGGCGCAGTTGCCATGAAGATGAGCAGCAACACCAACAGTACGTCCAGCAGTGGAACTATGTTGATTTCCGACTTAAGGTCGCGGCGCCCGCGACCACGGGTTCTGGCCATCGTTAACCTCGACTTACTTCGTGTTGTCGGTGGAGAAAGCCTGACGATGCAGGATAGCCGTGAACTCTTCCATAAAGTTGTCGTAGCCCTGCTCCAGCTTGTTGACGCGCTGGTTCAGACGGTTATACGCCATAACGGCAGGAATGGCCGCGAACAAACCGATGGCAGTGGCGATCAGCGCTTCGGCAATACCCGGCGCAACCATCTGCAACGTCGCCTGTTTCACCGCGCCAAGCGCGATAAAGGCGTGCATGATCCCCCACACCGTACCGAACAGACCGATATACGGGCTGATGGAACCAACGGTGCCAAGGAAAGGAATGTGGTTTTCCAGCGCTTCCAGCTCACGGTTCATTGAGATGCGCATCGCACGGCTGGCTCCCTCGACCACCGCTTCTGGCGCGTGGTTGTTAGCACGGTGCAAACGGGCAAACTCTTTGAAGCCCGAATAGAAAATTTGCTCAGATCCGCCCAGCTCATCGCGGCGTCCCTGGCTTTCCTGATACAGGCGCGATAACTCGATGCCTGACCAGAACTTATCTTCAAAGGCTTCGGCTTCGCGACCCGCCGCATTCAGGATGCGCGTGCGCTGAATAATGATCGCCCATGAGGCAATAGAAAAGCCGATCAAAATCAACATGATAAGTTTGACCAGAAGGCTCGCCTTCAGGAACAAATCAAGAACATTCATGTCAGTCACTGCTTGAACTCCGCGACAATAGACTTGGGAAGCGCAATCGGCTTCATTAGATGTGGGTTGATGCAGGTAATCAGGACTTCTGCTTCATTCAGCACTTTGCCTTCTGCATTCACGATACGCTGCGAGAACGTCATGGTGGCGCGAGTCATGGCGGTCACTTCACTCTGGATATCCAGAAGATCGTCAAGACGTGCTGCGGCAACAAAGTCTATCGTCATGCGTCGTACCACAAACGCCACCTGTTCTTCTAACAGGGCTTGTTGATTGAAATGGTGCTGGCGCAACATCTCGGTACGTGCTCGTTCATAGAAAGCAAGATAACTGGCGTGGTAAACCACACCACCGGCGTCGGTGTCTTCGTAGTAGACCCGAACCGGCCAGCGAAACAGCGTTGTACTCACTCTACATCCCGGTCTCATTTTAAACGTTGCTACTATACGCAAGTGAGATCGGCTTGGGAATGGTCCGCCAGAGCCAGGAGAAAATAATTATCACACGTTAACAACTGGAAGGAATTTCAGGATATTTCTTGACCAGGCGCTGACATAAACTCACGTCAGCGCCCGAATAAAGCGGATAAAAACAGCCTCGGGGACTCAATGATAGAACCAATAGATTCCCAGAATTAGTACGATCATCGCAGGCAACGGTGAAAACACGGCTCGCCAGCGCGTTTGCAATGGACGGAAGCCCGTACCATGAATCACGCCGGTGCACACCGCCCAAATCATCAATAATCCATGCCAGATGGCTAAGTCGCTCGTGCGGGCGGCAAAGCGTGACGGTTGCCAGATAACACAGCCCGCCAGCCACAGCGCCAGTATCAGCGAAAGGGCCCGTAACGGGCCCTTGTCCATCAGACGATACAGCGTCTGAATCAGTGTGCGCATCAGTGTTGTTTATCCTTTGCGCCACTCTCTTCTGCTTGCTCAATCGCCAGCGCCGTGATCACGCCAAACGCACAGGCCAGCAAAGTGCCAAGAATCCAGGCAAAATACCACATGCTCAATCTCCTTAATCAGTACAGGGAGTGCGTATTGCTCTCAATGTGTTCTTTGGTGATACGGCCAAACATCTTGTAATAACACCACGCGGTATAGGCGAGGATAATCGGGACAAAGATGATGGCGGCGAAGGTCATCACTTTCAACGTCAGCAGGCTTGAGGTGGCATCCCACATGGTCAGGCTAGTGCCCGGCACGGTGCTGGAAGGCATAATGAACGGGAACATCGCGATGCCTGCAGTCATGATGACGCATGCCAGCGTCAATGAAGAAAAGACAAACGCCCAGGCGCCCTTCTCCATGCGCGAACAGAGCACGGTCAGCAGCGGCAGCACCACGCCAAGCAGCGGGAACAGCCACAGGATTGGCGTCTGTTCAAAGTTCACCATCCACGCACCGGCTTCACGCACCACTTCTTTGCCCAGCGGGTTGGATGCAGCGTGATGATCGATGACGCTTTTCACCACATAGCCATCTATTCCGTATTTCACCCACACACCGGCTAATACGAAGCACACCATCATCACCAGCGCACTGATTTGCGCGGTGCCGCGCGCTCGCAGGTGCAGATCGCCGTTGGTACGCATCTGCAGATAGGTCGCACCCTGTGTCAGGATCATCGCGACGCTGATCACACCCGCCAGCAAGCCAAACGGATTGAGTAACTGGAAGAAGTTACCGGTGTAGAACAGACGCAGATACTCATCCGCATGGAAAGGTACGCCCTGCAGCAAGTTGCCGAAGGCCACGCCAATCACCAGTGGTGGTACAAAGCTGCCGATGAAAATGCCCCAGTCCCAGGTGTTGCGCCAGCGCATGTCCTCAATCTTCGAACGGTAGTCAAAACCCACCGGGCGGAAGAACAGCGAAGCCAGCACCAGAATCATCGCCACATAGAAGCCGGAAAACGCGGCGGCGTAAACCATTGGCCAGGCGGCAAACAGCGCGCCACCCGCGGTGATCAGCCATACCTGGTTGCCGTCCCAGTGCGGGGCGATGCTGTTAATCATGATACGTCGTTCGGTATCGGTACGGCCAAGGATGCGCGTCAGCATACCGACCCCCATATCAAACCCGTCGGTAACCGCAAAGCCAATTAGCAGCACGCCAATCAGCAACCACCAGACAAAGCGCAATACTTCATAATCAAACATGGTTGCTCTCCTTATCCACGAACGGGCTGAGCAGCCGCTTTCACGGTCTCATGATGGTAGCGGCCAGTCTTCAGGCTGCTAGGACCCAGACGGGCGAACTTGAACATCAGGTACATTTCCGCCACCAGGAAAATGGTGTAGAGACCGCAAATCAGAATCATTGAGAACAGCAGATCGCCAACGGTCAGTGAGGAGTTCGCTACGGCGGTTGGCAACACTTCACCAATCGCCCAAGGCTGACGGCCGTACTCTGCAACAAACCAGCCCGATTCAATGGCAATCCATGGCAGCGGAATACCGTACAGCGCCGCCTTGAGCAGCCAACGGCTCTTACCAATGCGGTTGCGAATCACACTCAGGAATGACAGAGCGATAATACCCAGCAGCAACACGCCACACAGCACCATGATGCGGAAGGCGAAATAGAGCGGAGCCACACGTGGAATCGAATCCTGTGTCGCTTTCTGAATCTGCGCTTCAGTCGCATTCGCCACATCCGGGGTGTAGCGCTTCAGCAGCAAGCCATAACCGAGATCCTGTTTGCTGGCTTCGAATTGGCTACGCACCGCAGGATCTTTACTGCCCGCGCGCAGTTCATTCAGCAACGCGTAGGCTTTCATGCCGTTGCGGATGCGCACTTCATGTTGCGACAGCAGATCTTTCAGACCGGTGACCGGCGTATCCACCGATCGCGTCGCAATTAGCCCGAGCAAATACGGGATTTGAATCGCGTACTTGTTCTCCTTCGAATCCTGATCGGGAATACCAAACAGCGTGAAGGCCGCAGGTGCAGGCTGCGTTTCCCACTCGGCTTCAATCGCTGCGAGTTTGGTTTTCTGTACGTCACCCATTTCATAACCGGATTCATCACCCAGCACGATAACGGACAGAATCGCGGCCATGCCAAAGCTGGCTGCAATACCGAATGAGCGCTTAGCGAAAGCCACATCGCGGCCTTTCAGCAGATACCAGGCACTGATACCCAGCACAAACATCGCGCCAGCGGTGTAACCTGCCGCCACAGTGTGGACAAATTTCACCTGCGCAACCGGGTTGAGCACCAGCTCGGAGAAGCTCACCATCTCCATGCGCATGGTTTCGAAATTAAATTCGGATGCGATCGGGTTTTGCATCCAGCCGTTCGCCACCAGAATCCACAACGCAGACATGTTAGAACCGAGCGCCACCAGCCAGGTTACCGCCAGGTGCTGGACTTTGCCAAGGCGATCCCAACCGAAGAAGAACAGACCGACAAAGGTGGATTCAAGGAAGAACGCCATCAAGCCTTCAATGGCGAGCGGCGCACCAAAGATATCGCCGACGTAATGGGAGTAATATGACCAGTTGGTCCCGAACTGAAACTCCATGGTGAGACCGGTTGCGACACCCAGCGCAAAGTTGATACCGAACAACTTGCCCCAGAACTTGGTCATGTCTTTATAAATTTGCTTACCCGTCAGGACATATACGGTTTCCATGATCGCCAACAAAAACGCCATACCCAGCGTTAAGGGGACGAACAGGAAATGGTACATCGCCGTCAGGGCAAACTGTAAACGCGACAGCTCGACAATATCTAACATGATGACTCCTTGCTCCTCGCATGAATTTACTCTGCGGCTGACAACGGTAAACAACGAACATTGACGTGCAGAATAAGATCCAGGAACGACTGATTATTGATTCCAGTTTTATTACTGACAGAACAGAGAAATCTGTAGCCCGAAATGAGTGAGTAACAGTGTTGAAAATTTCCCGAAAAACCGATCGCTTCAATCTGTTTCGAGCAGGAGTGTGATGCAAGAAGGCGGCAGAATTGCGCTAACAACGCCTGGCTCAAACTCCTGAAAATTCGCGGAAAAGACTGAATTGATGCAGCGCAATTTATACCGTTTGTCGTGCGTGATGCCAGCAGTAAAGTTTGTTATATCTCACCCTTTATTGATCTGGATTAAGACAATATTTTTTCAGATATGTAGTGTTAGCGTTGTTGTTAATTAGTTGTCATGAACGCGTGATGCAATTACGGAAATAATTACTTCTCCCGTATTTTTTTAACGTTAATACCGGATACTCAGGTTTAATTTCCCCTGTGAGATCACGCACATTTTCCTATCTTTACCTTACCAACTCAGTAAGCATAGCCGCAGATTTTATCTCCGTTACGGTTTTTCCCTGCTTTTTGTGTGACTCTGCACAGGGCGCTGTTGCCACTGGCTACCCCTCTCTTTCAGACATAAAAAAAGCCACCCGAAGGTGGCTTCATGCGCATCAACAGTGATGACTTATTTGATTGGCAGAACTGCTTTAACGGCGTCGCCAATGTCAGCCAGGCTGCGTACGGTTTTCACACCGGCCGCTTCCAGCGCGGCGAATTTCTCGTCAGCGGTGCCTTTACCACCAGCAATGATGGCGCCTGCGTGGCCCATACGTTTGCCTTTCGGTGCAGTTACACCCGCGATGTAGCCGACAACCGGCTTGGTCACGTGCTCTTTAATGAAGGCTGCGGCTTCTTCTTCAGCGCTACCACCGATCTCACCGATCATCACGATCACTTCGGTCTGTGGATCGTCCTGGAACATTTTCAGGATATCGATGAAGTTAGAGCCTGGGATCGGGTCACCACCGATGCCCACGCAGGTTGACTGGCCATAGCCGATGTCAGTGGTCTGCTTAACCGCTTCATAGGTCAGGGTGCCTGAACGAGACACGATACCTACGCGGCCTGGCTGGTGAATGTGACCTGGCATGATACCGATCTTACATTCGCCTGGGGTGATCACACCTGGGCAGTTCGGGCCAATCATGCGCACGCCAGCTTCATCCAGCTTCACTTTCACGGTCAGCATATCCAGCGTTGGGATGCCTTCGGTGATGGTGATGATCAGTTTGATGCCTGCATCAATCGCTTCCAGGATACCGTCTTTGCAGAACGGGGCTGGAACGTAGATCACGGTAGCAGTGGCGCCAGTGGCTTCTACTGCTTCACGCACGGTGTTGAACACTGGCAGACCGAGATGTGTGGTGCCGCCTTTGCCTGGCGTTACACCGCCAACCAGTTGCGTACCATAGGCCAAAGCCTGCTCAGAGTGGAAAGTCCCCTGGCCACCGGTGAAACCCTGGCAAATGACTTTGGTGTTTTTGTCGATAAGAATGGACATTATTTACCCTCCGCGGCAGCAACAACACGCTGCGCAGCGTCTGTCAGGCTGGTTGCTGCAATGATGTTCAGACCGCTGTCCGCCAGTTTCTGCGCGCCCAGCTCGGCGTTGTTACCTTCCAGACGTACCACCACTGGCACGTTCACACCCACTTCTGCAACTGCACCGATGATGCCGTCTGCGATCAGGTCGCAACGCACGATGCCGCCGAAGATGTTAACGAATACCGCTTTAACGGCATCATCAGACAGGATGATTTTGAAGGCTTCGGTTACGCGCTCTTTGGTCGCGCCGCCGCCGACATCAAGGAAGTTAGCTGGCTGGCCACCGTGGTGTTTCACGATGTCCATGGTACCCATTGCCAGACCGGCACCGTTCACCATACAGCCGATGTTGCCATCCAGCGCAACGTAGTTCAGTTCCCACTGTGTTGCGTGTGCTTCACGTGGATCTTCCTGGCTTGGATCGCGCATTTCACGCAACTCAGGCTGACGGAACAATGCGTTACCGTCGGCGCCCAGCTTGCCATCGAGGCAGATCAGGTCGCCCTGCTTGGTGATCACCAGCGGGTTGATCTCAACCATCGCCAGATCGCGTTCCAGGAACATGGTCGCCAGACCCATGAAGATTTTGGTGAACTGGCTAACTTGCTTACCGGACAGGCCCAGTTTGAACGCCAACTCACGACCCTGGTATGGCTGAGGTCCGGCCAGCGGATCCAATGCCATTTTGTGGATCAGGTGCGGGGTTTCTTCCGCCACTTTCTCGATTTCCACGCCGCCTTCAGTTGAAGCCATGAAGATCACGCGACGGGTAGCACGGTCAACTACCGCACCCAGATAGAGTTCCTGGTCGATGTCAGTCGCGGCTTCAACCAGAATCTGGTTTACCGGCTGGCCATCAGCATCAGTTTGGTAGGTCACCAGACGCTTGCCCAACCAATGCTCAGCAAATGCACGGATATCTTCCTTGCTGTTCACCACTTTCACGCCACCCGCTTTACCGCGGCCACCGGCATGTACCTGACATTTTACTACCCACGGACCTGCGCCAATTTTAGAGGCGGCTTCTTCTGCTTCACGTGGCGTAGCGCAGGCGTAACCAGTTGGAGCTGGCATGCCATAGCGAGCAAACAACTGCTTCGCCTGGTATTCATGTAAGTTCATGATGTTCTATCCATTCAGATATGAGTTTGGGCGCACCGTTGTGCGATGCGCCCGGCGAAAATTAGACGTCCAGCAGCAGACGTGCCGGATCTTCCAGCATCTCTTTCACCGCGACCAGATAGCCCACGGATTCACGGCCATCGATCAGACGGTGGTCATAAGAGAGTGCCAGATACATCATTGGCAGGATCACAACCTGACCATTGACCGCCATCGGGCGCTCTTTGATCGCGTGCATGCCCAGAATCGCGCTCTGCGGTGGGTTGATGATCGGGGTAGACATCAGGGAACCGAACACACCGCCGTTGGTGATGGTGAAGTTACCGCCGGTCAGCTCGTCAACCGTCAGCTTACCGTCACGGCCTTTCACCGCCAGTTCTTTAATTTTCTTCTCGATGTCAGCCATGCTCAACGCATCAACATCTTTCAGCACTGGGGTTACCAGGCCGCGCGGGGTAGATACCGCGATGCTGACGTCGAAGTAGTTGTGGTAAACCACATCTTCGCCATCGATAGAAGCGTTCACTTCTGGATAGCGTTTCAGGGCTTCAACCACCGCTTTGATGTAGAAGGACATGAAGCCCAGACGCACACCGTGACGTTTCTCAAACGCGTCGCCGTACTGCTTGCGCAGATCCATGATCGGCTTCATGTTGATTTCGTTGAAAGTGGTCAGCATCGCGGTGCTGTTTTTCGCTTCCAGCAGACGCTCAGCCACACGCTTACGCAGACGCGTCATTGGTACGCGTTTTTCGCTGCGGTTAGCCACAGCAGCCTGAGGTGCTGCAGCCGCTGCTGCAGGCGCCGCTTTCGCGCCGTCAGCTTTCTTCGCGACATGCTTCTCAACATCTTCACGCGTCAGACGACCACCCACACCGGTGCCTTTAATCTGGCTCGCGTCGAGGTTGTTTTCAGCGATCAGGCGACGAACCGCTGGGCTCAGCGCATCGTTGCTCTCTTCTTCCAGAGACGCGGTTTTACGCTGTTCTGGTGTCGCTTCTTTCGTTTCTACTTTCGCAGAGGTCTCTTTACCACCGCTGTTGCCTTCCACCAGGCGGCCTAACAGCTGGCGCGAGAGCACCGTAGCGCCTTCGTCTTCCAGAATCGCTTCCAGTACACCGTCTGCTGAAGCAGGCACTTCAAGCACAACTTTGTCCGTTTCAATCTCAACCAGTACTTCATCGCGACTGACCGCATCGCCGGGTTTTTTGTGCCAGGTTGCAACCGTTGCATCCGCTACGGATTCAGGCAAATCGGGAACCAGAATTTCTACGCTACTCATTTTCTTTCCTTTTAATTAACCAAGGTTCAGCGCGTCGTTAACCAGGTCTTGCTGCTGTTGTTGATGTACGGACATGTAGCCCACGGCTGGTGAAGCAGAAGCCGGACGACCTGCGTAACGCAGTGACGCACCGAAGGGAACCACTTCGCGGAAATGATGCTGACTGCAATACCATGCGCCCTGGTTCAGTGGCTCTTCCTGACACCAGACGAAATCCTGCACATGCGCATAATTTTTCAATACGTCCTGCACCACTTTGTGCGGGAACGGATAGAGCTGTTCGATACGCACGATGGCGACATCGGTCTGCTCATTCTTGCGACGCTGTTCCAGCAGATCGTAATAAACCTTACCGGAACACATCACCACGCGTTTCACTTGTTTCGGATCCAGATCGTCAATCTCGCCAATCGCTGGCTGGAAGCTACCATTGGCCAGCTCTTCCAGGCTGGAGACCGCCAGTGGATGGCGCAGCAGCGATTTCGGTGACATCACAATCAGCGGGCGGCGCATACCGCGCAGCGCTTGACGACGCAGCATGTGGTAAACCTGTGCTGGCGTTGATGGCACGCATACCTGCATGTTCTGTTCAGCACAGAGTTGCAGATAGCGCTCCAGACGCGCAGAGGAGTGCTCTGGCCCCTGACCTTCATAACCGTGTGGCAGCAGCATCACGAGGCCACACATACGGCCCCACTTCTGCTCGCCGGAGCTGATGAACTGGTCGATCACCACCTGAGCACCGTTGGCGAAGTCACCGAACTGCGCTTCCCAAATGGTCAGCACGCGCGGTTCTGCGGTGGCATAGCCGTATTCAAAGGCCAGTACCGCTTCTTCTGACAGCACGGAATCCCAGACCTTGAACTGACCCTGCCCGTTATGGACATGGTGCAGCGGGGTATAGGTTGAGCCGTTGGTTTGGTTGTGGATCACCGCATGACGGTGGAAGAAGGTGCCGCGGCCGGAGTCTTCACCCGACAGACGAACAGGAATGCCTTCATCAACCAAGGTCGCGTACGCCAGGTTTTCCGCGCCGCCCCAGTCAAATGGCTTGTTGCCTTCCGCCATCTCTTTACGGTCATTGTAAATCTTAGCCACGCGCGACTGCACTTCGACGGCTTCCGGTACGCTGCTGATGCGGCGCGCCAGCTCTTGCAGGCGTTTGTACTCAACCGTGGCAGGATAGTTTTCATCCCACTCGTGGTTCAGGTACGGCGACCATGTGAAGGAGTGCAGGCTCATCGGACGCCATTCTGGCACCACGCATTCGCCTTCATCCAACGCATCACGGTAGAGATTGACCAGTTCGGTCGCATCTTCTAACGTCGCCACACCTTCGCTTTCCAGCTGATCGGCGTAGATCTTACGTGGCGTTGGGTGTTTCTTGATTTTCTGGTACATCAGCGGCTGGGTTGCACTTGGCTCATCCGCTTCGTTATGGCCGTGACGGCGGTAGCACACCAGATCGATAAACACGTCGCGTTTAAAGGTGTTGCGATAATCCAGCGCCAGGCGAGTCACGAAGGCCACCGCTTCTGGATCGTCCGCATTCACGTGGAAGATTGGCGCCAGAACCATTTTGCCGATGTCGGTGCAGTAAGGCGTTGAACGCGCATCTTTCGGGTTCGAGGTGGTGAAACCTACCTGGTTGTTAATCACGATGCGAACGGTACCGCCCACTTCGTAACCGCGCGCCGCAGACATGTTCAGGGTTTCCTGCACCACGCCCTGGCCGATCACCGCCGCATCACCGTGGATGGTGATCGGCAGAACTTTGTTGCTGCTTGGCTCAGCCAGACGATCCAGACGTGCACGCACCGAACCCATGACCACTGGGCTTACGATTTCGAGGTGTGACGGGTTAAACGCCAGCGCCAGGTGCACTAAACCACCTTCGGTTTCAACGTCAGACGAGAAGCCCATGTGGTACTTCACGTCGCCGGTGCCGAGGTGCTCTTTGTGTTTGCCGGAGAATTCGTCAAACAGATCCTGTGGCTTTTTACCCAGTACGTTGATCAGGACGTTGAGACGACCACGGTGCGCCATCCCCAGTACCACTTCACGCGTACCGCTTTTGCCTGCATGGCGAATCATTTCGCGCAGCATCGGCACCAGTGCATCACCGCCTTCCAGTGAGAAGCGTTTTGCACCCGGGAATTTCGCGCCAAGGTATTTTTCCAGACCTTCAGCCGCAGTCAGCTCTTTCAGGAAACCTTTTTTCTCGTCGCTGCTGAATGACGCATGGCCGACCACCGATTCCAGACGCTGCTGAATCCAGCGTTTCTCATCGGTGTTGTTGATGTGCATGTACTCTGCACCAATCGAGCCACAATAGGTCTGCTGCAGCGCCGCGAACAGATCAGCCAGCTTCATGGTCTCTTTACCAATGGCAAAGGAACCTACGTTAAAGCTTTCCTGAAAATCGGCGTCGGTGAGATCGTGATAAGCCGGATCCAGATCCGCCACCCGATCCTGTTTCCACAGGCCGAGCGGATCGAGGTTAGCGTGCTGATGGCCGCGGAAGCGGAACGCATTGATCAGCTGCAGCACTTTAACCTGTTTGGAATTAGTAGCCGGATCGGTGACTGAGGATGTGTAGCGGGTCGCATCTTTTGCCAGGCGGCGGAAGTAATCACGCGTGGTGGAGTGAAACTGCTCAGGTTTCACGCCAGTGCCGGGCAGCTGTTGGAACAGCTCGCGCCACATTTCATCAACTGAGTCAGGATCGGTCAGGAAATCCTCATAGAGTTGCTCTATGTAGGATTGGTTCGCGCCGGCCAGCCAGGAGGAGTCCAGCCAGGGTTTCATCGCGCTGTTCTGCATTGTGATCCCTTAAGCATTAATCTGCTTTTTATGAGGTTTCATTTGTTGCCGCTTTCGCGGCTTGCCGTAGTGAGTTCAGCGATACGAACCTGTGCGCAACCGGCGCCTGGCCCGTAAGGGAACCTTTATAAGCGTGGTCAGTACCGCGCTTATAAAGGCTTCCGTAAACTGCCGGGAACCTTAAGTTCCCGGACAGTGACTTCAGTGTGTTACGCCCCGCGTTGCAGCAGCATCGACTTAATATGGCCGATAGCGCGCGTCGGGTTTAGTCCTTTCGGGCACACGCTCACACAGTTCATGATGCTGTGACAGCGGAATACACTGAAAGCATCGTTCAGATTGTCCAGACGCGCATCGGTTTCGGTATCGCGGCTGTCGATCAGGAAACGGTAAGCGGCTAACAAACCTGCCGGACCGATGAACTTGTCCGGGTTCCACCAGAACGATGGGCACGAGGTCGAGCAGCAAGCGCACAGAATACACTCGTACAATCCATCCAGGTGCTCACGGTCTGCCGGGGTCTGCAGATGCTCGCGTGCTGGCGGATTTTCCCCATTATTCAACAGGAAAGGCTTAATCTTCTCATACTGCGTATAGAATTGTCCCATATCAACGACGAGGTCGCGGATCACCGGCAAACCAGGCAGTGGACGGATAACAATTTTCTTCGTGCCATTACCCAGCGCGGAGACTGGCGTGATGCAGGCCAGACCGTTTTTACCGTTCATGTTGAGGCCGTCAGAACCGCAAACACCTTCACGGCATGAGCGACGGAAGGCCAGCGTTGGGTCCTTCTCTTTCAGACGAATCAACGCGTCCAGCAACATCATGTCACGACCGTCTTCTGACTCCAGCGTGTATTCCTGCATACGCGGTTTGTCATCGACTTCCGGGTTGTAACGATAGATAGAAAATTCGAGTCTCATGATGATCTCCGCAATTAGTAGGTACGCGCTTTCGGCGGGAAGGCCGCACGCAGTTTCGGTTGCATGTTCACCTCACGGCGCGTCATGCTTTCCGTTTGCGGAACATAGAGGCTGTGACACAGCCAGTTAGCATCATCACGTTCCGGGTAGTCGAAGCGGCTGTGTGCGCCACGGCTTTCGGTACGGAAGTTTGCAGCGACCGCCGTGGCGTACGCGGTTTCCATCAGGTTATCCAGCTCAAGGCACTCGATACGTTGGGTGTTGAAATCTGGCGAACGGTCATCAAGACGCGCTGACTTCAGGCGTTCACGAATCACTTTCAGCTCTTCCAGACCTTCACGCATCGCATCACCTTCGCGGAATACCGAGAAGTTGTTCTGCATGCAACGCTGCAACGCTTTACGGATTTCAACCGGATCTTCACCCGTGGTGTTGTTTTCCCAGCGGTTGAAGCGCGCCATGGCGGCATCAATGTTTTCCTGCGTGGCTTCGCGCAGTTCACCCTGCTCTTCCAGACACTCCAGCAGGTGCACACCCGCCGCGCGGCCAAATACCACCAGGTCGAGCAACGAGTTACCGCCAAGACGGTTAGCGCCGTGTACTGATACACAAGCAATTTCGCCTACCGCGAACAGGCCCGGAATCACTTCGTCTTCACCCTGCTCGTTCACGCGCAGCGCCTGACCGGTCACTTTGGTCGGCACGCCGCCCATCATGTAGTGGCAGGTTGGAATAACCGGAATCGGCTCTTTAATCGGATCGACGTGCGCAAAGGTACGCGACAGCTCAAGGATACCCGGCAGACGCGATTCCAAAACTTCTGCGCCCAGATGATCGAGTTTCAGCTTGATGTGCGGGCCCCATGGACCGTCACAACCACGGCCTTCACGAATTTCCACCATCATGGAGCGTGCGACCACGTCACGACCTGCCAGGTCTTTGGCGTTTGGCGCATAACGCTCCATGAAGCGTTCGCCGTGTTTGTTCAGCAGGTATCCACCTTCACCACGGCAACCTTCAGTTACCAGCACACCCGCACCGGCGATACCGGTTGGGTGGAACTGCCACATTTCCATATCCTGCACCGGCACACCGGCACGCAGCGCCATACCTACGCCGTCACCGGTGTTGATGTGCGCGTTAGTGGTGGACTGGTAAATACGGCCAGCACCGCCCGTTGCCAGAATGGTCGCTTTCGCTTTGAAGTAAACGGTTTCACCGGTTTCCATGCAGATAGCGGTACAGCCGACAATCGCACCGTCTTCATTTTTCACCAGATCCAGCGCATACCATTCGGAGAAGATGGTGGTTTTGTTTTTCAGGTTCTGCTGATACAGGGTATGCAGCAGTGCGTGGCCAGTACGGTCGGCTGCCGCAGCGGTACGCGCCGCCTGCTCACCGCCGAAGTTCTTCGACTGACCACCAAACGGACGCTGATATACGCGGCCGTCATCAAGACGGGAGAAAGGCAGACCCATGTGTTCCAGTTCCAGAATCGCTTCCGGACCGACGTGACACATATACTCGATCGCGTCCTGGTCACCGATATAGTCGGAGCCTTTGACGGTATCGTACATATGCCATTCCCAGTTATCTTCATGGGTGTTACCCAGCGCAACGGTAATACCGCCCTGCGCCGATACGGTATGAGAACGGGTTGGGAAAACTTTGGATAACAGGGCACAAGTCTGGCCCGATTGGGAGATTTGCAGAGCCGCGCGCATTCCCGCGCCACCCGCGCCGATCACCACGGCATCAAATTCTCTGACTGGCAAACTCATTTACACACCCCACACAACAACGATTCCATAAACGGCATACGACAACAGCGCGACCACAATCACAAACTGCAGCAGCAAGCGGGTTGCTACTGGTTTAACGTAATCGGTCAGGACCTGCCACATGCCAATCCAGCCGTGGACCAGAATCGAGAACAGCGTCAGTATCGTAAACACTTTCGTGAAGGCAGAGGCGAAGAAGCCGTGCCAGGCGTCATAGGTCAGGGTGCCGGTCATAACCACAAAACCAAGGAGGTAGATGATGTAGAGCGTCATTAAGATTGCAGCAGCACGCAGTAACAGCCAGTCATGAATACCGTTGCGTCCTAATGCAGAAGCATTGCTTACCATACGAGGACTCCAGCCAAAATTGAGAGCACGACAGTGATACCAAAAGCCGCTTGCGCGGAACGGGTTCCCACCTGCAGGGTTTCTTCCATAAAGCCAAAATCAGCCAGCATATGACGAATACCGCCCACGACGTGGTACGCCAGCGCAGTCAGGATGCCCCACATGATGAATTTGGCGAAGAAGCTGTCCATGATGGAAGCCGCTTGCTGGAAGCCTTCAGGAGAAGAGAGAGAGAGACCCAGTAACCAGAGCAGTATTCCGAGAGCGACAAAGGTGATCACGCCGGAGACGCGGTGGAGAATGGACGATATTGCAGTAACGGGAAACCGGATCGTCGAGAGATCCAAGTTAACAGGTCTTTGTTTTTTCACGGTTTTGCCCACACAGCTCTTTTTTATTTTGCTTCCTCCGGACCTGAGTCGCATCAGAGCACAGCGCGTGTTCAGACTGCAACCGCCACCAAAAAAGCAACATCCAGTGTTAAGTGAAGCGAAAAAAACGCTGGGTGGCTCCTGGTGTCAGGGTATTCCGGAGACCTGGCGGCAGTATAGGAGGATCACATTCTGATTACAATTCCCCTACAATCTCTTTGGTCACATTTAGGCTGAACAGTGATCCGACTCACGAATTTCACAATTCATACATTT
Source organism: Pantoea sp. Taur (assembly GCF_009830025.1). Lineage (NCBI taxonomy): Bacteria > Pseudomonadati > Pseudomonadota > Gammaproteobacteria > Enterobacterales > Erwiniaceae > Pantoea > Pantoea sp. Taur. The sequence continues at coordinate 96,601 of NZ_SZZZ01000004.1, forward strand.
TTAATTATCTGATTTGACAAAAGATCAACATTTCAGTTACAAACAAACGCATTAAAGCCCTATGATGCACAAAAGTTATGGGGATACACTTTCCCCTAAGCTCAAGTTATGTAACATTGCCTTTACGAGCAACACAAAGCATCAGGTTATTGGTTACCAAGAAGTTATGTCGTGACAGGATCTTTAACATCCGCGCTGTTCAGCATGTCATGCCCGAACGCCACCGACTGGCCCTAATACATCTCCCTGTAACCCTGCACGACAAACGTTACCGCAGAGTGATACTGTGAAGATTGTGGTTTTATACAACATGAAGGCTATTCTGGTGTCTAAGATCCTTACCTACTAAGGCGCTATGGAGACGAAAAATGACAGATAAAAAAGTGACGCTAACCCTACAAGATAATGCTTCCGTTGAACTGGATGTGATGCAAGGTACGCTGGGACAAGACGTTGTTGATGTCCGCACACTTGGCAATCACGGCCTGTTCACTTTCGATCCCGGTTTCACCTCTACTGCGTCATGCGAATCTAAAATCACTTTTATTGATGGTGATGAAGGCATTCTGTTACACCGCGGCTTCCCGATTTCCGAACTGGCAACCCACTCCAACTACCTCGAAGTGTGTTACATCCTGCTGAATGGAGAAGCTCCGACCCAAGCCCAGTTTGAAGAATTCCGCACCACCGTTACCCGCCACACCATGATCCACGAGCAAATCACCCGACTGTTCCATGGCTTCCGCCGCGACTCGCATCCGATGGCGGTAATGTGTGGTGTCACTGGCGCCCTGGCGGCGTTCTATCACGACTCCTTAGACGTCAACATTGAACGTCACCGTGAAATCGCTGCCTTCCGCCTGCTGTCCAAAATGCCGACCATGGCAGCGATGTGCTACAAATATTCGATTGGCCAGCCGTTCGTTTACCCACGTAACGACCTGTCCTACGCAGGCAACTTCCTGCATATGATGTTCGCCACACCGTGTGAAGAGTACAAAGTGAACCCGGTACTGGAACGCGCCATGGACCGTATTCTGATTCTGCATGCTGATCATGAGCAGAACGCCTCTACCTCAACCGTGCGTACCGCCGGTTCTTCTGGTGCAAACCCATTTGCCTGTATCGCTGCGGGTATCGCTTCACTGTGGGGACCGGCACACGGTGGCGCCAACGAAGCTACCCTGCGTATGCTGGAAGAGATCAGCACCGTTGAGCACATCCCAGAATTCGTACGTCGCGCGAAAGACAAAAACGATTCGTTCCGTCTGATGGGCTTCGGTCACCGTGTTTACAAAAACTATGACCCTCGCGCCACCGTGATGCGTGAAACCTGTCACGAAGTGCTGAATGAGTTGGGTATGAAAGATGACCTGCTGGAAGTGGCGATGGAGCTGGAACATATCGCGCTGAACGACCCGTACTTCATCGAGCGTAAACTCTATCCAAACGTCGATTTCTACTCTGGCATTATTCTGAAAGCGATGGGTATTCCTTCTTCCATGTTTACCGTGATCTTCGCGATGGCGCGTACCGTGGGTTGGATTGCACACTGGAAAGAGATGCACGACGAAGGCATGAAGATTGCGCGTCCACGTCAGCTGTACACCGGTTACACCGAGCGTCCATTTAACTCGGCGCTGAAAAAGTAATCCACAGCTAAATGAGTGTGAAAGAAAGGCTGCCATTTCATTGAGATGGCAGCTTTTTTATTGATCGCATTATGGCGTCAAAACTGACATCCCGGGCACCAGTAAAATGGCCGCGACGATAGCGTGCCCTTCTCAATCAGCGTGCCGCAGCGCCGACATCTCTTGCCCTGGCGATGAAACACCTCAAAGCGAAACGCCGCATCGGCATGGTATTTCTTCATACTGCCGCGCATCTGATACGACAACCGTGGCACCGCCAGCATCGCCTCACTTAATGCATTGAGCTGTGCCTCAGTGAGATCCTGTGCCCGATGCGACGCCAGCAATCCGGCATGCCATAAAATCTCCACACGCAAATAGTTACCCAATCCCGCCAGAAAGGCCTGATCGAGTAACAATCCGCTGAACTGACGGCGACGAAAACGTGGCGATAGCAGCCGCTCACGCACCTCTGCCACCGTTAAAGTGGCATCGAGCACATCAGGCCCCACGCGCTGCAGAAAGGGATGTGCGCCGACGGTATCTGCATTGAGCAGTTCAATATCCGAGGCACTGTAGAGCAGGATGGTCTGTTCGGCGTTTGCCAACCGCACGCGCAACTGCCGCGAAGTGTTGGGTTCAGTGCCGGTCGGCACCACACGCCACACGCCGTACAATTGATTATGGCTATAGAGAATTAAGCCATTCGAAAAATGCGTCAGCAGTGCTTTGCCACGTGTTTCAAAAGCCGTAATGGTTTCACCCATTAGTGCTGGTTCGTAGGTTTTCAATTCAGGAAAGGCAAACCACACATCAGTGAGTGGCCTGCCTTCCATCGCCGCTGCCAGTTGATCCGCCGCACGGCGGATCTCCGGTCCTTCAGGCATAACTTCTCCTGTTAATGCGTCGATCCACCGACCACGCGGATGTCATTTTCAGTGCTCAGCATCACCTGCAACGAGGTTTCCAGCGCCAGGATCACGCTGGCCGTCGCCATACTGGCGACGCCGGGATGGTTCACCGCCTGTTCAGGCATATAGGGGATATGAATAAAGCCCCCGCGCGCCGGACTGTTGGTGGTCTTCAGCCAGTGCAACAGGCTGTACATCACGTGATTACAGGTAAATGTGCCGGCCGTTTGCGATACCGAGGCCGGCACACCCACTTCGCGCAGTGCTGCAACCATCGCTTTAATCGGTAAGGTGGAAAAATAGGCGGCAGGTCCATCCATCACGATGGGCTGGTCGATTGGCTGCTGCTGATCGTTGTCGGGAATACGCGCATCATCCACGTTGATCGCCACACGTTCGACGGTGATATCAACACGCCCACCGGCCTGGCCCACGCACAATACTCGGTCAGGTTGAATCTCATCCAGCGCTTGCGTTAGCACCTTTCCGCAGGTGGCAAACACCACGGGTAGCTGGCGCACCACAATTCGGGCTCCGGCAATCTCTTTACCGTCAAAACTGCGCACCGCTTCCCATGAAGGGTTAATGGTTTCGCCACCGAACGGCTCAAACGCCGTCATCAATACCGTTTTCATTGCGACCTCATAAGAACATCAGGAAGTAGAGCAGGAATACGTTTACCACCAACAGTAGCACACCGGTTGGCACCTGAGCCTTGATCACCCCGTTTCGATCCGGCAACTCCAGTAAGCGCGCGGGTACGATGTTGAAGTTCGCCGCCATCGGCGTCATCAAGGTGCCGCAATAGCCAGAAAACATGCCAATTGCCGCCATGACCGCCGGATTGCCGCCGTGTTGCAGCACCAGAATAGGAATCCCGATGCCAGCCGTCACTATCGGGAAAGCGGCAAACGCATTGCCCATCACCATGGTTAACAGCGCCATGCCAATCGCATACACCGCAACCGCAATCAGGCGATTGTCCACTGCCAGATACTGTTCAGTAAGATGTGAAATCGCAGTGCCGACGCCCGCGCTGGTGAATAACAGACCGAGCGTGGCAAGAATTTGCGGCAGAATAAATGCCCAACCCACCGCATCCAGCAGGCGGCGAGTTTCCTGCATCGACTGCAGCGGTTTTTCATGGGTGATTTGCAGCGCGATGATCCAGCCCAGCACGCAGCCGACCATCATCGAGAACAGGGTCACCAGCGTTGAATGATTACCCGGGCCAAACACAGCATCTTGCAAGCCAGGGATGTTGTTAAACGCCAGAACACCAATCACGGTGACCACCGGAATCGCCAGCGCGGGCAAAAACAGCTTATTACGCAAACGCTGCGCACTTTCGCGCTTCTGCTGATCGCTTCGCTGATGATAGCTGCCGAGACGCACGCCGCCGAAACCGGCAATTAATGCCATCAACACCACCGCAATGCCGACGCCAATGTGCAGCATGCGTTTACCCGCAGCGGCATCGCCTGCCCACTGCCCCATCAGTTGATAAGCACCATCACCAATCAGGAACATCAGGCCATACAGCGCCCAGAATAAACCGGTGGTAAAGCGTCTTGGGTTAGCCGCATCACGCCAGGAGAGAACGGCGACCACCAGCAGGATTACACCTGCCAGCCACATCAGATATTGTTGCTGAAACATTATTTCCCGCCTTTGGCGTGCAACGCCTGCTGATTAATGGCACCCAATTCACGCGCCAGCTGGCGGTCAAGGCGCACCAGTCGCGCCGAATGGATCAGGAAGGCACAGAGTGCGGTGGGAATACCCCACAAGGCGATATGCAGCGGCTCGGTGCTAATGCCTGCCGACTCCTGCATAAAGTTGTGCATGAAGATAATCGCGCCGAATGCGACAAAGATATCTTCACCAAAGAACAGCCCGACGTTATCGGTGGCTGCCGACATGGCGCGCAAGCGATGGCGCACTTCATCGGGCACTTCACTATAGCGGTTTTCTGTGGCGCCTTCTGCCATCGGTGCCAGCAGTGGACGCACCATCTGCGGATGACCTCCGAGGCTGGTTAAACCGAGTGCTGCGGTGATTTCACGCACGAACAGATAGACAATCAGCAAACGGCCCGCCGTCGCGGTTTTGATCTGCGCGATCCAGCTTTGTGCGCGCTCCTTCAAACCGTGGCGCTCCAGCAAACCGATCACGGCCAGCGGCAGCAGCAAAATCAGCGGCAGGTTTCGGGTGTTCAGGAAGCCGGAACCAAGTTTCTCCAGAATATCGGCCAGCGGCAGATGCGCGGCCAGGCCGGTCACAAAACCGGCAACAATCACCACCAGCACCGGGTTAAAGCGCAACACGAATCCCAGAACGATGGCGGCAATGCCGAGTAACGGCCAGAGATTGACCACGTTATCCATGTTTTTCCCCTCATCAGAAATAAAAAGCCCGATACAGATCGGGCGAGTTGTTATTTGTTATGCGCTGGTCACAGTAATTTGATGGTTAGCAAAAGCCGCACGCAACGTGCGCGCAAATTGCAGCGCGTGTGCGCCATCACCATGCAGACACACGGTTTCTGCATTCACCGGCACCCATTCACCGCTGATACTCTGCACCTGACGCTGCTGCACCATAGTGAGCGTTTGCGCCAGCGCCTGCTCGGCTTCTTCAATCATCGCGCCTGGCTGGCTGCGCGGCACCAGTGCGCCGGTTGCCAGATAACCACGGTCGGCGAATACCTCTTCTCGCGTGCGCAAGCCATGATGCGCAGCCGCCTTGATGGAAGCACTGCCCGCCAGACCGACCAGAATCAATGCGGGATCGATCGCCTTCACCGCGCGGGCAATCGCGTCGGCGAGCGTGGCATCCGCCGCCGCCTGGTTGTAAAGCATGCCGTGCGGCTTCACATGCACTAAACGCTCACCTTCACTTTCGGCGATGCTCTTTAATGCACCGATCTGATAGATCATCTGCGCATACACCGTTTCCGGTGGCAGTTGCATCGCGGTGCGACCAAAGTTCTCGCGATCCGGAAAGCTCGGGTGGGCGCCGATCGCCACACCAGAGGCTTTGGCCCAGCGCACCGATTGCAGCATGGTTTGCGCATCACCGGCGTGAAAACCACAGGCGATGTTGGCCGAACTCACCAGCGTCAGCAGTTCCTGATCGCTGGCGCTGCCTTCGCCCAGGTCAGCGTTAAGATCAATCTTCATGCGCAAGCCCCCAGGCAATTTGGTCAAAGGAGCGCTGTTGATGCTGTTTCGCCAACAGCGCTTCTTCCAGTGTGCAATGGATAAAGTGAATCGGTTCACCGAGGCGAATCTGCGCCAGTTGATACAGGTCAGCTTCGATAACACAAGCGATACGCGGATAACCGCCGGTAGTTTGCGCATCGGCCATCAGCACAATCGGTTGGCCATTAGGCGGCACCTGCACCACGCCGGGCACTAACCCATGTGACAACAAATCACGCGTGGCTTTACGCTGCAATTGACGCCCCTGCATGCGGTAACCCATACGATTGCTCTGCGGACTCAGCTTCCACGGGCTGCGCCAGAAACCTTCCTGGGCTTCGCGGGTGAACTCGTTGTACTCCGGGCCCGGTAAGGCGCGAATGCGGTTGCCCCACAACAACTGACGAACGCCCGCTTTGCCTTTGAAGGTGCGGGAGGGTTTGCCCAACGGTAGCTGATCGCCATCCTGCAGCTTACGGCCCTGGAAACCGCCAAAAGCCGCTTTGAGATCGGTACTGTGCGAGCCGAGCATCTCATCAATGGCGAAACCACCATTGACTGCCAGATAGCTACGCATACCGCGCACCGGCATCGCCAGTGATAAGACCTGGCCTTTTTTCACCGGTAAGCGCCAGCCAGTCCACACCGGTTTGCCATCCAGATCGGCATTACAACCTGCCCCAGTGAGTGCAAACCAGCCGTCACGTTTAAATTCCGCTTTAAACTGGCCAAGCACAATCTCTAATACCGCACTCTCTTCCGGGTTGCCCACCAGCATATTGGCGGTGCGCATTGAAGGTTGATCGAGAGCGCCGCTAACGCTGATGCCATATTGCCGCCAGCCGGTACGGCCCTGATCCTGAATCGAGGTCATCAATCCGGCGCGTAGAATGTTTAACATACGCCCTCCTGTTGCGGCACAAAGCGCACGCTGTCACCGGGGCGCAGCAGTGTCGGCGGGTGTTGTAAGGGGTCAAACAGGCTGACGGGCGTATGGCCAATTAGCTGCCAACCGCCAGGTGCGGCCAAGGGATAAATACCGGTCTGACTGCCACCGATGCCTACCGAGCCGCTGGGCACGATGACACGCGGTTCAGCACGCCGCGGCGTGTGCAGACGTTCATCTAAGCCGCCGAGATAGGGAAAACCAGGCTGGAAGCCGATAAAATAGACCACGTAATCAACACTGCTGTGCAGTTCAACCACCTGCTTTGGCGTCATGCTGGCGCCATCTGCCACCACTTGCAGATCGGGGCCACCCGCGCCACCGTACACCACCGGAATCTCCACCCGACGTGATTCAGGGATCTGTTCTTCACTCTCTTCCCACCAGCGCTGAAGACGCTCGATGGCATCCAGTGCATTCAATTGCGGATCGCGCAGTAGCAGCGTCAGGTTATTCATCCCCGGAATCACTTCCTGAACCTGTTCATTGTGCTGCAGGCGCTGGCACAGTCCCCAGATGCGCTGCTGGCTGGCGAGTGAAACGGGGGGTTCCAGCTCCAGTACCACCGCTCGCTCACCCAGTAGATAACAACGTGCTCGTTGCAAAATCCACCTCCCGGTCATGATTAGCGCGGACAAAAAATGTCCACAAATCGCTTTGCTTATAATGAAAGTCAATAAGTTATGCGAAAGTGACAGAGATGTGTCAACAGATTTGCGTCCTTAACGTGGGTTAAGGACGCGGAGAGAGAGAAATCAGGCAGGATTATCGATATCAATAAAGGTCACATCGAGGCCATAGCTCTGCGCCAGCCATTCGCCCAGCGCTTTAATACCGGCGCGCTCGGTGGCATGATGCCCGGCGGCGAAAAAGTGCAGGCCTTGTTCACGTGCGCTGTGAATGGTTTGCTCAGAAACTTCACCGCTGATGAAGGCATCCACGCCAAAAGCGGCCGCGCTATCGATAAAGCCCTGTCCGCCGCCACTGCACCAGGCGACGCGTTTGATCAGTGCCGGGGCATTATCACCACAGTGCAACGGTTTACGACCTAAGCGTTCGGCGATTTTCGCCGCCAGCGCTTCACCGCTCAACGGTTCAGCCAGCTCGCCCCATGGCACTAACGGCTGAATTTCCCCTTTCACTTCAATATCAAACAACTTTGCCAGCTGTGCATTGTTGCCGAGCTGTGGATGTGCATCGAGCGGCAGGTGCCAGCCATACAGGTTGATATCATTGACCAGCAGCGTATGCAGACGCTGGCGTTTCATTCCTTTAATCAGCGGCGATTCGCTCTTCCAGAAATAACCGTGATGGACCAGGATAGCGTCAGCATTGCGCTTGACCGCTTCATCGAGCAGCGCCTGACAGGCGGTCACGCCCGTGATGACAGTTTTCACTTCCGCGCGACCTTCCACCTGCAAACCATTGGGCGCATAGTCACTGAAGGCGCTGGTGTTCAGCTGCTGATTAACAATGTGTTCTAACTCGACATGATTCATTTAGTAGGGCTCCCTGACCGCCTCAGGCCGCGCTGCGCGCGCGCTCGAAGGCGTCTAGTGTCTTTTTACGTGCGTCCTTATGTTCCACGATTGGTGCGGGATAATCGAGTTTCTTATTATTTTTCTTCGCCCAAACCTGTGGTTGATGAATATCACTCTCTGGCACGTCTTTCAGCTCTGGCAGCCACTGACGGATAAATTCGCCTTTTTCGTCAAAGCGTTCCCCCTGAGTCGTAGGATTGAATATGCGAAAGTACGGTGCCGCGTCGGTGCCCGTTGAGGCCGCCCACTGCCAGCCACCGTTGTTGGCCGCCAGATCGCCATCGATCAGTTGCTGCATGAAGTAGCGTTCACCGTCATGCCAGTCGATCAGCAGGTCTTTTACCAGAAAGCTGGCAACAATCATGCGCAGGCGATTGTGCATCCAGCCCAGTGTGTTGAGTTGGCGCATTGCCGCATCGACGATGGGATAGCCGGTTTTGCCCTGCTGCCACGCAGTGAGATGCGCCTCGTTTTTCTGCCAGCTGACGTTGCGCGTCCACTCCACAAACGGCTGGTGCTTGCACAACGCTGGAAAGGCCACCATCAGATGACGGTAAAACTCGCGCCAGATCAGTTCATTAAGCCAGGTAAAGGCTTTACCCTCGTTCAGTGCATCTGGGTGTTCTTTCAGAATACGATGCAAACATTGGCGCGGAGACAGCACCCCAATCGCCAGATAAGGCGATAAGCGGCTGGTGCCATCTAGTGCCGGTAAATCGCGCACGTCGGGATAGTGCTGCACCGATTGTTTGCCGAAATGGCGCAATTGCTTCAGCGCTGCCTCTTCCCCAGCCGGGAACAGCGATGCATCGAAATCTTCCTGCGGATAATCAAAAGCAGGGATTTTCTTACCCGCACTGATCGGCGCATCACGGCGCGCTTTCGGTGCATGATGACACTCCGGTAACCCCTGATGCAGTCGACGGACAAAGGCGCGGCTGAACGGCGTGAAGACTTTAAACATGGTGTGATTGCCGGTCTGCACGCTACCGGGAGGCAATAGCAGGCTGTCATCAAAGCCCTGACAAATTACGCCCTGGGCATCGAGACGCTTTTCGGCGGTCGCATCGCGTTCGCGCTCATTAATTTCATACTGGTAGTTGTAATAAAGCTCATCCACCTGATGCTGGTCGCAAAACGCACTCAGGTAATCCACAGAAGCAGCAAAGTCATCGCACTGATGGTAATGCAACGGAATACCGCGCTCGGCCAGTGAATCTTGCAACGAACACAGATTCTGATGAATAAAAGCCGCCTGCCTCGGTGCCATATGGTGTTGCTGCCACTGTTTAGGCGTGGCAATAAACAGCGCCAGCACCCTCGCATGGCTGTCGCGGCAGGCAGCAGCCAGCGCAGTGTTGTCATTAATGCGCAGATCGTTTCGCAACCAGACTAAGTGGGTGGTCATAATGCTCCGAAATTATTGTCCGTAGCGCAGACGCAGCGCTTCCGGGTAAGGATCAAAGTAACGTTGCTGCGCCAGCCACGGATGCGGATATTCCGCCATATAGTGTTTCAGCATGGTGATAGGAACTAACAACGGCTGGACGCCAGTACGATAACGATCGATTAGCTGCGCCAGTTCCTGGCGCTGTGGTGAGGACAACTGCGGGCGGAAGTAGCCCTGTACATGCATCAGCACATTGGTGTGATTACGGCGCGAAGCCTGGTGGGACATCAAATGCATCAGGCGAATCCGGTATTCATAGGCGTAATCATCCAACGAATCCCACTGCTCCATCGCGGCCACAAAGCGTCCCATCTCGCGATACTCATCCTGCGCATGCGACAGCAGCAGCAACTTGTATCGACTATGGAAGGCGATCAGCTTGTGGCGGGTTAAACCGCTCCGCCACATTTCATTGAACTCATGCAGCGCATACACGCGGCCCATAAAGTTTTCGCGGATAGCATCATCATGTAAACGGCCATCTTCCTCTAAAGGCAGCCATGGCATCTCTTTTTGCAGAAAGGCAGTGAATACGCCGGTGCCCGCTTTGCGATTGTCATTGGTATCGGGCTGATAGACGCGCACGCGCTCAAGACCGCAGCTGGGTGATTTTGCGCAGAGAATATAGCCGCAAAGGTGATGCAGCGATTTCACACGATCGGCCGACCAGCGTTCCATCTCATCGGTCACCTCTTGCCCGCCATCTTTACTGAAACAAAGATGGATTTGATCATCCGACTCTTTGACCAGACGCAGTGCGGGACGCGGCGTGGGCAAGCCAATTGCCATTTCCGGACACACCGGTTCAAAGCGGATAAAGGGAGTCAGTTCTTCAGTTGCAAAAGCGAAACGCTTGTGGCCACCGTCAAAACGGACCTTATCCCCGAGCAGGCAAGCACTAATACCGACAGGAATTTTTTCGCTCATACTTGTACAACCTCCAAAATCTTGTAGAGGTTTAAGTGTAGCTGAAACGGCGAGGGTTAACAGCGGGTAACCTGGGAATAGAGATAAAGTTTAGAATAAAAAAACCCGGCGCTTGATTGAAGCTGCCGGGTTTTAAAGGAGTCGTTGAAACGCTTACCAGTGGATGCTGCCTATCGCTTCTGTCTGCGCCAGCCAGACTGGCTTGGTGCTGGTCTTACACCAGACGCGGTGCAGATAGCTATAGAAACGGGCACGATCCTGGTGGAACAGCATGACGGGCAAGGCAAGTATGCCGACCAATACCGCCAGAAAACGGCGCAACACGATTTTATAGAGTGGATATGCCTGATACATGATTGCCTCCTGGGGTAATTTTTGCGTTGAAATGTGATCTGCCTCAGATATTACGCCTGGTTGTGTAATTTTACTACTCATCCGACCACTAATTTTGGTCTTTTTTTGTGCTTTACGGCTTAAGCTGAAAGTAAGTTACATAATTGTAAAAATATGGATATTGCACCGTTACAAACATCATGACGGACGCGGTGACCAATTCTTGATAAAGTGCCGTGTTAACTTTACCTGTGGCAGGAGTCAGCGTGACGACCATCTTGATTGTTGAAGATGAAAAAGAGATTCGCCGTTTCGTGCGCCTGGCGCTGGAAAGCGAAGGTCTGAAAATTGTGGAAGCGGAGCAATTACAGCGCGGGCTGATTGAAGCAGCGACACGAAAGCCGGATTTAGTGATCCTCGATCTTGGGCTGCCGGATGGTGACGGCAACGACTTTATCCGCGAAGTACGCCAGTGGAGCAGTATGCCGGTGATCGTACTGTCTGCACGCAGTGATGAGCAGGACAAAATCGATGCGCTGGATGCCGGTGCCGATGACTATCTGACTAAGCCGTTTGGTATTGGCGAGTTGCTGGCCCGCGTGCGCGTGGCGTTACGTCGCCACCAAAGCAGCCAGCCTGAACCGATCGTGAAATTTGGTGAAGTGAGTGTCGATCTGGCTGCGCGCCGCGTGCTGCGTAATGAACAGGAAATTCACCTGACGCCCACCGAGTTTCGCCTGCTGAGTTTGTTGCTGAACAATGCCGGAAAAGTGCTGACGCAGCGTCAGTTGCTGAATCAGGTGTGGGGGCCGAATGCGGTGGAGCACAGCCACTATCTGCGCATTTATATGGGACATCTTCGTCAGAAGCTGGAAAGCAATCCCACCCAACCCAGCCATCTGCTGACCGAAACCGGTATCGGCTATCGGTTTATGCCATAAAAAAACGACCCATGTTGTCACGTGGGTCGTTCCATGGAAAACGCGTGAAAAGGCGCACATAGCGCGCCTCGACGTTTAATTACGCGTTTTTCAGCACTTCGCTAACAATCTCTACCGCTTCTTTCTCGATCTGCTGGCGATGCTCAGCACCAAGGAAGCTTTCACAGTAGATTTTGTAAGCGTCTTCGGTGCCTGACGGACGCGCAGCAAACCAGCCGTTTTCGGTCATCACTTTCAGACCACCGATTGATGCGCCGTTACCCGGTGCAGCGGTCAGACGTGCAGTAATCGGATCGCCCGCCAGCGTGTCAGCACTCACCATTTCCGGTGACAGCTTAGACAGTGCCGCTTTTTGCGCTGAGGTCGCCGGCGCCTGCAGACGGTTATAGCTTGGCGCGCCGAAGCGTGCTGCCAGTTCGTCATAGTGCTGCTGCGGGTTCTTGCCGGTCACCGCAGTGATTTCGGCTGCCAGCAGGCACAGGATGATGCCGTCTTTATCGGTTGACCAGGCTGAGCCATCGAAGCGCAGGAAGGAAGCACCCGCGCTCTCTTCTCCGCCGAAACCGAAGCTGCCATCAAACAGGCCATCAACAAACCATTTGAAACCAACCGGCACTTCAACCAGCTTGCGACCAATGTCATTGACCACACGGTCAATCATTGCGCTGGAGACCAGGGTTTTACCCACAGCCACATCTTTGCCCCACTGCGGGCGATGCTGGAACAGGTAATTGATGGCCACGGCCAGATAATGGTTCGGGTTCATCAGGCCCGCAGGCGTGACGATGCCGTGACGGTCGTAATCCGGGTCGTTACCGAACGCCAGATCGAACTTATCTTTGTACGCCAGCAGACCCGCCATCGCGCACTCAGACGAACAGTCCATACGCACCACGCCATCTTTATCCAGATGCATGAAACGGAAGGTCTGATCGACCGCATCATTAACAATGGTCAGATCCAACTTATAGTGCTCAGCAATACGCTGCCAGTAAGCGATACCGGAGCCACCTAATGGATCAACGCCGATTTTCAGGCCCGCTTTCTGGATTGCCGGGAAGTCAATGACTTCAGCCAGACCTTCAACATAGGGCTGAATCAGATCCTGCTCAACGATATGGCCGCTTGCCCAGGCCTGATCCAGCGGCAGACGCTTCACGTCTTTCAGCTCGCCTTTGATCAGCTGGTTGGCACGGTCTTCGACCACTTTGGTGACGTTGGTATCAGCCGGACCGCCGTTTGGCGGGTTGTACTTGATGCCACCATCTTCTGGCGGGTTGTGTGAAGGCGTGATGACGATACCGTCCGCCTGCGCGCCACCGCGTTTGTTGTGTTCCAGAATGGCGTTGGAGATCGCCGGCGTTGGCGTGTAGCCATTATCCTGCTGCACGATCACATCTACACCGTTCGCCGCCAGCACTTCCAGCACCGACAGAATCGCCGGCTCAGACAGTGCGTGAGTATCTTTACCCACGTAGCACGGACCGGTGATGCCATTCTTTTTGCGCTCTTCTGCGATGGCTTGCGCAATCGCCAGAATGTGCACTTCATTGAAGCTTTGGCGTCCCGCGCTGCCGCGGTGGCCAGAAGTGCCAAATTTCACCGCATGGTCCGGGTTAGCCGTATCGGGCTTCAGGACGTAATACTGCGAGGTTAATTGTGCAACGTTAATCAAATCGCTCTGCTGGGCAGGCTGCCCGGCACGGGGGTGATTGGCCATTGGCGCTTCTCCCTGACGCTTCAGTTTAAATGGTGCCGCGAACTTTCTCTGTCAGTTCCTGAGGGAACTGCATCGCCAGCATGATGTGTTCCACCATGCTGCATTTGCGGCCTGTATTGGTATTGGTGATCACCCAGTACGGTGTGCCGGGAACGTGCTTCGGCTTAGTATGGGTGCCATTTTGCAGCAGTGTGTGCTCGTCACCCGCAAAATAGACGCGAGTGCGGCCCTGCAGCGAGGCAGTCGCATCAGCAAAGGCTGCTGGATCAAGACGATAGAGCGTTGACAGTACCAGCATAAAGCGATTAACCGCCTTATTCTGCTCAGCATACTCATCAGAGAGCAGCAGTTCACGCACGGCGCGTACGCGATCCTGAGGACGCGCTTCGCTGCGCACTGGCTGCGCTTCCTTGACCGAAGCCGAAGCCGCAGCGACAGGTGCAGTCGGTGCGGTCTGGCCCGCGGTAAACTTCAGCATGCGGCGCAAAATATCGGAGGCGCTTTCACCAATGTGCTGCGTGTGGCTGGCAATATAACGGTAGAGTTCTTCGTCAACTTCAATCGTTTTCATCTTATTCCGTACAATTCTGGCAAATGACAGAACCACGCATTATTGCAACGGCCTTAGCAAAATCGAGCTGTGCAAAACGTGAGCGGGCTCTAACATAAGGATTATAAAGTTAAATCCGTGGCAGCCGATAGCGCTGGCGTCGTTTCAGGGCAAAAGTCGGAATATGCCCTAATGCCTGGCCGGCTGGCTCCTGGACAGGTGAATCCATGATACCCTAAGCCAAGGTCACAACCGTAAGAACTTTAGCCATGATTTTGAACGCCCGTCTGCAAACTGAACAATCTCCCCCTGAAGCGTCCCCGATTCTGTTAATTCATGGCCTGTTTGGCAGCCTGGATAACCTTGGCGTGCTGGCACGCGGCGTACGGGATGCTCGCCCCACGCTACAAGTGGACGTACGCAACCATGGTTTATCTGAGCGCAGTGAGGTGATGAATTATCACGCCATGGCGCAAGATATCGTGGAGACGCTGGATGCACACCAGATTGAACGCGCTGGCGTGATAGGCCACTCGATGGGCGGTAAGATCGCCATGGCATTGAGCGCAGTGGCCCCCGAACGTATTGAGAAGATGGTGCTGATCGATATCGCGCCCGTGGATTACCAAACCCGCCGCCACGATGAAATCTTTGCCGGTATTCGCGCCGTCACCGCCGCGGGTGTAACGCGTCGTAGCGAAGCGGCCGAGGTGATGCGTCAACATGTCACTGAAGAGGGGGTAATTCAGTTTATCCTCAAGTCCTTTGTCGAGGGCGAGTGGCGCTTTAACGTGCCGGTGCTGTGGGACAACTACACCACGATTTCTGGCTGGGAAGAAGTTCCCGCCTGGCCACATCCCGCCTTGTTTATCCGCGGTGGCGATTCTCCTTACCTCGACAATCAGCACCGCGATGCACTGCTGCGCCAGTTCCCGCAGGCACACGCACACGTGATTAGCGGGGCCGGTCATTGGGTACATGCTGAAAAACCTGATGCGGTTTTGCGCGCAGTTCGTCGCTTTTTTAACCTGTAAAAGCAAAAGCTTGCCGTATGCGGTTTAGGGTTGGCGTCGCGGATGGCGCTGGAGTATGATGTCGCGCTAAAAATTTGCCGCGGATGATTTTTTCGCCGCGGTCGGGCCGATAATGTATAAATCGCGCAGCGCCTTTCCGCCGTTCGCGCCCACTCAGTTTCACAAATCATGGCAAAAGAACAGACAGACCGTACCACGCTTGATCTTTTTGCAGACGAGCGGCGTCCTGGTCGACCCAAAACCAGCCTGCTGACACGTGACGAACAGTTGCGTATCAACAAACGCAACCAGCTCAAGCGCGATAAAGTGCGAGGGCTGCGTCGTGTTGAGCTGAAAATGTCCAGCGAAGCGGTTGACGCCCTGAACACGCTGGCCGAGCAACAAAACATCAGCCGCAGCGAATTGATTGAACAAATGCTGCTGGCGCAACTCAAACTGTCTTAGCGCGCTGACCGCACGCAGGAACACAAAGTTCAGGCTTTACTCGTTCCGCCCTTTTCAACGGTCTGCTATCATTCGCTAACATGTGCAGTCAATTGACTTACTTTCACAATCAGGCTTTAAGAGGTTACTTAACCCATGGCAATCGTAGGCATTTTCTTCGGCAGCGATACCGGCAACACTGAAAACATTGCAAAAATGATCCAGAAACAACTGGGTAAAGATGTCGCCGAAGTGCATGACATTGCTAAGAGCACTAAAGAAGATCTCGCAGCGTTCGACATCCTGCTGCTGGGCATTCCTACCTGGTATTACGGCGAAGCACAGTGTGACTGGGATGACTTCTTCCCTACGCTGGAAGAGATCGACTTTAATGGCAAACTGGTGGCGCTGTTTGGTTGTGGCGACCAGGAAGACTACGCAGAATATTTCTGTGATGCGATGGGCACGATTCGCGACATCATTGAGCCAAATGGCGCGGTGATTGTGGGCCACTGGCCGACTGAGGGCTATCATTTTGAAGCCTCAAAAGGTCTGGCCGATGACAAACACTTCCTCGGCCTGGCGATTGACGAAGACCGTCAACCTGAGCTGACCAATGAACGTGTTGATGCCTGGGTGAAACAGATCTTTGATGAGCTGCAGTTAAAAGAGATCATCGAAGCCTGATGCCTCGCCTCCCCAATGTGAGCGCTGGCTCACATTGGGACAAAGGAATTTCCTATAAAAATAATAGCTACGGTTTTTTAACTTTTCCCCGCAAATCTGTAGAATACCCGCAATGGTCATCCGCTTATTCCTCTGATTGTTGACTGAGGCTGAGTGAAATGGAAACCCAAATCACACCGTTCCGCGCTGACGTAGGCGATGTTTATCCTTACGACTTTTGTTGATTTGCGCGATACCCCGGTTTTCATTTCACTGCTTGAGTTCTATAATGAGACGCAAATGAGAATACGCGTGACCTAAACATTCAAGGCCCCTGCGCCGTAAGTGACATGCAAAGTAACAGGACAATATCCGAATGACTGACAACAACTCCGCATTGAAGAAGGCTGGCCTGAAAGTCACTCTGCCAAGATTGAAAATTTTGGAAGTGCTTCAGGGACCGGGCCCCGAGTCCCATCACGTCAGTGCGGAAGATTTGTATAAGCGCCTGATCGATATGGGCGAAGAGATTGGCCTGGCAACGGTATATCGCGTTCTTAACCAGTTTGATGACGCGGGTATCGTCACCCGTCATAACTTCGAAGGCGGCAAATCCGTATTCGAACTAACTCAGCAGCATCACCATGACCACTTGATCTGCCTGGATTGTGGCAAAGTGATCGAATTCAGCGATGAATCAATCGAAACGCGTCAGCGTGAGATTGCCACTCGCCATGGCATCAAACTCAGTAACCACAGCCTTTACTTGTACGGCCACTGTGCACTGGGAGACTGCCGCGAAGACGAGACGCTCCACGATAAGTAATTGAGTGTGCTATGCAATATAAAAAAACCGGTGCTGGTCACCGGTTTTTTTATGCCTGTTATCAAGCGATAAAGGTCTCGTGGAGGTAGCGCCAGCGAGGAATGGTGGTGCTGCAATCCAGCACAGCCAAAGAGATGCGCGTTTGATGGGTGCCGTTCAACATCTGCAGTTCACGATACTGAATCGTCACTTCCTGGCTCTGTTGAGAAATGATGGCATGCTCACTGGTGGCAATGCGCAGCCCTTCCCGCTGACCGTGCAGTTTGCGAAACAGCACTTCGGTCTCATTCAGATCCAGCTGCTTACCCAGCGGCGTCACCATTTTGAAATCCGGGTGAAAGTGTGACAAAAGCAGTTCCATGCTGTCATCACTGCCTTCTACCTGGTTAAAAACACGTTCAATAAGCTGATGTAATACCACCACACTATGCTTAGCTTCCAGGGCGAGACTTGTCATTTTTTTTCCTTTGATAACCCGCAGAGCTCTATTTAGAGCGCATAGCCTACCTGAAATACAATTTTTCACACTCGCAAATGGGTTAATTTTGCTAAAGTCAGAATTGTCGCAAAATAGACAACAAGCTCAGCTTGCCGCCTTCAGCATAATTGGTTGCCCGTGGCGAATTACAGGCAATAAAAAAGGGCGATTGCTCGCCCTTTCATGATCATATTGTGCTATCGACGAAAGATATTACTCGCCAATCTTCGCGAAGGTATCGCGCAGTCCAACCGTGCGGTTAAACACCAATTTACCCGGCTGTGAGTAGACGCTATCGGCACAGAAATAACCTTCACGTTCAAACTGATAAGCTGCGGTAGTGGCCGCTTCACGCAAACCAGACTCCACGAAGCCCTGTTTGATCTCCAGCGAGTTCGGGTTAATGGTGGTGAGGAAATCCTCAGCCGCCGCGGGGTTTGGCACGCTGAACAGACGGTCGTAAAGACGGAACTCAGCTGGCAGTCCATGAATGGCGGAAACCCAGTGGATCACACCTTTCACTTTGCGACCATCCGCCGGATCCTTGCTCAGGGTGTCAACATCACAAGTGGCATAGATGCAGGTAATGTTACCCTCTTCGTCTTTCGCCACACGCTCAGCACGAATCACATAAGCATTGCGCAGACGCACTTCTTTGCCCAGAACCAAACGTTTGTACTGTTTGTTGGCTTCTTCACGGAAGTCAGCGCGATCGATCCACACTTCACGGCTGAACGACACTTCACGCGTGCCCATCTCCGGCTTGTTTGGATGATTAGGCATGGTCAGCGTTTCTTCGTGGCCGGCGGGCAGGTTTTCGATCACCACTTTCAACGGGTCAAGTACCGCCATCGCGCGTGGTGCGTTCTCATTGAGATCGTCACGAATACAGGATTCCAGCGACGCCATCTCAACGATATTGTCCTGTTTTGTCACGCCGATGCGGCGGCAGAATTCACGAATCGAGGCCGCGCTGTAACCGCGACGGCGCAGACCTGAAACGGTCAGCATGCGGGGATCATCCCAGCCTTCCACCACTTTCTCGGTGACCAACTGCGTCAGCTTGCGCTTCGACATCACCGCGTATTCCAGATTCAGCCGCGAGAATTCGTACTGGCGCGGATGCTGCGGAATGGTGATGTTGTCCAGCACCCAATCGTAGAGGCGACGGTTGTCCTGGAACTCCAGGGTACACAGTGAGTGGGTAATGCCTTCGATCGCATCCGAAATGCAGTGCGTGAAGTCGTACATCGGGTAGATGCACCACTTGCTGCCGGTCTGATGGTGATCGGCAAACTTAATACGGTACAGCACCGGATCGCGCATCACGATAAAGCTGGATGCCATGTCGATTTTAGCACGCAGACAAGCTTTACCTTCCTCGAAACCGCCATCACGCATTTTCTGGAACAGCGCGAGGTTCTCTTCCACGCTGCGGTCGCGGTACGGGCTGTTTTTACCCGGCGCAGTCAGGGTGCCGCGATATTCACGGATCTCTTCCGCAGACAACTCATCAACGTAAGCCAGACCTTTATTGATCAGCTCAACGGCGTAGTTAAACAGTTGGTCGAAATAGTCTGAGGAGTAACGAATGTTGCCGCTCCACTCAAAGCCCAGCCATTGCACGTCACGCTTGATGGATTCAACGAACTCCAGGTCTTCTTTCACCGGGTTAGTATCGTCAAAACGCAGGTTGCACTGTCCTTGATAATCTTGGGCGATACCAAAGTTCAGGCAGATAGATTTCGCATGGCCAATATGCAGATAACCATTGGGCTCAGGCGGGAAACGGGTATGCACACTGCTGTGCTTACCGCTCGCCAAATCTTCGTCGATGATCTGACGAATAAAGTTCGTTGGGCGGGCTTCAGCCTCACTCATCTCAAAATCCTCAAAACAATAGCGGGTGATTTGTACCACGAAGTAACGGAGTATGATCCACAAAGCGCAGGAGGGAAACAACCGTTTGTTGGTCGTTTTAAAACAAAAAAGGCAGGAATTGCTTCCTGCCTTCTGGCTAAATCACAAGGACTTAGTTTTTCACTTCATACAACGGTGTCACACCTGCAACCACTGAACCGCTGGCCAGCAGATTCAGTCCGGCGAAATCATCGCTGTTGCTGACCACCACCGGGCTAATCATTGAGCGCGCGTTGGCGTTGAGGAAGTCCAGATCCATCTCCAGAATCGGCTGACCGGCAGTGACGGTTGCTCCCTCTTCTACCAGACGTGTGAAGCCTTTTCCTTCCAGCGCCACGGTGTCCAGGCCCATGTGCACCACGATCTCAACGCCGTTAGCGGCTTCCAGACAGAACGCATGGTTGGTGTTGAAGATTTTCACCACGGTACCGGCAATGGGTGCCACCACGGTTTTGTCGGTTGGTTTGATTGCCAGACCATCGCCCACCGCTTTGCTGGCGAACGCCTCATCCGGCACCGCGTCGAGCGCGACAATCTCACCGGTCACCGGTGCCACCAGCGTAGCAATCACCGCTTTTCCAGTGTTCAGCACAGCCTGGGGTTTAGTCGCGACCGGCGCAGCGGCAGCAGGAGCGGCAGCAGGAGCGGAAGCCGCAGCAACCGGGCCTTTGCTCAATACCGTTTTCATAGCGGAGGCAATGCTTTCAGCCTGAGTGCCGACAATCACCTGCACGCTCTGCTTGTTCAAACGAATCACACCAGACGCACCCAAACGTTTCGCCACGCCTTCATTCACCTGGGCTGAGTCTTTGACGTTCAGACGCAGACGAGTAATGCAGGCATCGATGTTGGTCAGGTTGTCTGAACCGCCGATGGCGGCAATGTAACGACGTGCCAGTGATTCGGTCTGGCTTTCACCGTTACCGCTGTGATCAACGTTGACGTCGTAGCCGTCAGTTTCATCGCCCGCAGACAATTCACGACCCGGCGTCATCAGGTTGAATTTCTGAATAGTGAAACGGAACACCACATAGTAGATGGCGAAGAACACCAGACCTTGTGGAATCAGCATCCACCAATTCACCGCCAGCGGGTTACGCGTTGACAACACCATATCCACCAAACCGGCACTGAAGCCGAAGCCTGCAATCCAGTGCATGCTCGCAGCAATAAATACCGAGATACCAGTCAATACGGCATGGATCACATACAACACCGGTGCCACGAACATGAAGGAGAATTCCAGCGGTTCAGTGATCCCCGTGAAGAAGGCCGCGAAGGCCGCAGCCAGCATAATACCGCCGACTTTCGCGCGGTTTTCTGGACGTGCGCAGTGGAAGATAGCCAATGCTGCACCCGGCAAGCCAAACATCATGATCGGGAAGAAGCCCGCCTGATAGCGACCGGTGATGCCCGGGATACCCGTGCCATTCGCGATTGATTGTGCACCGCCAAGGAACTTGGGAATATCGTTAATGCCTGCCACGTCAAACCAGAATACGGAGTTCAGTGCGTGATGCAGACCGACCGGAATCAGCAAGCGGTTAAAGAAGGCGTACACGCCTGCGCCCACCGAGCCCATTTTCTGAATGTGCTCACCGAAGTTCACCAGGCCGCCGAAGATGATTGGCCAGATGTACATCAGGATAAACGCCACAACGATCATCAGGAATGAGACAAGGATCGGCACCAAACGGCGCCCGCTGAAGAACGACAGCGCTTTGGGCAACTCAACATGGCTAAAGCGGTTATACACTTCAGCGGAGAGAATACCGACCAGAATACCCACGAACTGGTTGTTGATCTTGCCGAAGGCAGCAGGCACCTGATCGACCGGAATCTTCTGAATCATCGCTACTGCGGCAGGTGAACAGAGTGTCGTCACCACCAGGAAGCCCACGAAGCCGGTTAACGCGGCCGCACCATCTTTATCTTTGGACATACCGTAAGCCACACCGATGGCAAACAGCACTGACATATTTTCGATAATGGCAGAACCGGACTTGATCAGCAGAGCGGCCAGCGCATTGCCTGCACCCCAGCTGTCTGGATCAATCCAATACCCTACCCCCATCAAGATTGCCGCTGCCGGCAGTGTCGCTACCGGCACCATAAGCGCGCGGCCGACCTTTTGCAGATATCCTAAAATACTCACCTTTTTCTCCCCCTATGAGACTGGCGTTTGCCGTAGCGCGGGTTGATTTTATTATCCCTACGCTCGGTACCTTGATGACATCTTTCACCACGAGGCGCAGTGTAAAGATAAATTAATTCGCCTCGCAAATTAAAACCACAGTAACTGTGACTTTAATCACCATAATGGACGTTTATCACTGCGAAATGCTAGCCACCACCACAAACTTATTTTATGATGAAAAATATCAGGTCGCACTTTTCCCTGCTGGTTACGCTTAAACCGATTACGCTTAATGGCAGCAACCTAAACCAGCATCGGCGACAACATTTTCCTAATCTTAATTGAGGTGAAGACATGAGACTGATCCCTTTGGCCACACCGACCCAGGTGGGTAAATGGGCTGCACGCCACATTGTTAACCGCATTAATGCGTTTAAGCCTAGCGCAGAACGTCCCTTCGTGCTGGGCTTGCCAACCGGTGGTACGCCACTGGAAGCTTACAAGCACCTGATTGATATGCACAAAGCGGGCCAGGTTAGTTTCAAGCATGTGGTGACGTTCAATATGGACGAATACGTGGGCCTGCCAAAAGAGCATCCGGAAAGCTACCACAGCTTCATGTACCGCAACTTTTTCGATCACGTTGATATCCAACCAGAAAATATCAATCTTCTGAATGGCAATGCGCCAGATATTGACGCAGAATGTCGCCAGTACGAAGAGAAGATTCGCTCTTACGGTAAAATTAATCTGTTTATGGGCGGCGTAGGCAACGACGGACACATTGCCTTTAATGAGCCGGCTTCTTCACTCTCTTCCCGCACCCGCATTAAAACCCTGACGCACGATACCCGTATCGCTAACTCGCGCTTCTTTAATGGTGATGTGGATCAGGTGCCAAAATACGCCCTGACCGTAGGTGTGGGCACGTTGCTGGATGCTGAAGAAGTGATGATTCTGGTGACGGGTCATCTGAAAGCGCAGGCGTTGCAGGCTGCCGTAGAAGGTAACGTTAACCACATGTGGACCATCAGCTGTCTGCAGCTGCATGCGAAATCTGTGGTGGTGTGTGACGAACCGGCCACCATGGAACTGAAAGTGAAAACCGTGAAATATTTCCGCGAAATGGAAGCGGAAAATATGAAAGGTGTGTGAGAACACGTTGTGAAAAACCTGCTGCCTAAAGGCGGCAGGCTTAGCCGGGAGAGAAAAACGATGTACGCATTAGTGAACGGCCGGATTTTTACCGGTCATGAAATTCTGGACAATCATGCAGTGGTGATTGCAGATGGCCTGATTGAGCGCGTGTGCCCACGAGATGCGCTTGATGCAACGATGACACAGCAGGATGTGGCTGGTGCGTTTATCGCTCCCGGATTTATTGATTTGCAGTTAAACGGCTGCGGCGGCGTGCAGTTTAACGATGATATCGATGCGCTGAGCGTGGAAACGCTGGAAATCATGCAGCGTGCCAACGAAAAATCAGGCTGCACCAGCTATCTGCCAACGCTGATCACCAGCACCAATGCTTTGATGAAGCGTGCCGTCGAAACCATGCGCGCCTATCTGGCCAAACACCCTAATCAGGCGTTAGGTCTGCACCTGGAAGGTCCATGGCTGAACAAAGCCAAAAAAGGTACCCATAATCCAGATTTGATTCGTCTGCCCGATGCGGAGATGGTCGATTTTCTTTGCGCCAACGCAGACGTGATCACCAAAGTGACGCTGGCGCCAGAAAATGCCGGTGCCGAGGTGATTGGCAAGCTGCGCAATGCCGGCATTATTGTTTCTGCGGGCCATTCAAACGCCACTTATGAAGAAGCCAAAGCGGGCTTTAGTGCGGGTGTCTCTTTTGCCACTCACCTTTATAATGCCATGCCAACCTTTGCAGGGCGTGAACCTGGTCTGATCGGTGCGCTGTTTGATTCACCTGATGTATACTGCGGCATCATTGCGGATGGTTTACATGTCCACTACGCTAACGTGCGTAATGCAAAGCGCATCAAAGGTGACAAGCTGGTGTTGGTAACGGATGCGACCGCACCCGCTGGCGCGTCAATTGATAAATTCATTTTTGCAGGCAAAACAATATACTATCGCGACGGCCTTTGCGTTGACGGAAACGGTACCTTAAGCGGTTCTGCGCTCACCATGATTGAAGCGGTGCAAAACAGCGTAGAACATTGCGGTATCGCGCTGGATGAAGCTTTGCGCATGGCAACGCTCTACCCGGCCCAGGCAATGGGTGTGGAAAAACAGCTGGGTTCAGTGACAGCAGGAAAAGTCGCTAACCTCACTGTCTTTACCCGCGATTATCAAATCACTAAGACGTTAGTCAATGGAGACGACGTCCTCAGCGAGTAAGTACTGAATGACCACTGGCGGCCAGACTCAAATAGGAAATGTCGATCTTGTCAAACAACTCAATAGTGCAGCCGTTTACCGGCTAATTGATCAACAAGGGCCGATATCGCGTATACAGATTGCCGATCTCAGCCAGCTTGCGCCCGCCAGCGTCACGAAAATTACCCGCCAGCTTATTGAGCGCGGCCTGATCAAAGAGGTAGAGCAACAAGCCTCTACCGGTGGTCGCCGCGCCATTTCCATCATTACCGAAACTCGCCATTTTCATACCATCGGCGTTCGCTTAGGACGCAATGATGCCACGCTGACATTATTCGATCTGAGCGGAAAATCGCTGGCGCAGGAAGATTATCCCCTGCCTGAGCGCACCCAGGAAACGCTGGAGAATGCGCTGTTCAATGCCATCACGGCATTTATGGCGGCGCATCAACGCAAGATTCATGAATTAATCGCGATCGCGGTGATTCTGCCAGGCCTGGTGGACCCGATTAACGGCATTATTCGCTATATGCCGCACATCGCTGTCAGCCACTGGCCGCTGGTATCCAGCTTGCAGAAACGCTTTAACGTCACCAGCTTTGTCGGTCACGATATCCGTAGTCTGGCGCTGGCGGAGCACTATTTCGGTGCAAGTCGTGACTGTGCAGACTCCATACTGGTGCGTTTACATCGCGGTACCGGCGCGGGCATCATCGCTAACGGCCATATTTTCCTCGGCAGCAACGGCAACGTGGGCGAAATTGGCCACATCCAGGTCGATCCATTGGGTGAGCGCTGCCACTGCGGTAACTTTGGCTGTCTGGAAACGATTGCCGCCAATGGCGCGATTGAAAATCGCGTGCGCCATTTGCTCAACCAGGGCTATCCCAGCACGCTGACGCTGGATAACTGCCTGATGCCGCAAATTTGCCGTGCCGCCAACCAGGGCGATGCGCTGGCCTGCGAAGTGATTGAGTATGTAGGGCGTTATCTCGGGAAAGCGATTGCGATTGCCATTAACCTGTTCAACCCACAAAAGGTGGTATTGGCGGGGGAAATCACCGACGCAGACAAAGTGCTGTTCCCGGCGATTGAAGGCTGCATTAATACCCAGGCGCTGAATGCCTTCCGTAAAAACCTGCCGGTGGTGCGTTCCGAACTGGATCACCGTTCCGCTATTGGCGCCTTTGCCCTGGCGAAACGTGCGATGCTGAATGGTATTTTGCTGCAGCATCTGCTGGAAGAATAATTGAAGCCTGCCGTCTGGCGGGCCCGACCGGAAGCCAATATGACCATCAAAAGCGTAATCTGTGACATCGACGGCGTGTTGATGCACGACAACACCGCCGTGAAAGGCGCGAATGAGTTTCTGCAGCGCATCCTTGAAAAAGAGATGCCGCTGGTGGTGCTGACCAACTATCCGTCGCAAACCGCTCAGGATCTGGCAAACCGTTTTGCCAATGCGGGTGTCGAGGTACCGGATTCAGTGTTCTATACCTCGGCGATGGCGACAGCCGATTTCCTGCGTCGTCAGGAAGGCAAAAAAGCCTACGTGATTGGCGAAGGCGCGCTGATTCACGAACTGTATAAAGCCGGATTTACCATCACCGATGTGAATCCCGATTTTGTGATTGTTGGGGAGACGCGCTCCTTTAACTGGGAAATGATGCATAAAGCGGCTTTCTTTGTGGCTAATGGCGCACGCTTTATCGCCACCAACCCGGATACCCACGCACGCGGTTTTGTGCCAGCCTGCGGTGCACTCTGCGCCGGTATCGAAACCATCTCCGGTCGCAAACCGTTTTACGTCGGTAAGCCGAGCCCGTATATCATGCGTGCTGCGCTAAATAAGATGCATGCCCACTCGGAAGAGACGGTGATTGTCGGCGATAACCTGCGCACCGATATTCTGGCCGGATTCCAGGCGGGCCTGGAAACCATTCTGGTGCTCTCCGGGGTTTCGACGCTGAGTGACATTGATGCGATGCCTTTCCGCCCTGACTGGATTTACCCTTCAGTGGCCGATATCGACCTGTTCTAAACCTTCTCTTATCGCGTTTACTTATCGCCCTGCCCGCACGTCGTGTGAGCAGGGCGTTTGTTTTTACATCCCTTTATTATGATTCTGTGCACCGTTAATTGCGCAGGAAATCATCCAAAACGCCAATTCATTAGACGCCATCTAATTTAATTGACATTTAATTAGATGAAATTCAATTTTTAAGCCATCACAACAATCTTTTTATCAAAATATCGCAATTTAACTTGCGTTAACACCACCTGATAGCGCATTTTCTTATACATCAAGCAGTCAAGGCTGCCGGACAAACGTAGAAATAACATCGCCGCAAGGTGAGATCAGGAGTCAGTTATGTGTTCGATTTTTGGTGTGCTGGATCTGAAATCCGATCCTGTTGAACTGCGCAAGAAAGCGCTGGAGTGTTCCCGTCTGATGCGTCACCGTGGACCGGATTGGTCTGGCGTGTATGCCGATGACAAAGCCATTCTGGTGCATGAGCGCCTGTCGATTGTTGACGTCAACAACGGCGCACAGCCGCTGTACAACGCTGACCACACCCACGTACTGGCCGTGAACGGTGAGATCTACAACCATCAGGCTTTGCGTGCTGAACTGAGCGATCGTTATGCGTTCCAGACCGGTTCTGACTGCGAAGTGATCCTCGCGCTGTATCAAGAAAAAGGTCTCGATTTCCTCGATGATCTGCAAGGTATGTTCGCCTTTATTCTGTGGGACAGCGTGAAGCAGCAGTATCTGATTGGCCGTGACCACATCGGGATTATCCCGCTGTACATGGGCAACGATGAGCACGGCAACCTGTTTGTCGCCTCTGAAATGAAAGCGCTGGTGCCGGTTTGCCGCACCATCAAAGAATTCCCGCCGGGAAGCTTCTTGTGCAGCAGCGATGGCGAAATCCGTCGTTACTGGCAGCGTGACTGGATGGATTTCGCTGCCGTTGCTGAGAACACCACTGACGCTGCGGGCCTGAAGCATGCACTGGAAGAGTCAGTGAAAAGCCACCTGATGTCTGACGTGCCTTATGGCGTGCTGCTGTCTGGCGGCCTCGACTCCTCTATCATTTCTGCCGTGACGAAGCGCTTTGCGGCAAAACGTGTGGAAGATGAAGATAAAAGTGATGCCTGGTGGCCACAGCTGCACTCTTTTGCGGTAGGTTTGGAAGGCTCACCTGATCTGAAAGCGGCCAAATCAGTGGCGGAACATCTGGGCACCGTGCACCACGAGATTCACTTCACCGTGCAGGAAGGTCTGGATGCGATTCGCGATGTGATTTACCACATCGAAACCTATGACGTCACCACCATTCGCGCCTCTACGCCGATGTATTTGATGTCGCGTAAAATCAAGGCAATGGGCATCAAAATGGTGCTGTCTGGTGAAGGTGCGGACGAAGTGTTTGGTGGTTACCTGTATTTCCACAAAGCACCTAACGCTCAGGAATTCCACGAAGAGAACGTGCGTAAACTGCTGGCGCTGCACATGTTTGACTGTGCGCGTGCCAACAAAGCGATGTCGGCATGGGGCGTTGAAGCGCGCGTACCGTTCCTCGATAAGAAATTCCTTGATGTGGCGATGCGCATCAACCCGGAAGACAAAATGTGCGGCAGCAACGGCAAAATGGAGAAACACATTCTGCGTGAATGCTTCTCTTCTTACCTGCCGGAAAGCGTGGCATGGCGTCAGAAAGAGCAGTTCTCTGATGGCGTAGGCTACAGCTGGATCGATAGCCTGAAAGAAGTGGCCGCGAAGCAGATCACCGATCAGCAGTTGTCTACCGCGCACTTCCGTTTCCCGTACAACACGCCGAACTCGAAAGAAGCGTATTTGTACCGCGAAATCTTTGAAGAGCTGTTCCCGATTGCCAGTGCAGCAGAGTGTGTTCCGGGCGGTCCATCTGTTGCCTGTTCATCTGCCAAAGCGATTGAGTGGGATGAAGCTTTCAAAAACATGGATGACCCATCTGGTCGTGCTGTCGGCGTGCATCAGTCCGCCTACAAATAAGCTTGTGAATGAGTAGGATAAGGGGTCTGTAAAGGCCCCTTTTTGTTTTCATCGTCGATGTGACGATAGAAAACTGCTGAATAAATCGCCACCCTGGTTACAAGCCAGTCAAACAGGCGTTTTAAGGCAAAAAACGGCAAAAAACTTGTTGACGCTACAAAGCTCAATACGCATAATGCGCCCCGCAACGCCGATGAAGGTTAGCGAAAAAAGATGGCTACGTAGCTCAGCTGGTTAGAGCACATCACTCATAATGATGGGGTCACAGGTTCAAATCCCGTCGTAGCCACCATCTTTTCGCGGGAGTGGCGAAATTGGTAGACGCACCAGATTTAGGTTCTGGCGCCGCAAGGTGTGCGAGTTCAAGTCTCGCCTCCCGCACCATTTCAGTCTTCGGCAGCCGGATGGGGTATCGCCAAGCGGTAAGGCACCGGTTTTTGATACCGGCATTCCCTGGTTCGAATCCAGGTACCCCAGCCAATCCGATATTTACTCGTGGATGCGAGTCGACAAATGGGATATCGCCAAGCGGTAAGGCACCGGTTTTTGATACCGGCATTCCCTGGTTCGAATCCAGGTATCCCAGCCATTATCGGATGCAGTAAGCAGTAAACTCAGGCTACGTAGCTCAGCTGGTTAGAGCACATCACTCATAATGATGGGGTCACAGGTTCAAATCCCGTCGTAGCCACCAAATTTTTGGGGTGTCGCCAAGCGGTAAGGCTCTGGTTTCTGATACCAGCATTCCGGGGTTCGAATCCCTGCACCCCAGCCATATTAAAGATAATTTGTAACGCCATTAATTGGGGTGTCGCCAAGCGGTAAGGCTCTGGTTTCTGATACCAGCATTCCGGGGTTCGAATCCCTGCACCCCAGCCAATTAAAGACAATTTGAAAACGCATTATTGGGGTGTCGCCAAGCGGTAAGGCTCTGGTTTCTGATACCAGCATTCCGGGGTTCGAATCCCTGCACCCCAGCCAAATTGCACAATAAAGCCCGCTTTTGCGGGCTTTATTGTTTTCTGCATCCGGGAAAATGCCAGGAGCGCCCTGCGACGCTCTGCCATCTATAAGCCCAACGCGTACTTCAGCGCCTTACGTTTCAGCGCTCCGGCATTCTCCGCTGCAATCAATCCCAGATTACGCACAAAACGCAATGGGGCCAGCGTGTTGCTAAAGGCAAAATAGAACAGATCCATCCCACCCTGCATTAGCAAATTATCGTTATAGCGTTGACGATGATAGCGCTTTAACACCGCATCCGATGACCATAACTGAGCCTGGCTGCGCGCCTCCACCAACGTATTGATCAACGCATCAACATCGCGATACCCGAGGTTTACGCCCTGTCCGGCAAGGGGATTGATGGTGTGTGCTGCATCCCCCACCAGCGCCAATCCAGGCAAAACATAGCGCGTCGCGTGGCGACGAACCAACGGGAATGAGGCTGCTTTCTTGACCTGAACCCGCCCAACGCGTGCCGGGAAGTGGGCGTGAATCTCTTTTTCAAGCTGTGACAATGGCATTGCCTGTAGCTGGCGAATACGCGCCGGTGCGTCATACCACACCAGAGAAGCGTGGCGATCAAACAGCGGCAGAAAAGCACGTGGCCCCTCTGGCGTAAATTGCTGCCAGGTCGAATCTCCCGCATCATGCTCACATTCGACGCTAATCAGCATGCAGGACTGCGCGTATTGCCAGCCACGGACGCCAATTCCCGCCAGCTGGCGCACGCGCGAGTTGGCGCCATCCGCGCCAACCACCAGCCGCGTATCCAGCGTGGTACCATTATCCAGCTGGACCTGCCAGCCGCCACGATGCGATTGAAGCTGCTGCAGGCTGGCGGGACAAATCAGCGTGATCCCCTCTTCCTGCATCTTTTCCCACAGCGCACGTTGCAGCACGCTGTTTTCCACCATATATCCCAGCTCTGGCAAGCCCAGCGAGGCAGCATCAAAGGTCACATGTGCACTTTGCCACTCCCAGGTTTCGAGCTTGCGATAAGGCGCACAGCGCATCGCCAGCACGCGTTCCCACACATTCAACTGACGCAGCAGTGCTACCGACGAGGCTCCAATCGCGGAAATGCGGACATCGGGCGGGCTTTCTGCATCAAACGCAGCGGGTTCGGCACGTTCAATCACCGCCACACGAAATTTCTGCTGTGCCAGTCCACAAGCCAGCGCGGCACCGACCATACCGCCGCCCACCACCACCACATCAAAATGTGAATCCTGCATTGACTCTAATCCTTCTGCTTGTCGTGATAGCTCACGTCATCACGTTGATAGATAAAGTGTACCGGAAATTTGCTGCACAATCTCAGACCCTGCTGTGCTGGTCACAACAGCAGCAAAGCATTACAATACGCGCCCTGCACTTCCCTGCTCTGAATCAATGGCTAGTTCGATGACCAAAAAACTGCATATTAAAACCTGGGGCTGTCAGATGAATGAGTACGATTCATCAAAGATGGCCGATCTGCTGAACAGCACGCACGGTTACACCCTGACCGAGGACGCTGAAGAGGCGGATGTCCTGCTGCTCAACACCTGCTCGATCCGTGAGAAGGCGCAGGAGAAGGTTTTCGCGCTGTTAGGACGCTGGAAGAAATTGAAAGCGATAAATCCTGACGTGATTATTGGCGTCGGCGGCTGTGTCGCTTCGCAGGAAGGTGAACGCCTGCGTGAACGCGCCAATTGCGTGGATATTGTATTTGGTCCACAGACGCTGCATCGCTTGCCAGAGATGCTGAATCAGGTGCGCGGGACGAAAAGCCCGGTGATTGACATCAGCTTCCCGGAAATCGAGAAATTTGACCGTCTGCCAGAACCGCGTGCAGAAGGCCCGACGGCCTTTGTCTCCATTATGGAAGGCTGTAACAAATACTGTACTTTCTGCGTGGTGCCTTACACCCGAGGCGAGGAAGTGAGCCGTCCATGTGACGATATTCTGTTGGAAATCGCGCAACTGGCTGCGCAGGGCGTGCGAGAAGTGAATTTACTGGGCCAAAACGTCAACGCCTATCGCGGCACGACCTTTGATGACCAGCTCTGCAGCTTCGCGGAACTGTTGCGTCTGGTGGCGGCCATTGATGGCATCGACCGCATCCGCTTTACCACCAGCCATCCGATTGAATTCACTGATGACATTATTGATGTCTACCGTGACACGCCAGAGCTGGCGAGCTTCCTGCACTTGCCCGTTCAGAGCGGTGCCGATCGTATCCTGACGCTGATGAAGCGTGCGCACACCGCGCTGGAATATAAAGCCATCGTCCGCAAGCTGCAGAAAGCACGTCCTGATATTCAGATGAGTTCAGACTTCATCATTGGTTTCCCTGGCGAAACGCAGCAGGATTTTGAGCAGACGATGAAACTGGTGGGCGACGTGAATTTCGATGTCAGCTTCAGCTTTATCTACTCGGCCCGTCCAGGTACGCCTGCCGCTGATTTGCCTGACGATGTTTCGGAAGAAGAGAAAAAGCAGCGCCTGTATATTCTGCAGGATCGCCTCAATCAGCAGGCGATGGCGTGGAGCCGCCGCATGCTCGGCACCACACAGCGTGTGCTGGTAGAAGGCATCTCACGTAAAAATGTCATGGAACTGACCGGACGCACCGACAACAACCGCGTGGTGAACTTCGAAGCGCCTGTTGAGATGATCGGTAAGTTTGTTGACGTGGAAATTGTCGATGTCCATGCCAACTCGCTGCGTGGCAAACTGATCCGCACTGAAGATGAAATGGCATTGCGTGTCAGCCTCAGCCCCGATGCGGTGATAGCCCGCACGCGCCGTGAAAATGACATCGGTGTCGGTCTTTACCAGCCTTGATACTCCAACTTTGCGCGGCAGTGCACAAGGTGCTGCCGCCTGTTTCATCCCGCGCCCCTTGCATTCCACCTGCAACGCCCAAATATCGCTTCTGTAACTTGCAGCCGGGCCTTGCCCCATAAATAATTCCGTATAGATGCTCAATCTGTGATGGAGCATTGGATACACCTTCTTCAACTGGCCCTGAGTGACCCAAAGGATTCATTTGAATATCGAAACTCGTGAAATCGTCCTTGAACCGGCTGATAACCGCCGACTGATGAGCCTGTGCGGTCCGTTTGATGACAATGTGAAGCAGCTGGAAAAACGCCTCGGTGTCGAAATCAACCGCCGGGACAACCATTTCAAACTGGTGGGCCGATCGCTCAGCGTTGACGCAGCCATCAACATTCTGCGTGACCTGTACGTGAGTACTGCGCCAGTGCGTGGCCAAATCCCGGATATTGAACCGGACCAGGTGCATCTGGCGATCAAAGAGAGCCGTGTACTGGAGC
This sequence comes from Pantoea sp. Taur, assembly GCF_009830025.1. Taxonomy (NCBI): domain Bacteria; kingdom Pseudomonadati; phylum Pseudomonadota; class Gammaproteobacteria; order Enterobacterales; family Erwiniaceae; genus Pantoea; species Pantoea sp. Taur. The sequence goes on from NZ_SZZZ01000004.1 coordinate 128,948, forward strand.
AAACCGCCGAAAGCGTGCCGGAGTTTGGTAAGGCGATTCACATCAAAACCAAGCGCGGTGTGATTAAACCCCGTACGCCAAACCAGGCGCAGTATGTGGCTAATATCCTCGACCATGACATCACCTTCGGTGTGGGTCCAGCCGGTACCGGTAAAACCTATCTGGCGGTGGCCGCTGCCGTTGATGCCCTGGAACGTCAGGAAATCCGCCGTATTTTGCTGACGCGCCCTGCGGTAGAGGCCGGCGAAAAACTGGGCTTCCTGCCGGGTGACCTGAGCCAGAAAGTCGATCCTTACCTGCGTCCGCTCTACGATGCCTTGTTTGAAATGCTCGGCTTTGAGCGCGTGGAAAAGCTGATGGAGCGCAATGTGATTGAAGTGGCTCCGCTCGCTTACATGCGCGGCCGCACACTCAATGACGCCTTTGTGATTCTCGATGAAAGTCAGAACACCACCATCGAGCAGATGAAGATGTTTCTGACACGTATCGGTTTCAACTCCAAAGCGGTGATCACCGGTGACGTCACACAGATTGACCTGCCGCGCAGCACCAAATCCGGCCTGCGTCATGCCATTGAGGTTTTGGCGGAAGTCGATGAAATCAGTTTTAACTTTTTCCACAGCGAAGACGTGGTGCGTCATCCGGTTGTCGCACGCATCGTGAATGCTTATGAAGCGTGGGAAGAAGCCGATCAGAAGCGCCGTGACAAACTGGCAGAAGAGCGCAAGCGTGAAACGCTAGCGTCTCAACTTGCCGCCCCATCCAGCCCGCAGGAGCCTTCATGAGCGCGGTGATTTTAGATTTACAGTTGGCCTGTGCCGATGAAAATGGCCTGCCAGCCGAACCTGCTTTCCAGCGCTGGCTCGAAGCCGCCGTGACGCCTTTCCAGCCGGAAAGTGAAGTCACCATCCGTCTGGTGGATGAAGCAGAAAGTCATGAGCTTAATCTGACTTATCGCGGTAAGGATAAGCCGACCAACGTGCTCTCTTTCCCGTTTGAAGCGCCACCAGGGATTGAGCTGCCACTGCTGGGCGATCTGATTATTTGTCGTCAGGTTGTTGAGCAAGAAGCGGAAGAACAAGGCAAAACCGTTGAAGCCCACTGGGCGCATATGGTAGTCCACGGCACGCTACACCTGCTGGGCTATGACCATATTGAAGATGAAGAAGCCGAAGAAATGGAGGCGCTGGAGACCGAGATAATGCTTGCTCTTGGTTATCCTGACCCGTACATTTCGGAGAAAGAAGACGCCTGATCCCCTTAGGTTCAGGTTATTGCGCTGCTGGCGCGGATGCCAGCAGTTCCTTTCCCTCACCAGAGAGAACGAAATAAAAACGCCATGAGCGACGACCATTCTCAAAACAGCGACGCACCCAGTAGTAAAAAGGGATTTTTCTCCCTGTTAATTAACCAACTTTTTCACGGTGAACCCAAAAACCGTGATGAGCTACTGGGACTGATCCGCGATTCTGAGCAAAAAGAGCTGATCGACCAGGACACCCGCGACATGCTCGAAGGGGTGCTGGATATTGCCGAGCAGCGCGTGCGTGACATCATGATCCCGCGCTCCCAGATGATCACCCTTAAACGCAACCAAAGCCTTGAAGAGTGCCTTGCGGTCATTATTGATTCCGCCCACTCACGCTTCCCGGTGATCAGCGAAGATAAAGACCACGTCGAAGGCATTTTGATGGCCAAAGACCTGCTGCCGTTTATGAGCAGCGCGTCTGAACCTTTCAGCATTGAGAAAGTGCTGCGCACCGCCGTTGTCGTGCCTGAAAGTAAGCGTGTTGACCGCATGCTGAAAGAGTTCCGTTCCCAGCGCTATCATATGGCGATTGTCATTGACGAATTCGGTGGCGTTTCCGGGCTAGTCACGATTGAAGATATCCTCGAATTGATTGTCGGTGAAATTGAAGATGAATATGACGATGAAGAAGATCGTGATATCCGTCAGTTAAACCGCCATACCTATACCGTACGTGCGCTTGCGCCTATCGAGGATTTTAACGAGGTATTTGGTACCAGCTTCAGTGATGATGAAGTGGATACCATTGGCGGTCTGGTGATGCAGGGATTCGGCCACCTTCCCGCGCGCGGTGAGAGCATCGACATTGATGGTTACCAATTCAAAGTCGCGATGGCCGACAGCCGCCGTATCATCCAGGTGCATGTGAAAATTCCGGAAGACTCTCCACAACCGCAACTGGAAGACGAATAATTTTATGGCTTTAGCCTCTCTCTACTCGCAGCAGCGGGTTCGCCTGCTGCTGGCTTTGATTGCGGGTGCCGTTGGCACCCTTTCCTTTTCTCCCTATGATTTTTGGCCTGCCGCATTAGTTTCCCTGGCGGGACTGCAACTGTTGCTACTGGATCGCCGCAGCCCTCAAGCCGCCGCGATTGGCTTCGTCTGGGGCTTTGGGCTGTTCGGCAGTGGCATTAACTGGGTTTACGTCAGCATCGCCACCTTTGGTGGTATGCCTGGCCCGGTTAACGTCTTCCTGGTGATATTGCTGGCCGCTTACCTGGCGATTTATCCGATGCTGTTTGCGGCGGTGCTTAATCGCCTGTGGCCACGTGCGACCTTGTGGCGTCTGGTGCTGGCGGCACCGGCATTGTGGCAAATCAGCGAATTTCTGCGTGGCTGGATCCTGACCGGATTCCCGTGGCTGCAGTTCGGCTACAGCCAGATCGACGGTCCGCTCAAAGGCCTTGCGCCGCTGGCGGGCGTTGAAACCATCACTTTCCTGTTAATGGTGATCGCCGGTCTGCTGGTGCATGCGCTTTATCATCGTACGGTGAAGAGCCTGGTGGCGGCCGCGGTATTGTTGCTGCTGCCATGGCCACTGCGCATGTTGCAGTGGTATCAGCCGCTGCCGGAACGCAGCGTGGACGTGGCGATGGTGCAAGGCAACATTCCCCAGTCGATGAAGTGGAACCCACAGCAGTTGCTTAATACGTTGCGTGTGTACACCTCTTACAGCCAGCCTTATATGGGCAAAGCGCCCATCATTATCTGGCCGGAATCGGCGATTACCGACCTTGAAAGCAATCAGCAGCCGTTCCTCAAAGCGCTGGATGCCGAACTGCGCGAGCGCGGCAGCTCGCTAATTACCGGGATTGTCGATTCACGCGTTGAAGGGGATAACCGCTACCACGATTACAACTCCGTGATTGTGCTGGGCGGCGAGCAGCCTTACAGCTATCAAAGCCATAACCGATATCAGAAAAACCATCTGGTGCCGTTCGGGGAGTTTGTGCCGCTGGAAGATCTGCTGCGTCCGCTGGCGCCGTTCTTCGATCTGCCAATGTCGTCGTTTAGCCGTGGTGCCTATGTACAGCCGCAGTTGAAGGTGGCGGGTTATGATCTTACCAGCGCCATCTGCTACGAGATTGTGTTGGGCGAGCAGGTACGAGCCAACTTCCGTCCTAATACCAACTTCCTGCTGACCGTATCTAACGACGCCTGGTTTGGTCACTCCATCGGCCCCTGGCAGCATTTCCAGATGGCGCGTATGCGTGCACTGGAATTGGGCCGTCCGCTGTTGCGATCCACCAATAACGGTGTCACGGCGGTGGTGAATGCCAACGGCGAGGTTGAAAAAGAGATCCCGCAGTTCACGCGTGACGTGCTGGAAGCCAGGGTAACACCCACCACTGGTGAGACCCCTTATGCCAAAGCAGGCATCTGGCCGGTATGGATTCTGACGTTAATCGGCATCGTCCTGGCGATTATTCGTCGCCGCCACTGACACTCCGATCACATTCTGACAGGCGAAGTGCTCACTTCGCCTTTTTTTTGCGCTGTTTTCCGCTCCCATCGGCTACGCTTTACCAGATTCTCTGCTGGCTTTTTCACGCATTTCACCGTGCTGGCACGATCATTGCTATTTATTTCAGTGATTTTCTCAACATCAGCGTTTTGTCAGCGTAATGCCATGTTCACGCACTATTATTTGGCACTGACACGCACCGAAACGGCGCAATGGCTTTTTATTGCCTCTTAATGGTGCGGAGCGGCTCGCAAAAAACAAACTTTTTTGTTTCATTGCGTTAACAATTCGCTATGTTAATCACTATCCTGCGCGCAGTTGCGCTAAGGGATAACTAAAAAAGCAGCACGAAATACACACAACATCACAATCTGCGCAGTTTATGTTCTGCGCAACATCCATTCAAAGGAGTAGGAACATGCAGACACGCAAAGTGGCATTATCTCTTCTGCTGTTGGGAGCAGCAGCGGGAGCGGCCCAGGCGGAAGATCTCACCGGCACCCTGAAAAAAATTAATGATAGCGGCGTGATCGTCGTTGGGCATCGTGAGTCATCAGTTCCCTTTTCTTACTACGACAACCAGCAAAAAGTGGTTGGCTATTCACAAGACTACTCAAACGCCATCGTAGCGGCGATCAAAGCCAAGCTGAACAAGCCTGATCTGCAAGTAAAAATGCTGCCGATCACCTCTCAGAACCGTATTCCACTGCTGCAAAACGGCACTTACGATTTTGAATGTGGTTCTACCACCAACAACCTGGAACGTCAGCAGCAAGCCGCATTCTCCGATACCGTCTTCATCATCGGTACGCGTCTGCTGGTGAAAAAGGGTGGCGATATCAAAGATTTCGCGGACCTGAAAGGCAAAACCGTTGTCGTGACCTCTGGTACCACTTCTGAAGTTCTGCTGCACAAGCTGAACGACGAGAAGAAAATGGATATGCGCATCATCAGCGCCAAAGACCATGGCGATTCTTTCCGTACGCTGGAAACCGGTCGTGCCGTGGCCTTCATGATGGATGACGCGCTGCTGGCGGGTGAACGTGCTAAAGCGAAGAAACCAGACGACTGGCAGATCACTGGCACACCTCAGTCGAAAGAAGCCTACGGCTGTATGCTGCGTAAAGAAGACCCGCAGTTCAAACAGCTGATGGATGAAACCATCGCGAAAGCGCAGACCTCGGGTGAAGCCGCTAAGTGGTTCGATACCTGGTTCAAACAGCCAATCCCACCGAAGAATCTGAACATGAACTTCGAGCTGTCTTCTGACATGCAGGCGCTGTTCAAAGCACCAAACGATAAAGCACTCTGAATTAACAATGAAAACAAGGGCAGTTAGGCTGCCCTCTCGATTGCTGAACACGCGGTGCGGACAGACAGACTGCAACAGGTCGTTCCCCTGAAGCAGGACGCAAGACACCGCTCAACAATCTTATGGGTAGCCTCGCTACCCTTTTTTTACCGGAGCTCGTTATGGGTATCGATTGGAACTGGGGCATCTTTTTACAACAGGCCCCGTTCGGCAATACGACTTACCTCGGCTGGCTGTGGTCCGGATTTCAGGTTACCGTTGCGGTTTCCTGCTGCGCCTGGATTATCGCCTTCCTGGTAGGTTCCTTCTTTGGCATTCTGCGTACCGTACCCAATCGACTGCTGTCGACCATTGGTACCTGCTACGTGGAACTGTTTCGTAATATCCCACTGATCGTCCAGTTCTTCTTCTGGTATCTGGTGGCGCCAGAACTGGTTGGCGAAAAACTGGGGATGTGGTTTAAAGCAGAACTGGACCCCAATATTCAGTTCTTCGTTTCCTCAACCATTTGCCTCGGCTTGTTCACTGCTGCGCGCGTTTGTGAACAGGTACGTGCCGCGATTCAATCATTGCCACGCGGTCAGAAAAACGCAGGGTTGGCGATGGGGCTGACGCTGCCACAAACTTATCGCTACGTGCTGCTGCCGAATGCCTATCGCGTGATTGTGCCGCCGATGACCTCGGAAATGCTGAACCTGGTGAAAAACTCTGCCATCGCTTCGACCATTGGTCTGGTGGATATGGCGGCGCAGGCAGGTAAGTTGCTCGACTACTCGGCGCACGCCTATGAATCTTTCACCGCCATTACCCTGGCTTACGTGGGTATTAACCTGGTGATCATGCTGATTATGAGTTTGGTAGAACGTAAAATTCGCCTGCCCGGCAATCTGGGAGGCAAATAATGTACGAGTTTGACTGGAGTTCGATTCCTCCCAGCCTGCCCTATTTGTGGAATGGCTTGATCATCACCTTCAAGATTACCGCCGTCGCCGTGGTGTTCGGCATTATCTGGGGCACCATTCTGGCCGTGATGCGTCTGTCGCCGTTCGCGCCGATTCGCTGGTTCGCTAAGCTGTACGTCAACCTGTTCCGATCCGTCCCGCTGGTGATGGTGCTGCTGTGGTTCTATCTGGTGGTGCCTGCATTACTGCAACAGGTATTGGGACTTTCCCCCAAAACTGACATTCGCCTGATTTCCGCCATGATTGCTTTTGCACTGTTTGAAGCGGCCTATTATTCGGAAATCATCCGAGCGGGTATCCAGAGCATCTCACGCGGACAGTCGAATGCTGCGCTCGCGTTGGGTATGACGCACTGGCAATCAATGAAATTGATCATCCTACCGCAGGCGTTCCGCGCCATGGTGCCACTGCTGCTGACGCAGGGCATTGTGCTGTTCCAGGATACGTCGCTGGTGTATGTGTTAAGCCTGGCTGACTTCTTCCGTACCGCCTCGACGATTGGCGAGCGTGACGGTACCCAGGTTGAAATGGTTCTGTTTGCCGGTCTGGTCTATTTTGTGATCAGCCTGAGCGCTTCGCTGTTGGTTAGCTATCTGAAAAGAAAGAGGACGGTTTAAATGATTAGCCTGAAAAATGTTTCTAAGTGGTATGGTCACTTTCAGGTGCTGACCGACTGCTCCACCGAAGTAAAAAAAGGTGAAGTGGTGGTGGTCTGTGGACCGTCCGGCTCAGGTAAGTCAACCTTGATTAAAACGGTGAACGGTCTGGAACCGGTGCAGGAAGGCAGCATTCAGGTTAACGGTACCGAAGTGAACAACAAGAAAACCAACCTGGCACAACTGCGCAGCAAAGTCGGTATGGTGTTCCAGCACTTCGAACTGTTCCCGCACCTCAGCATTGTCGATAACCTGGTGCTGGCGCAGGTCAAAGTGTTAAAGCGAGATAAAGCCGCTGCGCGTGAGAAAGGTCTCAAGCTGCTGACGCGTGTTGGTCTGGCTGCGCATGCGGAGAAGTTCCCTGGACAGCTCTCGGGCGGCCAGCAACAGCGTGTAGCGATTGCCCGCGCGCTCTGTATGGACCCCATCGCGATGCTGTTTGACGAACCGACATCTGCGCTCGATCCAGAGATGATCAACGAAGTGCTGGACGTCATGGTGGAGTTGGCGAACGAAGGCATGACCATGATGGTGGTGACGCACGAGATGGGCTTTGCGCGCAAAGTGGCCAATCGCGTGATCTTTATGGATGAAGGGAAAATTGTCGAAGACACTAACAAAGATGACTTCTTTAATAACCCGCAGTCCGACCGCGCAAAAGACTTCCTCGCGAAGATCCTGCATTAATTAGCGCTCTCAATTGCGCCGCTGTATGGATGGGGTTTCCCCATTAATCACGCAGCGGCGCGATTTTCCGCAAATCAAGGCTCAAAAGGCTGACGCTGGAAATGATCGTGCCCACACTCCGGGCAGCGCGTTAAGCTCTCCGGTGTATAGATCGCCCGGGTAAAACCGCACTTCTCACACACCAGGTTACCCAACCCCACCACTTCACCGCTTTGATAAACACCGTGATGTCGTAGATCCTGAAACACCTCGCGCCACTCTAACTGGCTTTTGTCCGTGATATCCGCCAGTTCTTTCCATACGCTCTCGCGAATGACGCGCAAAAATACGGAGTCACCGAGCACATCTGAAGATTCCTGATAGCTGAGCGCGAACTCATGTAAATCACGCCTGACCGCCCGCATCACCTCATTCACTTCAGAAGAGGTCAGCGTCTTTTTCGCTAATAACTCCTGCCGTGCCTCAGCGACCAGGGCATCAACATCACGCTCGCCCTGCTCCAGCCGCTGGGTTAATGCCGCTATCGTTGCACGATACTCCTGCGCCACGTTATTCATTTTGTTCTCCTTTCCGCGGGAATAGCTGATAGTAAGTTTAGCTGTTCTGTCATATTTGCCGTGACGAAAGCGGAGTAAATCGCAAAAGGGTGAAAGCGGCGGCGCATTGAGTAGAAATCCGCTCAGCCGGGGCGTGAAATGTTGTTGAGGAAGAGCCTTATGGGTATGCTATGCGGATCTAAATGTATGCGAACCCGTCATACTTCAAGTCGCAGGTGCGTTGGCTGCACGTGTTCACGCCGTCGCTTACTTCGTTAAGCGCGAGCGTATTCACACCTTTGCCGCCTGCCTGTGACGTGAACTATTCAGGGTTAACGATTTTCATAAAGGACCACAGGCAGCCATGCAAGAGCAATACCGCCCGGAAGAGATAGAATCCCGCGTCCAACAGCACTGGGACGAAAACGAAACCTTTAAAGTGACCGAGCAGGAAGGCAAAGAGAAATACTACTGCCTTTCTATGCTGCCCTATCCTTCTGGCCGCCTACACATGGGCCACGTGCGTAACTACACCATCGGCGATGTGATTGCGCGCTATCAGCGCATGCTGGGTAAAAATGTCCTGCAGCCGATTGGCTGGGATGCGTTTGGACTGCCAGCCGAAGGCGCTGCGGTAAAAAACAACACCGCGCCCGCACCATGGACTTATGACAACATCGAATATATGAAGAACCAGCTCAAACTGCTGGGCTTTGGCTATGACTGGAGCCGCGAATTGGCGACCTGCCAGCCAGAGTACTATCGCTGGGAACAGTGGTTCTTCACCAAGCTGTATGAAAAAGGCATGGTCTATAAAAAGACCTCAGCGGTGAACTGGTGCCCGCATGACCAAACCGTACTGGCTAACGAACAAGTTATCGACGGCTGCTGCTGGCGCTGTGACACCAAAGTTGAGCGCAAAGAGATTCCTCAGTGGTTCGTGAAAATCACCGCTTACGCGGAAGAACTGCTCAACGATCTGGATAAGCTGGAAGACTGGCCTGAAACGGTCAAGACCATGCAGCGTAACTGGATTGGCCGTTCTGAGGGCGTGGAAATCACCTTCGATGTAGCGTACAGCGAAGAGAAATTAACGGTTTACACCACACGTCCGGACACCTTCCTCGGTGCCACCTACGTTGCTGTGGCAGCTGGCCACCCACTTGCACGCCAGGCTGCGGCCAGCAACCCTGCGCTGTCTGACTTCATCGCAGAATGCAGCACCACCAAAGTGGCTGAAGCAGATATGGCGACGATGGAGAAGAAAGGCATGGCCACCGGCCTGTTTGCTATCCATCCGCTGACGGGCGAAGAGATCCCAGTCTGGGTCGCTAACTTTGTCCTGATGGAATACGGCACCGGCGCAGTGATGGCTGTTCCAGGCCATGACCAGCGTGACTGGGAGTTCGCGACTAAGTACAACCTGAACATCAAACCAGTAATCCTGAATCTGGATGGTTCAACGCCTGATCTGAGCGAAGCGGCGATGACCGATAAAGGCGCGCTGTTCAACTCGGGTGAGTTCAACGGTCTGGATCATCAGGCGGGCTTCAACGCCATTGCTGATGCATTGGCGGCGAAAGGCGTCGGTGTGCGTAAAGTCAACTATCGTCTGCGTGACTGGGGTGTGTCCCGTCAGCGTTATTGGGGCGCGCCAATTCCAATGGTGACACTGGAAGACGGCACCGTGATGCCAACGCCAGAAGATCAGCTGCCAGTGATTCTGCCAGAAGATGTGGTGATGGACGGTATCACCAGCCCGATCAAAGCCGATCCTGAGTGGGCGAAAACCACAGTTAACGGCCAGCCAGCGCTGCGCGAAACCGATACCTTTGACACCTTTATGGAATCATCCTGGTATTACGCGCGTTACACCTGTGCCAATTACAACGAAGGCATGCTGGATCCTGCCGCTGCGAACTACTGGCTGCCGGTAGATCAGTATGTCGGTGGTATCGAACACGCCATCATGCACCTGATGTATTTCCGCTTCTACCACAAGCTGCTGCGTGACGCGGGCCTGGTGAACTCTGATGAGCCAGCCAAACGTCTGCTGTGTCAGGGTATGGTTCTGGCCGATGCGTTCTATTACACCGGCGCGAACGGCGAGCGTAACTGGGTTTCTCCGGTTGATGTTAGCGTTGAGCGCGATGAAAAAGGTCGTATTGTTAAGGCTGTCGACAACGCAGGCCGCGAAGTGGTTTATGCCGGCATGAGCAAGATGTCCAAGTCGAAAAACAACGGCATCGATCCACAGCTGATGGTTGAACGTTACGGTGCCGATACCGTGCGTCTGTTCATGATGTTTGCTTCACCAGCAGAAATGACGCTGGAATGGCAGGAATCGGGTGTAGAAGGTGCGAACCGCTTCCTGAAGCGCGTGTGGAAACTGGCCTACGAACACGTAGCGAAAGGTGCCACCGTGGCGCTGGACCTCAATGCACTGAACGACGATCAGAAAGCGCTGCGTCGCGATCTGCACAAAACCATCGCCAAGGTGGCCGATGACGTGGGTCGTCGCCAGACATTCAACACCGCTATCGCTGCCATCATGGAGTTGATGAATAAGCTGACTCGTGCCCCGCAGGAGAGCGATCAAGATCGCGCACTGATGCAGGAAGCGCTGGTGGCGGTCGTTCGTCTGCTCTATCCGTTCACGCCGCACGCCAGCTATGTTCTGTGGCAGGCGCTGGGCGGAGAAGGTAGTGTCGATGAAGCCAGCTGGCCGGTCGCGGATGAATCCGCGATGGTGGAAGATTCACTGCTGGTCGTTGTACAGGTGAATGGCAAAGTGCGCGGCAAGATTACCGTTGCGCCGGATGCTACGCAGGAGCAGGTTCAGGCGCGTGCTGCGCAGGAGCACATTGTGGCGAAATATCTGGAAGGCGTCACACTTCGTAAAGTGATTTATGTCCCTGGCAAACTGCTTAACCTGGTCGTAGGTTAAGTTCAGGAGGAACTGTGCGACAACTGATTATCAGGCTGTTTGTCCTGCTTGCGGTGATGATCACCGCAGGCTGTGGTTTTCACCCGCGTGGCACTACCATGGTGCCTAACGAGATGAAAACGCTGATCGTCCAGAGTGGCGATCCGTATGGCCCAATGGCGCGCACCGTGCGCCAACAACTGCGTATCAATGATGTCACCATTGTTAATGACAGCAAACAGGCCAGTGCCAAATACCCGACTCTGCGCTTAGGTGCAGAAGTGCTGGGGCGTGATACCGCGTCAGTGTTTATCAGCGGCACCACTGCTGAGTATTCACTGGTGATGACAGTGACCGCGCAGGTTCTGATCCCGGGCAAAGGCATCTACCCGATCAGCACCACCGTGTACCGTTCTTTCTTCGACAACCCGAATGCCGCACTGGCGAAGGATGCCGAGCAAGACATGATCGTGCAGGAGATGCGCCAGCGTGCCGCCGAGCAACTGGTGCGTAAACTGTTAACGGTTCATGCCGCGCAGGAAAGCAACAAAGACACGTTGCCACAGCCGGAGATCATCGCACCAGGTGAGAATTCACCAGAAGTGCCCTCTTCGTCAGCAACCAGTCTGCAATGATCAGGATTTATCCTGAACAACTGAGCGCGCAGCTTCGTGAGGGGCTGCGCGCCTGTTATTTTCTGACCGGCAATGAACCGTTGCTGATTCAGGAAAGTGCCGATGCCATTCGCGCGGCCTCATCTTCTCAAGGCTTTGAAGAACACTTCAGTGTCACTCTTGATGCGCAAACCGAGTGGGATGCGATCTTTGCCAGCTGTCAGGCACTCAGCCTGTTCACTCAACGCCAGACCTTAACGCTGCAACTGCCAGAAAACGGTGCCAATGCAGCGATGGCCGAGCAACTGGTTAAACTCGCCAGCCTGCTGCACAGCGATATCCTGCTGGTGCTGCGCATGGCAAAACTGACCAAAGCGCAGGAAAACAGCGCCTGGTTTAAAGCGCTCAGCGCTCATGCCGTGCTGGTTCCCTGCCAGACGCCCGAACAAACGCAGCTGCCGCGCTGGGTCGCGAGCCGCGCCAAAGCCATGAAGTTGAGTGTTGATGACGCGGCGATTCAACTGCTGTGCTACTGCTATGAAGGCAACCTGCTGGCGCTGGCGCAGGCGCTGGAACGCCTGTCACTGCTGTGGCCGGATGGCAAGCTCACTCTGCCCCGGGTAGAGGACGCAGTGAATGACGCTGCGCACTTTACCCCTTTCCACTGGGTGGATGCCCTGCTGGCGGGCAAAAGTAAGCGCGCCCTGCATATCCTGCATCAGCTGGAAAAAGAGGATGCTGAAGGGGTGATTTTACTGCGTTCTCTGCAACGTGATTTACTGACGCTGCTGCATTTGCAGCGCAATCAGGGTAAACAGGGCTTGCGTGCGCTAATGGATCAACAGCGCATCTGGCAAAACCGTCGCGCACTGTTTACCGATGCGCTGCAACGCCTTGATGCACGTCGTCTGCAACGCGCCGTCCATCTGCTCGCCGAACTGGAGCTGACCATGAAGCAGGATTACGGTCAAAACCTTTGGCCGCAGCTTGAAACCTTGTCGCTGCTGCTGTGTCACCGCGATTTTCCCCTAAGCTTTACGGATGTCTAAACTTTACGCGCTGTTTGGCGGCACCTTCGATCCTATCCACTTTGGCCATCTGCGCCCGGTGGAAGCGCTGGCGCAACAGGTAGGGCTGAAAAAGGTCACGCTACTACCCAACAACGTGCCACCGCATCGGCCACAGCCTGAAGCCAGTGCCCGGCAGCGCGTGGAAATGCTGCGCTGCGCGATTGCGACCCGCCCCCTGTTTGATATTGATACGCGCGAGCTGGAACGGGATACGCCGTCATGGACGGTGGCAACCCTTGAAGCACTCCGTGCGGAACGCGGTGCAGAACAGCCCCTCGGGTTTATCATCGGACAAGATTCTCTGCTAACGTTAGCCAAATGGCATCGCTGGCAGGATCTCCTCTCTCTGTGCCATCTGTTGGTGTGCCAGCGACCGGGCTATGCAACGCAGATGGAAACGCCTGAGATGCAGCAGTGGCTGGATGCGCATCGTGCACAGCACGCAGAACAGTTGCATCAAGCACCGGCAGGCCATATCTGGCTGGCTGATACGCCGCTGTTTGACATCTCCGCCACGGAAATACGCCAGCGTCGTCACCTGGGGCAATCCTGCACCGATCTGCTGCCCGATGCGGTTATCGACTACATCGATCGCGCTGGCTTATATCGCGGTTGATCGTTGCGTGCTATACTGCGCCGCTTCATTTTAGGCTATGTTTTCCGGGCATTCAGCCTTCTCGTAATCACCTGTTTTTAAGGGGAACCTTTTGCAAGGTAAAGCACTCCAAGATTTCGTTATTGATAAGATTGACGATATTAAAGGCCAGGACATCATTGCTGTTGATGTTCAGGGCAAATCGAGCATCACCGATTGCATGATCATCTGCACCGGCACGTCGACGCGTCATGTGGTTTCGATCGCCGATCACGTGGTTCAGGAATCCCGTGCCGCGGGTTTAAAACCGCTAGGCGTCGATGGTAAAGCTGCCGCTGATTGGGTCGTCGTTGATCTTGGCGAAGTGATCGTACACGTGATGCAGGAAGAGAGCCGCCAGCTGTATGAGCTGGAAAAGCTCTGGAGCTAAGCCTTGAAACTGCAGCTTGTGGCCGTCGGCACCAAAATGCCTGACTGGGTTCAGACCGGTTTCATGGAGTATCTGCGCCGCTTCCCCAAGGATATGCCGTTTGAACTGACCGAAGTGCCTGCGGGTAAACGCGGCAAGAACGCGGACATCAAGCGCATCCTGGAAAAAGAGGGTGAAGCGATGTTAGCGGCCGTCGGCAAAGGCAACCGCATCGTCACGCTGGATATTCCAGGGCAGCCGTGGGAAACCCCACAGCTGGCGCAACAGCTTGAGCGCTGGAAACAAGATGGCCGCGATGTCAGCTTGTTGATTGGCGGCCCGGAAGGACTGGCGCCGGCCTGTAAAGCCGCTGCCGAGCAGAGCTGGTCGCTGTCCACGTTGACGCTGCCACATCCGCTGGTGCGTGTGCTGGTCGCTGAAAGCCTGTATCGTGCCTGGAGCATCACCACGAATCATCCTTATCACCGTGAATAAACGCCTGACAACCTCCAGACAATAAACGCAGCGGATGAAATTACAGAGCAACGCCTTTCGCGATTACACTGCCGAACAGAAACTCTTTGTCCGCCGGGCTTTGGTGGCTTTTGTTGGCATTTTCCTGCTCTCCAGCGTGCTGGTGGTCAACCTCTATCATCTGCAAATTCTGCGTTTTGACGATTACAGCACCCGTTCCAATGAGAACCGCATCAAGCTGGTGCCCGTTGCGCCCAGCCGCGGCATCATCTTTGATCGCAATGGCGTCCCGCTGGCGCTGAACCGCACCATTTACCAGGCTGAACTGGTACCCGAAAAAGTCGATGACCTGAAGCAGACGCTGCAGGATCTGCGCCCGGTGCTGGATCTGACGGACGACGATCTCGACGCCTTTGAAAAAGAGCGTAAGCGCTCACGCCGTTTCACCTCCATTCCGGTAAAAACCGCACTCAACGAAGTGCAGGTGGCGCGCTTTGCCGTCAATCAGTACCGCTTCCCCGGTGTGGAAGTGAAAGGTTATCAGCGCCGCTATTATCCCTACGGTCAGACGCTGACGCATGTAGTGGGCTACGTCTCTAAAATTAACGACCGCGACGTTAAACGCCTCGATGATGAAGGTAAATGGCCTAACTATGCGGCAACGCATGATATCGGCAAGTTGGGCATCGAGAACTATTACGAAGATGTGCTGCATGGCAAAACCGGCTACGAAGAGGTTGAAGTGAACAACCGCGGCCGGGTGATCCGCCAGTTGCACGAGCAATCCCCTCAGGCCGGTCGCGATATCTATCTGACCGTCGACCTGAAACTGCAGCAATACATCGAAACCCTGTTGGCCGGCAGTCGTGCCGCCGTTGTGGTCAGCGATCCACGCACCGGTGAAATTCTGGCGCTGGTGTCCACACCGAGCTACGACCCTAATCTGTTTGTCGATGGCATCTCCAGCAAGGATTACAAAGCCCTGCTGAGCGATGAGAACCGTCCGCTGTATAACCGCGCGTTACAGGCATCCTACCCGCCAGCTTCAACGGTGAAACCTTATGTTGCCGTCTCTGCGCTGAGTGCAGGGGTGATTAACCGCAATACCAGCCTGTTTGACCCCGGCTGGTGGCAGTTACCCGGTTCGGAAAAACGCTATCGCGACTGGAAAAAATGGGGACACGGCCGTCTGAATGTCACCAAATCGCTGGAAGAATCTGCCGATACCTTCTTCTATCAGGTCGCCTACGACATGGGCATTGATCGCCTGTCAGAGTGGATGACCAAATTTGGCTATGGCCATCGCACCGGTATTGATTTGCCGCAGGAAAGTCCCGGCAACATGCCAACGCGTGAGTGGAAGCTGAAGCGCTTTAAGAAGCCGTGGTATCAAGGTGACACCATTCCGGTGGGCATTGGCCAGGGTTACTGGACTGCAACGCCGGTGCAGATGAACAAAGCCATGATGATTCTGATTAATGACGGCATTATCAAAGTGCCGCATTTGCTGCGCGCCACCCGTGAAGGTCAGGCCATGGTGCCGTATCGCCAGCCGCCGGATGCGCCGATTGGCGACATCCACTCGGGATATTGGGAAATCGCCAAAGATGGCATGTACGGCGTGGCCAACCGCGCGAACGGGACGGCGCACAAAAGTTTTGCTGATGCACCTTACAAAATCGCTGCGAAATCCGGTACTGCGCAGGTATTCGGTCTAAAAGAAAACGAAACCTATAACGCGCACAAAATTGCTGAACGCTTGCGTGACCATAAGTTAATGACGGCATTCGCGCCTTACGATAAACCGCGCGTTGCCGTGACCATGATTCTGGAGAACGGCGGTGCTGGCCCGGCAGTGGGTACGGTGATGCGTCAGATTCTCGACCACATAATGTTAGGTGACAACAATACTGTGCTGCCTGAAGCCGCACCGACGCCGCCTGGCTACGAAGGTGAATAAAGATGTCCATGAACGATAGTCCGCAGAAAAGATCGATCTGGACGCGTATCCATATCGATCCCCTGTTTATGCTGATCATCCTTGCGCTACTGGCTTACAGCGCCATCGTCATCTGGAGCGCCAGCGGTCAGGATCCCGGCATGATGGAGCGTAAGCTCGGTCAGATTGCCATGGGTATCATTATCATGCTGGTGATGGCGCAGGTGCCGCCGCGCGTGTATGAAAGCTGGGCGCCCTATCTCTACATTGTCTGCGTGATATTACTGGTGGCGGTGGATGCCTTTGGCCATATCAGTAAAGGGGCGCAGCGCTGGCTAGATCTCGGCTTTGTGCGTTTCCAGCCCTCCGAGATAGCCAAAATAGCGGTGCCGCTGATGGTGGCACGCTTTATTAACCGCGATGTCTGCCCACCGACGCTGAAAAATACCGGCATTGCGCTGGTGTTGATCTTCATGCCGACGCTGTTAGTGGCGGCACAGCCTGACCTCGGCACCTCGATTCTGATCGCCGCGTCCGGCCTGTTTGTGCTGTTCCTGTCGGGGATGAGCTGGAAGCTGATTGCCGTGGCGGTGCTGCTGGTGGCGGCCTTTATTCCGGTACTGTGGTTCTTCCTGATGCATGACTATCAGCGCGACCGTGTGATGATGCTGCTCGATCCAGAGAGTGACCCGCTCGGTGCCGGTTATCACATTATTCAGTCCAAGATTGCGATTGGATCCGGTGGTTTACGTGGCAAAGGCTGGCTGCATGGCACCCAGTCACAGCTGGAGTTTTTGCCTGAACGTCACACCGACTTTATCTTTGCGGTACTGGCAGAAGAACTCGGCCTGGTCGGCGTATTAGTGTTACTGGTACTGTATCTGCTGCTGATTTTGCGCGGCCTGATTATTGCGGCGCGCGCGCAAACCACCTTTGGTCGCGTGATGGCCGGTGGTTTGATGTTGATTTTATTCGTCTATGTTTTCGTTAACATTGGTATGGTAAGTGGTATCTTACCCGTGGTCGGTGTTCCGCTGCCGCTGGTGAGCTACGGCGGGTCGGCGTTGATTGTATTAATGGCCGGATTTGGCATCGTGATGTCGATCCATACTCATCGAAAAATGTTATCTAAAAGCGTTTAAGAGGCTGCACATGCGTAAGGATTGGCTTGGGGTTGCACTGGCATCATTGGTACTGGCTGCCTGTTCCGCACCGGAACAGCAGAATAATACTGCGCCACCGCAGCCGGCCTATAATGGCCCGGTGGTGGAAATCCCAGGCGTTGAACCGCGCTATGAACCGATCAATCCTTCTACCAGCCAGGATTACAGCGTTAATGGTAAAAATTATCGCGTAATCAAGGATCCTTCGAACTTCAGCGAAGTCGGACTGGCCACCTGGTACGGTGCAGAAGCGCAAGGTAATCGCACAGCGATCGGCGAAGCTTACGACCCGGATGCCTTAACTGCGGCACACCCTACTCTGCCACTGCCAAGCTATGTGCGCGTCACTAACCTCGCCAATGGTCGCCAGATCGTGGTGCGTGTTAATGACCGTGGCCCGTATACCCCCGGCCGCATCATTGACTTGTCTCGCGCGGCAGGCGACCGTTTGAATATCTCGAATAATTCCCGTGTTCGCGTGGATTACATCAAAGTCGCACCGGATGGTTCTGTTTCCGGCCCCGGCACCATTGGCACTACTGTAGCGAAGCAGAGCTACGCCCTGCCCGCGCGCCCGGATCTTAACGGTGGCATGGTGATGATGGGTGGCAGCGCCAATACCACGCCTGCACCTGCGCCACAGGATGTTCGCGCAGTCGATAACAGCACCCTGCAGAGTAACGGTGGACTCGGTGCCCCGGTGCAGAGCAGCGGTTTCCTCGGCGCGCCTCAGCCTTTAGCAAACGGTGTACTGGAAGGCAGTGAACCGGCCGCCACGCCTGTGCAGGCAACATCCGCTGCGCCTGTCGCGGCATCGGTTTCTGCTCCAGCCAGCGCTGCACCTCAGAGTACGCATACCGCCGGTGGTTATGTCGTTCAGGTCGGTGCGGTCAATGATGCGGCGCGCGCCCGTCAACTGGCGACCAGCCTGGGTAAACGTTTTGGCGTCCCCGGCAATGTGGAAGCCAATGGCAACGTTTATCGTATTCAACTCGGCGGTTACAGCAGCCGGGCGGAAGCCGCTGCGTTACAACAGCGCCTGACCACTGAAGCACAAATGAGCTCATTTATTACAACTGCCCGTCCGTAATGTTACGGGCAGTTACCTTTACTGCTGAAACTGATTTGCAAAGCAAGATGTCGCTCGATCGGGCGTTTGCTATAGTAAGGCACTTTTTTCACTCTTAGCCCACGGATGTTGTAGTCCTTAACATGAATACGCTGAAACCCTCTCGTTTTCTGAAACGCCTGACAGTGGGATCACTGGTCGCCCTTTCTCTCAGCCATGCCGCCTTTGCGGACGATGTTAACCTTAAGACGATGATCCCGGGCGTCCCGGAAATCGATGCTGAAGCTTATGTGCTGATCGATGCCAACTCAGGTAAAGTCCTGGCCGAAAAGAACGCCGATGCGCGCCGCGATCCCGCCAGTCTGACCAAAATGATGACCAGCTATGTGATTGGTCAGGCGGTCAAAGCAGGCAAAATCCATAACGATGATATCGTCACCGTCGGTAAAGACGCATGGGCCACCGGTAATCCGGTGTTCAAAGGCTCGTCACTGATGTTCCTGAAGCCAGGCGATCGCGTACCGGTTTCTCAACTGACGCGCGGTATCGTGTTGCAGTCAGGGAATGATGCCTGTGTGGCGATGGCCGATTACGTTGCCGGCAGCCAGGATGCGTTTGTTAGCCTGATGAATAATTACGTTGGCGCGTTGGGTCTGAAAAACACCCACTTCCAGACCGTGCACGGCCTGGATGCTGAAGGCCAGTACAGCTCGGCGCGTGATATGGCGCTGATCGGCCAGGCATTGATTCGTGATGTGCCGGACGAATACTCGGTCTACCGTGAAAAAGAGTTCACCTTCAACAATATCAAACAGATGAACCGCAATGGTTTACTGTGGGATACCAGCCTGAACGTTGACGGCATCAAAACCGGTCACACTGATGCGGCAGGTTACAACCTGGTGGCTTCTGCCACTGAAGGCCAGATGCGTCTGATCTCTGCCGTCATGGGCGGTCACACCTATAAAGGTCGTGAAACCGAAAGTAAAAAGCTGCTGACCTGGGGCTTCCGTTTCTTTGAGACCGTCGCACCTCTGAAAGCAGGCAAAGAGTTCGCCTCTGAGCCGGTTTGGTTTGGTAACAGCGATCGTGTCCAGTTAGGCGTTGAAAAAGATGCCTACCTGACCATTCCACGCGGCCGTATGAAAGACCTGAAAGCCAGCTATGTACTGACCAATACCGAACTGCATGCACCGCTGCAGAAAAACCAGGTGGTGGGCAGCATCAACTTCCAGCTGGATGGCAAAACCATTGAACAGCGTCCGCTGGTGGTCCTGAACGAAGTGCAGGAAGGCGGCTTCTTCAGCCGTATCATTGATTACATCAAACTGATGTTCCATCACTGGTTTGGCTAAGACGCTTGAAAAATCGTCTGTCTGATACCATATAATTAGAAACCCCCGTTTCAAACGTATAGGGGAGGCTGGAAAGCCTCCCTTATCGATTTTTATGCATCACCTGTTGTAGGGGCGGCCTTAGGGCTTCTCTTCTCAATTTTAAGCACCGGAGCCAACATGAAAACCAAACTGAATGAACTGCTCGAATTCCCTACCCCCTTCACCTATAAAGTAATGGGTCTGGCGCAACCGGAGCTGGTTGATCAAGTGGTTGAAGTGGTGCAGCGCCACGCCCCCGGCGACTATACCCCGGCAGTGAAACCGAGCAGCAAAGGTAACTACCATTCGGTTTCTATCACCATCACCGCAACGCATATCGAACAGGTAGAAACCCTGTACGAAGAACTGGGTAACATTGATATCGTGCGCATGGTCCTGTAATACCCGCGCTGGCAAAGGCGGCTTTGCCAGCGTTATACTCAGCCCTTCACTCTCTACCGGATCTCCGCTTTGTCAGCTAACACGCTTCTTGTTCGTCAACTGGGCCAGCGCGACTGGCAACCTGTCTCCGATGCGATGCATCAGTTTACCGATCAACGTGACAGCAGCACTGCCGATGAAATCTGGCTGGTGGAACATCATCCGGTGTTTACCCAGGGCCAGGCAGGCAAAGCCGAACATCTGTTGATGCCGGGCGATATTCCGGTGGTACAAAGCGATCGTGGCGGCCAGGTGACGTATCACGGGCCTGGGCAACAGGTGATGTACGTGTTGATTGATATTAAACGTCACAAAATCGGTGTCAGAGAGCTGGTCACTGCGCTGGAGGAAACCGTGATCGCCACCCTGGCGGATTATGGTATCGCTGCGCGCGCACGTGCCGACGCACCCGGCGTTTATATCGGCGATGACAAAGTGTGCTCATTAGGCCTTCGCATTCGCAAAGGGTGCTCCTTCCACGGCCTGGCATTAAATGTGGCGATGGATCTGGCACCTTTCCTGCGCATCAATCCCTGCGGTTATGCCGGCATGCGCATGACGCAGTTAAGTGAAAAGCAGCCGGGCGTCACAACCGCCGACGTACAACCCCGTTTGGTACAACATTTCGCCCGCTTAACGGGTTTCACCCAGCTTGAATGGCAAAATGAGGCCAGGGTCTGACCTTGACTGTCTGTGCTCATTTACAAAATTGTAACTTTAGCGCTCGCATATCGGCTGCTTATGCGCAGACGAAATGATATAATTTTTGCCATATTTTCAAATAAAGTTGAAAGCCTGGTTCTCAGTTTGAGTGAGGAAGCTTTCAAATCGCAATCCCGACCGGAACCTGCAGATTTATGAGTAAACCAATTCAGATGGAACGTGGCGTCAAGTATCGCGATGCCGACAAAATGGCGCTGATTCCGGTGAAAACCGTGATGGTCGAGCGTGAAGAGATTCTGCGTAAGCCGGAGTGGATGAAGATCAAACTGCCTGCGGATTCCAGCCGCATTCAGGGTATCAAAGCCGCCATGCGCAAAAATGGTCTGCACTCGGTGTGTGAAGAGGCCTCCTGCCCTAACCTCGCTGAATGTTTTAACCACGGCACCGCCACCTTTATGATCCTCGGTGCGATTTGTACGCGTCGTTGCCCATTCTGCGACGTCGCCCACGGCCGTCCAAATATGCCTGACGCCAACGAACCGCTGAAACTGGCACAAACTATTGCCGATATGGCGCTGCGTTATGTGGTGATCACCTCGGTTGACCGCGACGATCTTCGCGACGGCGGGGCTCAGCACTTTGCTGATTGCATCACTGCCATTCGCGAAAAAAGCCCTAACATCAAAATTGAAACGCTGGTGCCTGACTTTCGTGGTCGTATGGATCGTGCGCTGGAAATCCTCACCGCCACGCCGCCAGATGTGTTCAACCACAACATGGAAAACGTGCCACGCGTTTACCGTCAGGTACGCCCTGGCGCCAACTACGACTGGTCGCTGAAGCTGCTGGAGCGTTTCAAAGAAGCGCATCCTGATGTGCCAACCAAGTCTGGCCTGATGGTCGGATTGGGTGAAACCAATGCGGAAATCGTAGAAGTGATGCGTGACCTGCGTCGTCATGGTGTCACCATGCTCACACTCGGCCAGTATTTACAGCCAAGCCGCCACCACCTGCCGGTACAGCGCTATGTGAGCCCGGCAGAGTTTGATGAGATGAAAGAGGAAGCCATGGCGATGGGCTTCACCCACGCGGCCTGTGGCCCATTCGTCCGTTCTTCTTATCATGCGGATATGCAGGCCAAAGGGCTGGAAGTGAAGTAATCGGTTCTGCGGGTGTGACGCCCGCAGCCAGGCTTTTTTCACCCGTGCCAAAAAACAAAAACCAGACTGGAAGCAGTCTGGTTTTTTTATCAACGTCATAAACATTTACACTTATTGACGTTTGAAGTCGGATTACTCTTTGTGGCTCACGCGTTCAGCCGGCGCTTCTTCAGCGGTGCTTTTGGTTGCGGTGGATTCATCGTCTTTCATGGCTTTCTTGAAGCCTTTAATGGCGGAACCCAGATCACCACCCAGTGAACGTAACTTGTTGGTACCAAACAGCAGTACAATAAGTGCACCGATGATCAGCAGTTTGGCAATGCTGAAACCTTCCATACTTTACCTTTCAACCTTAGCGAAAACAGACTTAACTATTAACGCGCAGTTTATCAGCTGTCACAACTGGAATCTGTAACAGATTACGATCAACACCCGCGCAACATTAAATAAAGCGGCTCAAAAAGGCCTGCGTACGCGGGTGCTGTGGATTACCGATCACCTGCTCCGGTGTTCCCTGCTCCACCACCACGCCGCCATCCATAAATACCACCCGATCCGCCGCCTCACGTGCAAAGCCAATCTCATGTGTCACCACGATCATGGTCAGACCACGATCGGCCAGCGTGCGCATCGTCGCCAGCACCTCTCCCACGAGTTCGGGGTCCAGCGCGGAAGTCGGCTCATCAAACAGCATCAACGCCGGTTTGATGGCTAACGCACGAGCAATCGCCACACGCTGCTGCTGGCCGCCGGAAAGATGGCGTGGCCACGCATCGGCTTTGTCACTCAATCCCACCGTTGTCAGCAGTTCGCGCGCATGCTGCAACGCTTCCTGGCGGGGAAACTTATGCACACCAATGGGCGCTTCAATAATGTTCTGCAGCACGGTCATGTGTGGATAGAGGTTGAATTGCTGAAACACCATGCCGATCTTCTGACGCTGGTGAGCAATCCGCCGTGCCGACAGGCGATGCAGAATTCCGCGCTTCAATTCGTAGCCGATCTGCTCGTCACCCACCATGATGGAACCGGCATTCATATCTTCCAGATGGTTGATGCAGCGCAGGAAGGTCGATTTACCCGAGCCCGATGGCCCGAGAATCACCACCACTTCGCCTGGATACACATCCAGATCGATCCCTTTCAATACCTCGTTATCGCCATAACTCTTCTGGACATTGCGCGCAGAGACCAGCGGCTGAATCTCACTCATACATCCTCCTTCAGCTGATGTGTTGCTGCGACAGCCGTGTCTGTCCGGCGTTTATTCACCACGGTACGTTTGGTGCCGCGTGCGTAGTAGCGTTCAATCGCTGACTGCCCAATATTCAGGATCGAAGTGATCAGCAGATACCAAATCACGGCCACCATCAGCATCGGGATAATTTCAAAGGTGCGGTTATAAACGGCCTGCACCGAGTAAAGCAGATCGCCCATGGCTATTACGCTGACCAGCGAGGTCGCTTTAATCATACTGATCAGCTGATTGCCGGTCGGAGGAATAATGGATCGCATCGCCTGCGGAATGATAATGCGGCGTAATGCACGGCTGCGGCTCATGCCAAACGCCTGAGTGGTTTCCACCTGTCCCTGCTCCACCGACAACAGCCCGGCGCGAATGATCTCCGCCATATACGCCGCTTCATTCAGTGCCAGTCCGGCAAACGCAGCGGTCAGCGGCGTAATCAGATCGTTGGTATTCCAGCTGGCGAAGGTAATATCCGTCCAGGGTACGGTAATCGAAATGTTCGGAAACAGCGTCGACAGGTTGTACCAAAAGATCAGTTGCACCAGCAGCGGCGTACCCCGGAAAAACCAGATGTAAAGCGACGAGATACCGCTCAGCAGTTTATTCTCCGAAAGGCGCCACACCGCCAGCAGCAGGCCCAGCAGCGTACCGAGGATCATCGAGACCACCGTCAGCCCGAGCGTCACCTGCAGCCCTTTCATCACCGAACCTTCGGTGAACCACTGCAACACTACTTTCCATTCAAAATTGGGATTGGTCGCCACCAGCCAGAGGAAGTTGGCCGCGACCACCAGTACCACAATCCATGAGATCCAGCGTCCATAGGTGGGCGCACTGCGGGCGAAAGCGACATCGCGCTGCTGCACGTTGGCCTTATCCCTGGCTCGCGTATTGTGGGTGACCGGATTCATTTTGCTGTCCCCTGCGCCAGATTACGACCCGGCTGCTGCAAGATATTGCCGTCGAGTTTCCACTTCTTCATGATCGCCGCGTAGGTGCCGTTGGCGAACAGCTCTTTATAGGCATCGAGTACTACGTTGCCCAGTTTGGAACCTTTTGGCACCACCGTGCCCTGGAAAATGTCGCCAAAGCCGTTTTTCTGTCCTTTACCGGAAAGCTCCAGCTGGCCATTGGCTTGATCGATAAAGTAAGTCAGCGGTGCCTGTGAAGAGAAGAATGCATCAGAACGCTTAGAGCGTACTGCCAGAATCGATGAAGGCTGATCGGTAAAGGATTGCACCACCACCGCGGGCTTGCCCGCGGCGACGCAGGCATCCGACTGCTTACGAATCACCTGCTCAGCTGAACCGGCTGCCATCACAGCAATACGCTTGCCGCAGGTGTCTTCCAGACCGTTAATTTTCGCTGGATTGCCCTTTTGAACGCCGAACACCACGAACTCCTGCACAAAATCGATGAAGTCGACTTTCTGCTGACGATCGGGATAGTCGCCAATCGGCCCAATCGCCATCTGATAACGGCCCGAGTTAATGCCAGCTAAAACACCCGACAAACCGCTGACCGTGGCATGTTCAATTTTCACACCCAGCAATTGAGCCAAAGCATTCGTCAGGTCGGCTGAGGCGCCGTCCATCGAATGTGGACCGTTCACGATCTCATAAGGAGGAAACGATCCGTTGTTTACCGAAATCATTTTTCCAGCGCTTTTAATCTCTGCTGGCAAGCGGTCATGCAGCGCCTGATCAACTTTCTGCGTTGGGATAGTTTCCGCTGCCTGCACTGCGCTGACTGTCAGCCCCAGCGCCAACATTATTGCTGTTGTGAGTTTATTCATGAGCCAGTTCCCCAAAATCTATCAAAGTGGTTTCAGTTCAGGACGTGCAAAACGGCGGTTTTCCAGCACCGGGAGTACGCTACGTGCGTAGGCAATACGTTGTGGATCGAGGTCGGCGAACACCAGTGCCGCCGACTCTGGCGCTTTGGCTATCGCCACGCCGAGAGGATCGATGACCAGACTGTTGCCGATGTTACGCGGGCCACATTCGCCCACGGCCACCATGTAACAGGTGTTTTCCAGTGCGCGTGCCGTACACAGCAATTCCCAATGCATCTCTTTCAGCGGGCCTTTGACCCACGCGGCAGGCAATACCAGCACATCAGCACCGTCCAGCACCAGACGGCGCGCCAGCTCAGGGAAACGCACGTCGTAGCAGGTCATCAGGCCCACTTTCATCCCCGCCACTTCCACCAGCGGTGGGATTTCGTTGCCTGGATTCACGCGCTGTGACTCCTGCATCGCAAACGCATCATAAAGATGCAGCTTTTCGTAGGCGGCGATGAGTTCACCGTTGCGAATGGCAATCAGCACGTTGAGCGCCTTGTTGCCCTCTGTCGGCACGTGCACGCTCATCATGGTGGTTAAATCGTTGCCCTTACTGACCGCCAGCAACTGTGTGATGAAAGGGCCATCCAACGGCTGTGCGGCTTTCAGTACCAAATCAGGGTCGGCAATATCACGCGCCAGCACGCCTTCAGGCAGGACCAGTAAATCCGCGCCTCCGGCCAGTGCATTGTTCATTAAACCGATGCAGATATCGGTGTTTTCCTGCCATTCCCGGCTGACAGCAAACTGCCCCATTGCAACTTTCATCTTCACTCCCCTTGCACTGCTGCCGGGAAAATCGCTTCCGGCGTCAGTAATGTTTTGGTTAAGCCTTGCTGGAACAGCTCGTTAGCAAAATCGGCGATCATCTTTTTGTTAGCGGAGAATCCGTTTTGATTCCAGTCCGCCGGTAATTCCTGCGCGGTACGTCGCAAATCATCCAGCAGCCACGGTGTGGTGTCGGCGTATTTCTCGCGTTTCTGCATCCACATCTGGTACGAACGATCGATGATTTCGCTTAACGCCTGCGGCAGCCAGGGATGCATTTCCGCCAGTGCCGGTTTCATCGCCAGCAGATGGATACCCGGCACGTAGCCGACGCGATTAAAGTAGTCGCGCTCGGCGGTCACAAAGTCGTTTTGCAATTGACGCAGGCCAGAATTTTTCAGGAAGAAACCTTCTGGCATAAACGGCGTGAACACCGCATCCAGCTCACTGGCCTTCAGCAGTTCGATCAGCGGGCGCTCACCCGGTGCCGGCTCAATGCGACCTGGACGGCCGAATCCCGCGAGGCGATCCACAATCGGATGCTCTTCGATCAGACGGCCGGCAAACCAGTACGCATCATCGATCTCTACGCCAGCTTCACGCAGCACGGTGCGCGTCCAGGTGTTGCCAGAATCCTGCCAGCCGGTCACCCCGATTTTCTTGCCTTTCAGCTGAGCGGGCGTGGTAATTGGGCTGTCAGCGGTGGTGATGATGCAGCGCTGGCGGAAGCCGCGCATCAAGAAGTGCGGCAGGCCAAGCAGTGCGTTATCGCCTCTGGCGCATGCCTGAGCATAGCGGCTGAATGACACTTCACCCGCGTCGTATTTGTCGCTGGTCGCGAGGTTATCAACCAGCGTGCCCACGCGGTCAATCTCTAACGTGAAGCCTTCCGGTTTGATGTCGCCGAGTGCCAGCGGGGTGAAATAATCCCAGTCACGCACCGCCAGTCTGATGGTTACCATAATTGTGCTTTCCCCGTTTTCGGCCAGAGATCTGGCGCTGTTTATTTATTCAGCAAATAGTGCTTGAATTTGAGTCTAAAACGCGAATACTAATCTGAACAATCAATTCTTTGTTACTGAACAAATGATTTTCTTATGACGCAAACGGTAGATGTCGAGTGGCTTAGCCATCAAATAGACGATGCTTCGGTAAAGGGAATAACGCTTACCGCCTCATCCTTAATTCGGGACGGCCAAATTGCTGTTGGCATGCAAATGCCCGCGGTGCGCGAACTGGCAGAGCGGCTGGGCGTCAGTCCGGCAACCGTTTCTGCTGCCTGGGCGCAACTGAAGAAGCAGAAAGTGCTGGCGGGTAAAGGACGCAGTGGCGTGTGGGTGTGTGGCAACAGCGTACTGCCACGCCCCATCCGCTTTGAGAAGATTGGTAACTACGGCGAGAACATCCGGGCGGCGCTGGCGATGGCGTCACCCGATCCGGCGTTGCTACCCGATCTTAAACGGGCGATCCTCGCGGGGATTGCCTCGCCTGAGTTAAACAGCTATCAGCGCGAAGCGATCTCCCCGCAATTGCAAGCGGCCATCAGTCCACGCTGGCCCTATCCGGCGGAAGCCTGGTTAGCCACTGATGGCGGTTTTGATGCCATGAACCTGATTGTGCAGACGCTGCTATCGCCGGGCGATCGGGTGGTGATTGAAAATCCCACGGCCACCCGTTTGCTGGATATGCTGGAAAATATCGGCGCAGAAATTTTGCCGCTGCCCTGTGATGATCAGGGGCCGATACCCACGACGCTGGCCACACATCTGCAAAAATCACCGGCGATGTTTATCTATCAGCCGCGCACGCATTCGGCCACCGGCTACAGCGTGACACAGCGACGCAGTGCCGAGTTAGCAAGGGTGCTGGCGAACAGTACCACGATGATTGTCGAGGATGATGGCATTGGCGATCTGTCGCGCTGGCCGGCCTGGAGCCTCGGTTTTCACTTCCCGGAGCGGGTCATTCACGTTCATTCTTTTTCCAAAGCCTATGGTCCCGATCTGCGCCTGGCGGCGTTATCCGCGACGGCAGACATGGTGAAACGACTGCAGTCGTGGCGTAATTTCGGTGTCAGCTGGACCAGCCGTATCTTGCAGGATGCGGTGGCATGGATGCTCACCGATGAGGCCACACAGCAGAGCATTCAACAGGCGAAGACCGTATACGCGCAGCGTCGCCAGCAGTTACTGGCGGCACTGGCAAAACGCGGAGTGGTACTGGGAGAGCGAGATGGGTTGAGCGTACAGATCCCGGTGGAATCAGAGCAGTACGCCATGATCACCCTGGCAGCACGCGGCATCGCTGTACTGCCGGGAGAACGCTGTTGCCTCAACGGCGAGCCCTTTATTCGCGTCAGTGCT
The DNA here is from genome assembly GCF_009830025.1 of Pantoea sp. Taur. Lineage (NCBI taxonomy): Bacteria > Pseudomonadati > Pseudomonadota > Gammaproteobacteria > Enterobacterales > Erwiniaceae > Pantoea > Pantoea sp. Taur. Next base: position 156,996 of record NZ_SZZZ01000004.1, read on the forward strand.
TCGCTGCTCCCGTTCGATCAGCTTGAAAGCATTGCTGACGCGCTGGTCATCGCCACCGGGCGTGAACTTAAAGCGAGCCCAGATCTTTGATGTGATAACGCGGAGATTCCACATAGCCTTCACGCGAGTAGAACTGGTTGGCTTTAAGGCGGGAAGCGTGACAATGCACTTCCATGCGATCGCAGCCCCGTTCACGCGCTAGCTGTTCGGCATGGCTGAGCAGCTGTTGGCCACTGCCTTTACTGCGCTCGCCTTCCGCAATGCAAAAATAGCTGATGCGGGCGAAATCACCGGGCAGCGCCAGTTGGGGGATAAAGTGCAAAGAGAGAAATCCCAGAACCTGATTACCGTGTTCTGCCACCAATAAAATTTCGTCGGGATGGCTGCATAACTGCGCCAGACGTGTATCAATAAACTTTTCTGTGCCGCTGTAACCCAGTTCGGTTAACAGCGCACTCAGGGCAAAACTGTCTTTTGCCAGTGCCTGACGTATATTCATCCTGCCTCCTCATGAGTCCTTGCATGCAGTTATATAGCGTTGTTGCGTAAAAAGCTGCAAGTAAGGATTGTTATGAGAATGTTACTGCCAGGTTCTGTGAAATACGCCGCAGAATGTGCCCTGTCATCAGACTGTCATCACGGCTTAAGGTTGGCTTAACCTGGCTTTGCGATGCTGAGTGAAATACACCTCTGGGGCGCGCACATGAAAAACCTGATTCCACGTAGCTACAATGAAGTGATGGCGCTTTTCGTCGCCATGGCGGCCGTGTTGGGCTATTCCCTGACCTGGTGGCACATGTAAAAAGGACAAAAAAAACCCGCCATTAGGCGGGTTTTCAAAATTCTAACTGTTAACTTACAGAGCGATAACGTTAGCAGCAGATGGGCCTTTAGCGCCGTCAGTGATTTCGAACTCTACACGCTGACCTTCAGCCAGAGTTTTGAAACCATTGCTCATGATTGCAGAGAAGTGTACGAATACATCTTTGCTGCCATCTTCTGGAGTAATGAAACCGAAGCCTTTCGACTCATTAAACCACTTAACGTTACCTTTGATCTTGGACATCTATATTACCTTTACATGAAAAATGGACACTAAACTGTGTCGGCATCTAGTACAGCAATTGCGGTGACATTTGTCCAGTGAGAATTGATGAAAAAGTGATAAATATTGATTTTTTGCATCCCCTTCACACTTTTTGACGCTTTTCACACGCTAAAACTGGAATCTCAGCCAGGCAAAATAGACGTTGCCGTTATTATAAGTCCCTGGAATATAAGTCATTTGGAAAGTGGCTGGCCCATATCCTATTGATGCTAATGGCAAAACCAGTGGAACCGGGATATAGCGCCAGTTATCTCTCGCGGTGACGCCCGCGGTGTAGCCTGCACCGATGTGGAAATTCTGGTCGTTCAATGGCCGCCAGGTCGCTTCCCAGCCATAGCCAGCGATAGGCTCCCATTTGTTGAACGAGTCTTTGAACACCATGGCATAGAGCCCATGCCAGTTGCCTTTCTCATCCCAACGAGAGACACCGCCCCCTGCACCCCACGGCCGCTCGTTGTACTTTTCGATATGCTCGTCATCATAGGTCCAGCGGTTATGCCAGGTGATAGCGGGTAGGTAAAAGTCATGATGCTGTGGCTGCGACCAGGTTTGCTCAACATTGGTGCTAAATGTGTTCCATCCCGCCTCAACGGCTTGCGATGTTGTGACTGCTGATGCCAAAAACGTCATGGGTAACGTCAAAATTCCGCCCAAAAGTGCGGATAAAATGTGCCGATTCACAAAAAAATCCTATTAAGTCATCTCTTAAATTCAACCCACCGCGCTAAGAATGTCATTCGGCGAGTAGGCGATTATTAGCGCTACGACTTAAAAGGGTATTTAAAAAAGCGGCTGAAAACTCCAGGTATTGTCTGGGTTACCGGATTATTTACCGATGATTTAAATTAGGTTGGGGTTTATGTATTGAAAGGGATAGGTCGAGAAGGCAAGGAAAATGCACATTTAATGCACTTAGTGCGTCATTATCACGCACAGAGACAACTTAATATTCAGCAAGTTAACGCCGGTTATTTACATTGGAAATAAATTAATTAATTTTATGAATTGAACTCTGCGGACGAATAAGATAAATCTCATCTTTCCAGGATGGAGAGGGAGGAACATTGAAATGACGATTCGCTGTCGACGTTGCGGCTGCGCTAAATTTTATTTCACATTGCCGAAAGTGGAAGAGGATAGAAATAACCCACACCATGGTGCGTGTTGCGCGGGTTGTGATAAACCGATTGACTGGCGGGACTTGATTCCGGCAATGCTGACATTGAGTGAATTTGCCGCGTCCCGGGCAGAATAAAGAATTCAGGCACCTCAGGTGCCTGTTCATGCTAAAAAATCAGTTTGAATACACCCGTAATCGTCAGTAATCCCACGATAAAAATGATGGCAATAATCCACAGAATTATTTTCATTGTTCGCTCCTTCAGTGATGAAAAATAACGCGCCTGTTATCCAGTATAGATGATCATTCTGCGTTCGCTGTGCAGTGCGAGCACTGTCACGCATGGTGATGAGCGTTGCCTTCCGTTCAGTTTTATTTCTGCGAGACGGGTCGCATGTCGCGATTTTATCTCTCTCTCCCGCTGCGCACCGCCGGCTCGTGCTGTCTAAACTTACAGCGCCTCTAGCAGGCCTCAATTGTTATCACTGCCTACGTAACAAGGAGATCTTATGAGCACGATTAATACCAGCATGGGGCGTTACAGCCTGAAGGCAAAGGATTACGGCAACCACATCAGTGGCAGCATTGCTATTAATGATGAAGGTGGCACCCAACTCACCATGCAAGAGTTTGAAGAGCATTACCTTGACGATGTCGTCAACAATGTCATTTATCCGGTCACGGGTGGGAACCGTGAAATTACCCGCGCGTTGCGCGATCAGATGGTGAAAGCGGGCTTTGAACAGCCGCATTGAGTTTTTGGGCCACAGATTGTGGCCCTTTGCTTTTGATAACACTCACTTGCGGTAATGATAGCTTTAAGCGCAGGATGCATTATCGAACATGACAAGGAGATTGACCGCGTGAGTGCCCTTTACCGACTTCCCCCTTCCCAGTTACATCAATTTGTTCAGGCCATTTGGTTACATGCCGGCAGCAGCGCCGAAGAGTCACGTTTAGTGGCTGACCATCTGGTGGCCGCCAATCTGGCCGGTCACGATTCACACGGCGTAGGAATGATCCCGAGCTATATGAGTTCACTGAAGCAGGGATTCCTGCAGCTGAACCAGCACACCACCATTGAAAAGGATGCCGGTGCGGTGCTCACCCTGCACGGACATAACGGCTTTGGTCAGGTGGCGGCACATCAGGCGATGCAGTTGGGTATTGAGCGTGCAGCGAAGCTGGGTATCGCTGCAGTCGGCTTACACCATTCCCACCATATTGGTCGTATCGGTCATTGGGCGGAACAGTGCGCAGCGGCAGGATTCGTCTCTTTCCATTTCGTCAACGTGATGGGTGATCCGATGGTTGCGCCCTTTAACGGTAGCGACCGTCGTTTTGGCACCAACCCCTTCTGTGCCATCTTCCCACGCCAAAATGCCAAACCGCTGCTGCTCGATTTCGCTACCAGCGGGATTGCCTACGGCAAAACACGCGTGGCATGGAACAAAGGGCAACAGGTCGCGCCCGGTTATCTGATCGATCATCAGGGGCAACCCACCACCGAACCCGGCGTGATGCATCAGGCACCTTATGGCTCGCTGATGCCCTTCGGTCTGCACAAAGGTTACGCGCTGGCCACGATGTGCGAAATTCTGGGCGGTGCGCTTTCCGGTGGTCGCACCACGCACGATGCCACGCTGGTCAGCAGCCATGACGCCATTTTCAACTGCATGACCACCATCATCGTTAATCCCGAAGCGTTTGATGCCCCGGCGATGCAGGAAGAAGCAGAATCGTTCCTCGAATGGGTAAAACGCTCGCCACAAAGCGGCGATGCACCGATTCAGGTGCCAGGTGAATGGGAAGAACAGAATCGTATCGAACGCGATCGCGAGGGGATTCCGCTCGACAGCAACAGTTGGGAACAGATTTGTGCAGCGGCATTACAAGCGGGCATGTCCGATGAAGAGCTGGCGGCCTTCCGCGCGCTGGCGCAGTAGACCCCAGTAATAAGAAAGCTGAGGCACATCGCCTCAGCTAATTTCCTTCAGATCACGTTAGCCAGCAGCAAACAGCCGACCAAACCACACACCGAAATAATGGTTTCCAGCGCGGACCAGGAGCGGATGGTTTCACCGATGGTCAGGTTGAAGTATTCCTTGAACAGCCAGAAGCCCGGATCGTTGACGTGAGAGAAGATCACGCTGCCGGAACCCACGGCAATCACCATCAGTTCCGGGCTGGCACCGCTGGTGGCAATCAGTGGTGCAACGATCCCGCCGGCGGTAATCGCCGCCACGGTGGCTGAACCCAATGCGATACGCAACACCGCCGCGATGGACCACGCCATAAAGATCGGCGATACATTGGTCTCGTGCATCATACTCGCGATGTATTTATCGACACCGCTGTCCACCAGCACCTGCTTGAACGCCCCGCCGCCACCAATGATCAACAGCATCATGGCGATGATTTTGATCGAGTCGGTGATGGTGCCCATCACTTCATCCATGCTACGTCCACGGTTCAGACCAAAGGTGAAGATGGCGATCAGCACTGCAATCAGCGTTGCCATAATCGGGTCACCAAAGAACTCCGCATACGGCAACAACAGATGCCCTTTCGGCAACACCATCTCCGCCACGGCACGCAAGGCCATCAGCACTACCGGCACTAACGCCGTCCAGACGCTGACGCCAAAGCCGGGCATTTCCGCTTCGGTAAAGGTTTTCGGGTTCCACAAACCTTCAGGAATCGGTTTGTCGATGCCTTTCAGGAAGCGCGCATACACCGGGCCCGCCAGAATCACGGTCGGAATACCCAGCAGAGTGCCATACAGCAGCGTTTTACCCATATCGGCGTTGAACAGCGTCGCAATCGCCGTTGGACCTGGATGCGGAGGCAGGAAACCGTGCGTCACCGACAATGCCGCAGCCATCGGCACGCCGACGTACAACAGCGGCACACGCGCCGACGCCGCGATGCTGAACACCAGCGGCAGCATCAACACAAAGCCCACTTCATAGAACAGCGCGAAGCCCACCGTGAAGCCGGTTAAGACCAGCGCCCACTGAATGTGTTTTTGACCAAATTTAGCAATCAGCGTGGTGGCAATACGCTGGGCACCGCCGCAGTCAGCCAGCAGTTTTCCCAACATAGCGCCAAAGCCCATGATCAGCGCCAGACTACCAAGCGTGCCGCCCACGCCAGTTTTGATCGATCCAATCACTTTGTTGACGGGCATACCCTGCATCATGCCCACCGCCAGCGCGACCAGGATCAGCGCAATAAATCCGTTCAGCTTGAAGCGAATCATTAACAGCAGCAGTAAGGCTACGCCAATCGCCACATAGAGTAATGGCATAATTTTTCTCCACTTTTGCGCACGACAGCATGTCGGCAGCGGTTTGTTTTGTTGATCCCAAAGGACAGTCGATTCGGTGACATCGCTGAGAGGCACGCGGTCTGTCGCACAATGTTACGGGTATCATGTTAAGGGTAACATTGCGCACAAAGCATCAGCCGCGCAGGGGGAATTTCTGTTTTGCGAAGGTGATCAACTTTTTGCCAGGCAGTTATCAGAATGTTTGCAGCGGAGGCGTTACGGGTTTTGGTTACACTAAGGTCTTTATGCCCTTCAAAAAAAGGATATGCAGGTGAGTGAGAATCTGATCGAGTTGTACAGTAATCAACAAACCCTGTTTGGACGTGGCAGCATTGACCGATTATTGCCGCTGCTGGCTGCCCATCCCCAACCGACGTTGCTGTTTTGTGGCCGCTCTTTCCTCAACGGTCCCGCCTGGCAAAGACTGGGCGCGGCACTCAATGACCAGATTCTGGGCTATGAAATTGTCAGCCATGAAGCCTCGCCCGATGAAATTGATGCCTGGGTGAATCGCTGGCGCGGCCATGTGGATCGCGTAGTGGCGATCGGCGGCGGTAGCGTGCTGGATGCGGCTAAAGCTTTCAGCGCCATGATGCAGCATCCGCTCAACACCGCACGCTACCTGGAGAAAGTGGGTGATACGCCGGTTCAGGCGATCACTCTGCCGCTGATCGCCATTCCCACCACAGCGGGAACGGGCAGTGAGGCGACGCAAAACGCCGTGGTGACCGATCAGCAGCATATTCAGGTGAAAGCCTCGTTGCGCCATCCGGTGTTTGTACCACAGGTGGCAATTCTGGATGCCGATTTGCTCAAGGGCACACCAGATAGCGTACTGGCCACCTGCGCCATTGATGCCTTTACCCATCTGTTTGAAGCGTATCTGTCGCGCAAAGGCAATCTGTTTACCCAACAAACGGCGCTGAATGGGCTGCGGCTGTTCTTTCAGGCATGGCCAAACCTGAATCGTGACGATGCACAAGGTGATGAAGCACGAGAAGCGATGATGATGGCTTCCTGGCTGGGCGGTGTCTGCCTGAGCAGTGCGGGATTGGGCGTGATTCATGGGATTGCCGGTGAACTGGGCGCCATCAAACCTTTCCATCACGGAGAAGTGTGTGGACGTTTGCTGTTCCCATTCCTTGATGTGCTGGCGGAAACTGAACACGCCGAACAGAAGCGTTTGATGACACAGCTGGGGCAAGCATTGTTACCGGACGATCCGGCGCCGCCCGCGCTGGCGCTCAAATCCTGGTTGCAGGCGCATGCGATTGTGCCGTTCTGGCAGGATGGGCCGACCTTGAACGCCACCGACGTTGACTGGATTGTCGCGCGCGCCAACAGTAAAAACGGCTGGGTCAGTTACGATGCCTCCACCCTCACCGAGATGATTACTGCGGCCTGGCACGTTGCATAACATCGGTTGATTTAGACGGTGCGGGTGCGCCAAAGCACACCCGCACAACATGACTTTCCCGCCACTTTACAGCGCAATGTCGTGCAGCTTCATCTCGCCGCGCCTGCATACGCCTCGCGCATCGGCTAAGCAAACAATGAATTAAGTGTCAGATGACGCTCAGAGGCTAAACGGCGGTTTGCCCGCCAGCATCTGTTCGATCACCTGCAGCACGCCCTCTTCATTGTTGCTGGGCGCTTCATAGCGTGCGGCATCTTTCACTTTTTGCGGTGCATTCGCCATGGCGAAGCTAAAGCCCGATTGCTGCAACATCTCCAGATCGTTACCGCCATCGCCAAACACCAAAATCTCGCTGCGGTCGATGCCCCAGCGTTTGCCGAGCAGATCGAGCCCATGGCCTTTGTGATTACCCGGCACAATCAGATCCACTGAGCCGTGGCCGCTGGAGGTCGCTGCGGCCGACCCCTGGTGCAGGCGTTCGATATCGGCCATTAACGGTTCAACATAATCATCGGAAAGATTGAGGGCGAACTTGAAGAGTTTGTCATCCGCGACCTCATCGAGGCTGCGAATCGGCTTCAGACGATGGCAGTAGTGGCGCATCTTCACCAGCCAGCTCTCGTCGAGACCTTCGAAGTAGTAAGCACTTTCACGTCCGCAGAGGATATAACGCAATTCCGGGTAGTGCCCGTTGTGCAGGGTGTCGAGTACCGCATCGATATCGTCACGGCTGAATGCGCCGCAGAACAGCTCTTCATCGCGATCGATGATCCATGCACCGTTTTCGGCGACGAAGGCAATTTCGCTGGAGATATCGGGGAAGAAGGATTTGAGTTGGTAATATTGATTGCCACTGGCGACCACAAATTTGATGCCGCGCCGTTTCATCTCTTCATAACAAGCCTGAAAACGAGCCCGGTTGTACTGCTTTTTATCGTCGAGAAAGGTGCCGTCCTTGTCTACTGCCACCATTTTTACCACGGTCATCATGACTCCTTAGCGCGTTGTAGGGAAAAAAGGGTCGCATAGAGAATAACCTGGTGAGGGCAGAAAGCAGATAGAAACACGGATGGCCGTAGCCATCCGTGGGGGAGATTAGTTAAATGCGCCGTTCAGCAGCAGCGAGGTGATCACGCCAGTGGCGGCAGCAATCAGGACGTAATTACCGTCAATGTAAGACCAGTACTCACCGCGCGGCGGCTCTGGCAAACGGCGTTCACGCCAGTCATCTACGCGATAGTGCGGGCCACGGAATTCTGGCGGCATCGGGTGACCGCGACGGAAGTCATGGCCGTTCCAGGCGAAGTGATCGCCGTCATGGTGTCCATCTGGGCCACGATGGTCGGCATAACGGTCATGATGATCCGGGCCACGGTCCGGGCCACGGTTGTAGCCATGATCGGGGCCGCGATCGCCGCCATGGTCAGGGCCACGCCCATGATCCTGATGCTGGTCGCCGCCATGCTGCTGCCAGCGCTGGTCGCCGCCGTGCTGCTGCCAGCGCTGGTCGCCCGGGCCATCTGCCCAGGAGACGGAAGAGAACAGTGTGCTGCATGCAATAAGTGACGCAATAAGACTTAATGTTGTTTTTTTCATGATGTTGCCTCCAATGATAACGGCAGTTACTGCGCCGTCGAGAGACACTATTCACCAATCAAAAGCAAAAGAGGATTTCCAAAACTCTTAAAAACCGCATACTTACATTAAATTACTGCAAATTATCGATTTCTTAACGGTTGTGTCTTTTCTGACATTATCTGGTCTTAAAGTCAGCGGATTCATACTACAGCGGAGAGGAAAGAAACCCGATCGCGAGGATCGGGTGGAGAATGCTATTTCCATAAATTGCATAAAGCGGGTAAACCCTAAAATTGAGGGTAAAACTGAAGCACACAACGCCACATCACTAGCATTGCGGATAAACAATACCATTTTAAAATGCAAAATTCTTTTAAAAACCCCTGCTTTTCGGAAAAAACCGTAAAAATAAAATGGCGCAGAAAAATAATCTGCTGTGCGAGGGATCTGATGCACAAATAAGGTCTGTGCTCTGACCAGAATAGCGGTTTGATAAATTTCGCACCGTCGTGGTGATAGAAACGAACCTGCCCCCAACGATAACCACACAACCACCAGGCGATAAAACACTGCTAAATCAATACCATTCCCTTCAACCTGCGTCGGCAAACCCTTTCATTAATCAGACTTCAGCGTTATTCATCAATTTACCCGGCATTAATACGTTAGAATCCTGCAGCACCTCGATTAATTCACAATCGTGATTAATATCGCGCTAAATATAGCGCAGGCTTTACCTCGCTTAATGGATTTTTATTTCAACTTCGATATCAGCGTTAGAATATTACGTTACCGCTGCGATTTATTTCCGAAGGATGGAGTCATGGAAAGAATATTAGTCAGTGCCTGCCTGATGGGATTTACGGTTCGTTATAATGGCAGCGATAAGTTGCTCATCTCTCGCACACTGCTGCGCCAGCACGGCATCGAAGTCTTCAACGAAGCGCAGCTTGACGAACTCATTCAGCGTGTCGCGGAAGCCGATAAATGACGCGTGGTCGAAGCCGGATGGCGTGCTAACGCCGCCGCCGGACGCACCGGACGGCGCACCAGCTCACCCTCACAGTTCGGGCAACGATGATTCAGCGTGGTTTCCACACACTTGACACAAAAGGTACATTCGAACGAGCAGATGCGCGCATCGGGTGAGTCCGGCGGTAAGTCTTTATCACAGCATTCGCAGTTGGGACGCAGTTCCAGCATGGTTCATCTCCAGTCAGATTTTTCACCATCATCACCGTGTTACCTCAAACGCGCCAGCCCGCTTGCAGACATCAGCAGGACAAATCGGGACATCCGATGTCCGCACGCGTGGCTTAAAAGCATTACATTCCGCTAATCACGTTCTATAGTTCAATCGCCACGTTTACTCACGAGACAATTGAATGCGTATTAAAGGACTTAACTTCGGCTTCTTTATTGTTATTTTGGCGATAGTCACCTACGCCTTTTTTGATGTGCTGACACCATACTTCTCTGCCATTTTTTGGGCAGCCATTCTGGCGGTGATCTTCCATCCGCTGAAGTCATTGCTGCGCCGCAAAATGGGCGATCGTAACGGGCTCGCTGCCTTTGCCACTCTGGCGATCATCTGTCTGATCGTGTTCACGCCATTAGCGATTATCACCTCGTCGATGGTAGTTGAAGTCAATACTGTGTACACCAAACTGCAGAACAGTTCGTCACAGTTCCCGACGGTGTTTGCCGAATTAATGCAGCACTTACCGAACTGGGCGCAGAGTTATCTCGCGGAACACAACCTCAACAATGCCGGCCAGATTCAGCAGAAACTGTCTGAATTTGCCCTCAAAGGCGGCCAATACATGGCAGGCAGCGTGTTCATGATCGGTAAAGGAACGTTCACCTTTACGGTTGGCTTCGGCGTGATGCTGTATCTGCTGTTCTTCCTGTTGAAGGATGGCCCATGGCTGGTCAATCTGATACTGGAAGCACTGCCGCTCTCTACCTACGTGAAGCATCACCTGATGGTGAAATTTGCCGCCGTCTCACGCGCTACCGTCAAAGGCACGGTGGTGGTCGCGGTAGTTCAGGGCGTGTTGGGCGGTCTTGCCTTCTGGTTCACCGGCATTGACGGCAGCTTGCTGTGGGGTGCGTTGATGGCGTTCCTGTCGCTGATCCCGGCGGTCGGTTCCGCCATCGTTTGGGTGCCTGCGGCGATCTTCTTCTTCGCCACCAGCGCGATATGGAAAGGTCTGTTCCTGGTCGGCTTCTTTGTGGTGATCGTCGGTCTGGTAGACAACATTTTACGTCCGCTGCTGGTCGGAAAAGACACCAAAATGCCTGACTACTTGATCCTGATCTCGACGCTGGGCGGCATGGAAGTTTACGGTATCAATGGCTTTGTCATCGGCCCATTGATTGCCGCGCTGTTTATCGCCTGCTGGAACCTGCTCTCCGGGCGCGACAACCGTGACAATGTCGAGGAGATCGACGAAGAGTTTATTGAAGAGGGGAAATCTCGCGAGTAAGGCGTTTCCCTGTCAGGCGGTTGCTGCACTCGGCAACCGCCCGTTTACCGGAGAACTGCATCGATGTACCAGGGTTGGTTAAAATCTTTCGCGCCGCTAACGCAGGCGCTTATTTTGCTCGCATGTCTGACCCTTGTGCTGTTTGGGCTGCGCCTTGGTGCGCCGCTGATCAACCAGGTACTGCTGGCGATGTTTCTTGCCGTGATGCTCGATCCGCTGATTAGCCGCCTTGCGCAACGCGGCATCCCGCGCACGCTCACCTCTCTGCTGGTGATTGTGATTTTGCTGTTGCTGATCGTCATCACCATCATGTCACTCAGCGCTTCCGCGCCCGACCTGATCAAACTCAGCCGTCAGGCACCCAATCTGGTGGCGGCCAAGCTACAATACCTGACGCTCTCTCTGAGCCAGATGGGCATTGCCCTCACCGCCGATGAGATGCTGAATTTTGTCGATGCCGGTGCGGTGGTGCGCTTTGTCACCTATCAACTGTCGTTAATCCCCGGCCTGCTTTCGTGGTGGCTGATGGTATTCCTGATGCTGCTGTTTATGCTGATTGAGCTGCCGCTGCTGAAACGCACCCTGCGCGCCAGTAAGCAGCACACTGCGTTGTTTATCGCGCTGGAAGAAGGGATTCAGAGTGTGATTGTTTATGCGCGGGTGAAAACGCTGACCGGCCTGCTGGGCGGCGTGATTGTCTGGGGCATGGCGCATCTGCTGGGATTGAAGTTCGCCTTTTTGTGGGGCGTGCTGATGTTTATCTTCAACTACATTCCGGTGCTCGGTTCCTTTCTGGCGGCCATTCCGCCGGTGATACAAACCTTTATCCTGTTCGATACTCAAACCAGCCTGATGACGGTGGGATTCTTTGTGGTGCTGAACCTGTTGCTCAGTTCGGTGCTGGAGCCGCTGATGCTCGGCAAACGCCTCAATCTCACCCTGACCGTACAGCTGCTGGCTTTCCTGTTCTGGCAAGCACTGCTGGGTATGACCGGTGCGATACTGGCGATTCCCCTCACCTTCCTGCTGAAAAAAGTCTGGCTGGCACTGCGCCAGCCAGCGTGAACTATCGGGCGACGCGCCAGCCGCGCGTCAGATGCTTCTCAATTTCCACCAGCACAAATATCCCGGCGCTGACCGCCAGCGAAATAAACCAATATTTAATCGGCAGTGGCTCGGTGCCAAACAGCGTATTCATCAGCGGCAGATAAATAATCATCGCCTGCAGCGCCACCAGCACCAGCGTCACCAGCCAGATACCGCGATTTTTCAGCAAGCCTTTATCCAGTGAGAAGCCCTCGCTGTTGCGGCAGTTGAGCATATATGCCCACTGGGCAGTCACCAGCATCTGCAACAGCACCGTGCGGATAAACTCCGGCGAATAACCACGCGGCTGCAACCAGGCTTCCAGTACAAAGGCGCTAATCGAAATCAGTAAGCCGACAAAAACCACTCGCCAGATGGCGTATCCATCCATCACATGGCTGCGCACGTTACGCGGCGGCCGACGCATGATATTGCGCTCGGCGGCTTCGAATGCCAGCCCAAATGAGAGTGTTGCTGAGGTCGCCATATTCATCCAGAGAATCTGCACCGGCGTCAGCGGTAATAGATTGCCCATCAGAATGGCGATGATGATCAACAGCCCCTGTGCGAGGTTGGTCGGCATCACAAACAGGATGGTTTTCTTCAGGTTATCGTAAACGCGACGCCCCTCTTTCACCGCCGCCGCGATAGTCGCGAAGTTATCATCCGCCAGAATCATATCCGCCGACTCTTTGGTCACCTCGGTGCCTTTGATGCCCATGGCGATGCCGACATTGGCCTGTTTCAGCGCAGGGGCATCATTCACGCCATCGCCGGTCATCCCGACGATCTCCCCGCTCACTGCCAGCGCTTTCACCAGACGCAGCTTATGTTCCGGGCTGGTGCGTGCGAAAATGTCGTACTCACGAGCCGCTTTGCCCAGTTCCGCATCATCCATGTGCTCCAGCTGATAACCGGTGACGGCGCTGTCACTGTTGCCGATGCCTAGCATCTGACCGATGGCCATCGCCGTTTCCGGGTGATCGCCGGTGATCATTTTGACGCGAATCCCGGCCTGCTGGCAGTCGCGTATGGCGGTAATCGCTTCCGGACGCGGCGGATCCATCATGCACGCCAGACCCAGCATCATCATGCCCTCGCGCAGATCGGCGTGATCGATCTGCTGCTGGCCCTCCGGCAGCCAGCGCCAGGCCGCGGCCACGGTGCGCAGCCCTTCGCTGGCATAAGTGGTGATCGCGGCGTTCCAGTAGTCGCGATCCAGCGCTTCGGCACCCTGCGCGCCCTGCTGCTGCTGGCACAGCGCGAGCAGCACATCCGGTGCGCCAGTCAGTAACAGGCACGCTTTGCCATCAATCAGGCAACTCACGGCCATGTATTTGTAGGCCGAGTCAAACGGCAGCTTACTCAACACCTGCACGGATTCCGAGTTGATGCCCGCTTTCGCCGCCAGCACCTTGAGCGCGCCCTCGGTGGGGCCACCGACAATCCCCCAGTGCCCCTGATTATCCTGCCTCAGTTGGCTCTCGTTGCAGATATCTACCGTCTGTAAAAAGCCGTTGAGCAGCGCCTCATCACGCTGGCCGCTTTCCAGATAAAACTCCCCTTTCGGCTCGTAGCTGTTGCCACTGATACGCCAGTGACTGTTGGCCAACACCAGCGCTTTCACCGTCATTTCGTTCATGGTCAGCGTGCCGGTCTTATCCGAGCAGATCACTGACATGGCACCGAGGGTTTCTACCGTCGGCAGCTTACGAATGATGGCATGATTGCGCGCCATCGACTGCACGCCAAGTGAGAGAATGATCGAGATAATCGCCGGCAAACCCTCTGGCACCGCCGCCACCGCCAGGCTGATCACCGCCAGCAGCAGTTCCGCCAGCGGGATGTCGCGCAGCAGATAACCGAACACGAACAGCGCGGCCATCATCAGCAAAATGATGTAGAAAATCGCCTTACCGAGTTTTTCAATCTGCACCAGCAATGGCGTTTTTGCTTCTTCGATGGAGGAGATCATCGCGTTGATGTGCCCCAACTCGGTATCACCGCCAGTGGCGATCACCACACCTGCGGCAGTGCCAGAACTTACCGTAGTACCGGAATAAGCCAGATTCAGCCGATCGCCGAGCGACTTTTCGCCTTCCAGCGCATCGCTTAATTTGGACACCACCGTGGATTCCCCGGTGAGAATGGCTTCTTCCACCCGCAAATTGTGCACGTCGAACAAGCGCAGATCGGCAGGGATTTTGTCGCCAGGACGCAGCAACACCACGTCACCGACCACCAGCTCTTCGGTCGGCACGGTGATCTGCCGCCCATCGCGCAATACCATCGCTTCGTTCGACAGCATGTTCTGAATGCTTTTCAATGACTTCTCGGCGTTACTTTCCTGGATAAATCCAATCAGTGCGTTGATGACAGCAACGCCGAGAATGACAAAGGTATCCACCCAGTGGCCCATCACCGCGGTAATGACCGCTGCCGCCAGCAGGATGTAAATCAGTACATCTTTAAAATGCGCCAGAAAGCGCATCAGCAGTGACTTTTCGGCTTTCTGAGGCAACACGTTGCGCCCGTTAGCCGCCAGACGCGCCTGCGCCTCCTCGGTCTGCAAGCCACTGGGCGAACTGTTTAAGCGGGTAAAAGCGCTGGCACTGTCGAGCTGATATAAGGGTCGATCAGATGAATCCGATCGATCTGGACGGAAAGGAACAACGGTCATATTTCACCCCGTGCGGTTGACAATAAAATGAAAAAAGGAGAACGAAAATAAAAGCCTACTTTAATAACTTTCACTGCCACCGTGATGACCGGGGTCATGTTTTGGTTAATTATCATTTCAAAGATCAGAATTAATAAAATTCAGCACTCCGTTTATCAACTCATGGTTCATGGAGGTTAAAGTTATTTATTCATCGTTAAAAAACGGCAATAAAGAATATAAATTTAACCATTTAAAACAGATGATTAGGATGAAATACCCTTTTCCACCCAGGATTGCTTCCTGTGTTAACTATCAGCTTGGTGACATTTTATGACGTTACACTTAGGATCACATAAATAACTTTACCTTCAGGTAAATATTAAACCTATCCTAAACAATTTCACATTTCGTCCTTTTCATCGCGACATCCTTCGTGCTCATCTTCCCTGCGGAAAACCACGGTTCTGAGCAATCAGATATCAATCAACAACGATAACGGGTGTTCTGATCGTGCAACAGCGCATTCAATTTTATGTTCAGTTAACGCACCTTATTAAAATGAATCACCGCATAATTAAAAACCGCACAAAAACCATCGTAAATATATAAATAATCCGTCAGGGCATGATATTTATTTTATCAGGAAACCCCTACAAAATAATTAATTGCGCCATTTAAACTTTACTCTTAAAATCCGTCAACCAATAAAATCAATTCTTATTAATATTTCATTCACCGCAATAAACAGGACAGCCATATGAAGGAAGTTCTAATCGTTGATGACCATCCGGTGGTTCGGATGGCGTTAAGACTGCTGCTTGAAACGGACAACATGAATGTGGTGGGCGAAACGGATGACGGATTTGAAGCATTAGCGCTAACCAAAAAACTGTCGCCGGATTTGATCATCGTGGATATCGATATGCCCTCTTACAACGGCATCGATCTGGTACAGAGGCTGCGCCACAACGGCTTTAACGGCGGCATTCTGGTGCTGACCGGCAAGGATGTTGATCATTACATCAAGCGCAGCGCCACTGCCGGTGCCGATGGTTTTATTAGCAAGCGCAATAACATGACCGAATTACACGATGCCATTCGCGCGATTAATGCCGGATATGGCTTCTTTCCTTTAAATCGCCGACGTCAGGGTTTACCGGATGATATTCAGGAAGACAAAAATAAAATTGCCGGCCTCTCCAGTAAAGAATTGCAGGTGCTGGTGTATTTATCCAAAGGAATGAAAGTGGTGGAAATGGCACAGCGGATGAAAATCAGTGATAAAACGGTAAGCACTTACAAACGCCGATTAATGGAAAAGCTCGACATTCAAAATATGGTCGGCCTTTACGAGTTTGCCAAACGCAATAATATCGCCTGACAGAGTGATGGTTAAATTACTCCTCCTGATTGGCCTGATGCTCTGCCTGATGAGCCAGCCAGTCAGGGCTGAAGATCCCCGCATCATGCAGTTGGTCAGCCGTGAACAAAATGTCCTGCTGACCTTTGATCTCCCCGACAACGACTGGCGCTGGCTGGGCGAAAAGCGCGAAGTCAGCGTTGCGATTTACGCGCCTGAAAATCCGCCGTTCGATATGGTCATCGATGCCAACACGCTGGAAGGGATCTCCGCCGACTACACCGCTTTAGTTCTGCATTACCTCGGTTTACACATCAACACGCATTATTACAGCAGCCGCAGTGCGGCGCTTGATGCCTTGCAGCAAGGCAAGGTGGATATACTGGTAGACAGCGCGGGCAGCCCGGAACCCACTGGCGCAGAGCTATTATTAAGTACCCCGTTTGCCTCTGATTACCCTGCGATGGTGTCGCGCGATAACATCATGTCTGAAATGAGTGATGATAATTCGCCGATGCAGATCGCCATGCCGCGAGGCTACCTGAGCGATGCCTGGATCGAGGCGCGCTATCCAGAAGCGAAAATCACCCGCTATCCTTCTGCCCTCAGTGCGTTGGCGTCATTAGCCTTTGGCGAAAACGACTACTTTATTGGCAATCTCAACACCGCCAACTACCTGATTGAACGCAACTACGCCTCGACGCTCTCCGTGATACGCATTTTTGAGCCCACCGATGCCGGACCGCGCTTTGTCTTTCCCATCCGCAATGCGCCACTGTATCGGGGCGTCAATGCGGTACTGAACGCCATTCCCTTGCAGCAGCATAAAGCCATCTTCCATCAATGGGTGCAAAGCATGCCGCCGATGATGGCGGCCCCCTCTCTGCAACTCACCGATCGTGAGCGGCGCTGGCTGGCTCAGCATCAGACACTGCGCGTGGTGATGAACCCGCTCGATGCGCCTTTCACGCTAAAAGATCGGCACAACAAATTTAACGGTATGACTGCAGACTTACTGCGTTTGATTCATCTGCGCACCGGTATCGACTTCACCATGATCGAAGCCTCTTCCGTCAACGCAATGTTCGACCGGCTCAGCCGCCATGAAGTTGAGCTGGTTGGCTCGCTGGCCCACAGCCCGCAGCGTGAAGCGCGCGCCCTCTTCTCCCGCCCTTACGTGCTGCCGCCGTATGTGCTGGTGAGTAAAAATACGCTGGGCGCGCCCAAATCACTCAATGACACCGATACGCTGGCGATCACACCCCAGCACGAACTCACCAGCTGGCTAACGGAAAATTTCCCCCACATCAAGTTGGTCACCGTTGAGAACGCCAGTATTGCACTACAGATGGTGAATGAGGGTCGGGTGGATAGCGCGGTGAATAACCTGATTGCCGCGCGATACATGATCGATCGCTACTTCAGCAATCGGCTGCAGATTGTCTCACGCCTCGGGGAAAATCCGGCGCGAATTGCCTTTGCCGTGGGGCGTGATAACCCGGAACTGCTGAGCATTCTGAACAAGGTGCTGGCAACCATCCCGCCGCGCGATATCTCGCTGCTGGCGATGAAATGGCAGGGCACGCCCGATGTCAAACTCGACACCTGGATGGCGTATCGTCACGAGTTTTACTGGCTGGCGGGGATCTTCGCGGTGCTGGTGATCACCTCGCTGTTCTGGAACTACCATTTGCATCGCGCGGTGCGTCAGCGCAAAGAGGCTCAGGCGCGACTGCAGGAACAAGCCACCTTCCAGAAAACCCTGTTCAACGGCACGCCGGTGCCGATCTACGTCATCGACCACAAAGGGGAAATGACCAACAAAAATCCGGCCTGGAGTCAGTTCTTCAACGATCCACACTCCAATGTCAGCCAGCTGCCACTCAGCGACAGCGCGCACCCGTTGCACGCCATCTGCCAGGCGCAAATGGCCCTGCTGGCAGAGCAAACCTCACTGGAGATGGCACCGCAGCGCGGCCAGATCGATAACGGCCACGAACTGCGTGATGTGATCCACCGCGCGGTGGCGTTTCGCGATAATCACGGCAACATCGCCGGTATGATTTGCAGCTGGCAGGACGTAACGGAACATGAACAGCTGACCCGCGATTTGCTGCAGGCCAGCGAGCGCGCCGAACAGGCTAACCGCACCAAAAGCACCTTCCTTGCCACCATGAGCCACGAAATCCGCACGCCGATCAGCGCGATTATTGGCTTACTGGAGCTGGCGGTCGCCAATCGTCTGCAACAGCCGTGCGATAAAGAATCAGTGCGCGTCGCCTATGAATCCGCGCAATCGCTGATGGGGCTGATTGGCGATATCCTCGACATGGCGAAAATCGAATCGGGCAAGCTGGAACTGTCGCCGGAATGGGTGCGCTTCGATACCCTGGCCGAACCGGTGGTGCGCGTGTTCGAAGGACTGGCGCGCCAGAAAGGATTGCTGCTGCACTATCAGATTGATGTGCTGCATCCGGACGAACTGCTGCTGGATCCAATGCGTCTGCGGCAAATCCTTTCCAACCTGATCAGCAACGCCATCAAATTCACCGAGCGCGGCACGGTGGAAGTACAGGTGCGTAGCAAACCCGGCGAAGGCGATCGCGCCACGCTGGAACTCACGGTGCAGGATACCGGCATCGGCATCAGCGAAGAGGATCAGCAGCTGATATTCAATCCTTACGAGCAATCCGCATCGGGCAAAAAACAGAGCGGCACCGGACTCGGATTAGCGATTTGCGAGCAAATGGTGGCGATGATGGCGGGCAGCCTGACGCTGCACAGCCAGCCGGGGCGCGGCACCCGCATCTGCGTGCGCATCCCGGTGGATTGCCGTGAAGCGGTGAGCGCGCCGGTGGAACCGATACGCCAGCAAGATGCCTGCGGCCTGCCGTTAACCATCCTGACGGTGGATGATCATCCCGCCAATCGCCTGCTGCTGAAACGCCAGCTCACCCGACTGGGGCACAAAGTGATCGAAGCCGAGGATGGCGAACAGGCGCTGTGGCTGTGGCAGGAAAACCAGATTGATTTGGTGATCACCGATTGCAGCATGCCGGTGATGGATGGCTTCACCCTAACGCGCGAACTGCGTAAAAAACAGCGCGAGCCGCTCACCATTATGGGACTGACCGCCAACGCACAGCCGGAAGAGCGTTCCCGCTGCCTCGAAGCGGGCATGGATGACTGCCTGTTCAAACCGTTGCGTCTGCCGCAGCTGGAAGCACTGCTGCAAAAGGTGCCGCGCCCTGCTGCTGTGCTCTATCCCGGCCATGTCGCGCTGAATCATCTGCTCGATCTTAACGCCCTGCGCGAACTGGCTCATCAGGATAACGAGATGCTGCAGCGCCTGCTCAGCGCCACCCGCGATGAAAATTTGCATGATATGCAGGTTGCCTGCGCCTGTTACGACAATCGCGACTGGCCCGCGCTGGAGCGCAGCCTGCACCGTCTGGCAGGTTCAGTGCAGATCATCGGTGCCATATCGATTGCCGATCAGTGCCGCGAATTAGAGCAAGCCTGTGGCGCCCCAGCCGATGAACGCCATCTCGGCCAGATGCTCGATGAAACGCTGGGCTGCGTGCAAGTGTTAAATCAGGCAATCGAAACCTTTCTCAAAGACGAGTTCAGCGCATGAAGTGCCGAGCGCCTCAATCCAGATTGTGCCGCTGGGCAAAATCGAGCACATCCACCAGATTCTTTAACTCCAGCTTCATCATCAGCCGGCTTTTATAGGTGCTGACAGTCTTATCGCTGATGTTCATACCTCGCGCGATATCCACCACTTTCTCGCCGCGCGCCAGCTGCCGTAAAACATCCAGCTCTTTCGGCGACAGCTCATCAATTTTGCGCTGGTCGCTGTTTTCATCATCGAGATGCGAGCCCTGACGCGCACGATTCATCGGGAAAAAACCGTACCCCTTGCTGATGGCGCGAATCGCATCTCTCAGCTCGGTTAAATCTTTGCACTTACTCATAAATCCGTTGGCACCCGCCGTGGCGCAGCGGCGAATGTAGTGCTCGCTGTCTTTGCCGGAGAGCACCAGAATGCCCATCTCGTGCCCACTCTGGCGCAAGCGCTTGATGACATCGATACCGTTGAGCACCGGGATATCGATATCAATAATCACTAAATCCGGCTGCAGTTTTTTCACAAACTTTATAGCCTGAATGCCATCGCCCACTTCTCCTACGACTACCCGATTATCTTCTTCAATCAGTATCTTGAGCGCTAATCGCGTGATTGGATGATCGTCAACAATCAGTACCTTTTCCATTTTTCACCCCGTCCCGCGCATTGACCGATAAAGTAGAGCGGCTGGGTGAATTGACGTGCGTCATTAACCGTTAGGCATCAGCTTCAAATTGACTCTTCCTTGTCTCGCCAGCCACCACTCTCCGAAAACGATCCCTTAACGGTTATATCGGTGGATGTGGGAATCGCTAAAATAAATGCGTGTGGGGTGTGATGGGACGGGAATGTGAGGAGGGATTTGTGCCCGGCCTGCGTTACGGGAATCACTAGCCGGGCATGCGAATGTTACTGATGCTGGCGAATAAAACAGGCAGCGGAATCCAGTGCGTGACGCGTGGCATCCAGGCGGATATCCCGTTGAAACACATGGTGCATGCCTTGATAAATATCCAACTGCACTTCACCGCCCTGCTCAGCTAATTGAGCCGCTAAGCGCGTGGCGTCATCCAGCAACAGTTCTTCGGTGCCAACCTGAATCATCAGCGGTGGTAACTGACGGTACTGCGCGAACAGTGGCGAGGCGCGTTGATCCTCCGCCGATGCGCCCTGCAAATAAGCCGCAGCGGCATCGCGCAGGATCGATGGCTGGAAAATCGGATCGCGTGTGCTGGGATCATTAAACGAATCGCCGCTGAAGGTCAGATCGGTCCAGGGCGAAAACAGCACCGCAGCACTGATTTTCTGCACCAACTGCGGATGTTGCAGCGCCACCAGTGACAGCGCAGCACCCGCTGAATCCCCCACCAGCGAGATGTGTTCAATGCCGCTGTCGACCAGCCCGATTAATATCTCAATCACCCTGTCCGGCGCGGCCGGGAATGGATGTTCCGGTGCCAGCGGATAGTCCAGCACAAAGGTTGAATAGCCGGTGCGCACCGCCAGCTGGCTGGCGAATCCGCGATAGGCCTGAGCGCTACCGAGCATATACACACCGCCATGGATGAACACGATAACCTGCTCGGTGCGCATCTCCTGCGGATGCAGCCACCAACCCGAATCCGCGACGTGCTCACAGTGCACGACTGCTGCCAGCGGTGTTTCCGCGGTCATCTCGTCATAATACTCGCGCATTGTGCCGCTAAAGTGCTCGCGATGCGCTTGCTGCTCGGCCAGTGATTGCTGCACCTGCAAACGGTCGTGATCGGTTAAGGAATGCTGTGTCTTGTTCATAAGTTGCTCCGGTAAAAGGGTGAGAAGCAACCTTATGCCATTCCAATTTTCGCAACTAGCTGGCTTAATGGAATACAATTTATTCCCTCCAGGACTACATGATGGATCGACTTGATGCTATCCGGCTGTTTATGCGCGTGGTCGAATGCGGCAGTTTCTCCGCCGCTGCCAAAGAAGCCGGTGTCGGACAATCTGCGGTCAGCAAACAGATCGCCGCGCTGGAGAAGCAGTTTAATCACCCGCTACTGAAACGCTCCTCACGCGGCATCGCCCTGACCGACGCGGGCCGAACCTTTTATGACGGTGCACAGCGCCTGCGCGATGAATTCGACCAGCTTGAATTAAACGTCAAATATGGCGCAGATGAACCGGCAGGCACGCTGCGTATCTCAGTGGCACCCGTGTTTGGCCGCTTCTATATCGTGCCGCGCCTGCCCGCGCTGCTGGCGCGCTATCCGGCGCTGAATGTAGAGCTGCGCATCTCCGAGCGACATGTGGATTTGATTGAAGAGAATATCGATGTCGCCATCCGCCACGGCGAACTGCAGGATTCGGCGCTGACACAACGCAAGCTGGCCGACAGCCCGCTGATTACGGTGGCGAGCCCGGATTATCTGGCGAAGTATGGCGTGCCCGCCTCACCTGCTGAACTGAGTGAGCATCAGTGCATCTCGTTCAATGCCGGACGCGGCATGCATCCGTGGCGGTTTGAGGATGAGCACGGTAAGGCGATAACGCTGATGCCTCAAGGGCGGTTTCAGAGCAATGATGGTGAGCAACAGCGTGCCGCGGCGCTGGCGGGATTGGGGATTACGCAGTTTCCGGCCTGGCTGGCGGGACCGGATTTGGCTTCCGGGGCGCTGGTGCCAGTGTTGAGGGCGTTTGCGGTGGGATCGATGCCGGTGAGTGCGGTGTTCGCAACGAAACAGACGGCGAACAGTAAGGTAAGGGTTTTTGTGGAGTATTTGCTGGGGACGTTGGATGAGGATTTGCCGTTGGTGGCTAGGGATGAATCTGGGAGGTTAGTGTGAAGCCTACTCTGGAAGAGGTGATTGAGTTTGTGCGTGAGTTTTCGGGGGATCACAAGTCTGTGATCACTGAGCATACCCGGCAGGATGCTGATCTGGGTATTACCGGAGATGATGGAGTTGAGCTGCTGGAGGACGCGGAGAAGAAGTTTGGGGTTTCGTTTGTGACCGAGGAGAGATCTTTCCAGGAGACTTTTGGGCTTGGGGATAATGAGTATCTGTTTAATTCGGAGGGGCTGGATTTGTTGGGGATTGGGAGATTGGCGAGTTGTGGCGAATTTTCGGGATGGCGACACTCCGAGAAGGCCAGATTCGCCTTACAAATTAGTCATCTAATTTTAAAAAAAATCAATACATTGATAATGTATGCTCAGTTGTATACTAAATTGTATTACTTCATAGTGTATTGAACCTACGAAACGGCAAGTAATTTGCCGGTAAGAATCTTCTACCTCCTTAAATTATCGTACTTTTCATTAATATTATTAAGACTTGTCTATAAATTGGCATTTACTACACAGTAGTAATATCAGAAACCATTATCTAACTTATACCTCCTCAATACTATATAACTAAGATCACCACACCACAGTATTGGTTTGCCTGTTGTAGCATATGTACAAGTACCAATAATTAGTGCATGACATCCATCTAATTCATCAAGGTTACTTTTAACCTTAAATTGCTCTTTAAACTCATTTGATATTTCACCATTAATGCAAACACTTAACCCAGATTTGATATTACCTGCATTTAACCAAATTTTACCATCTCTTGTTTGTCCAACATCACTAATAAACCCCCAGAATATTCTACGAGCGCCGTCCATCCATGGTGCAACATTAATGAATTCGACAAACAGCTCTCCCCCACTGTCCGGCAAATCGTTAAAATATTGATCTTTAAACCCCACCTTTTTATCGGCATAGCATAACCCTTTTGACTGCACTAACTTATAAAGTAGGTTTTTTAAAGTAAAATGCGCTGGATATTTTAAACTCCCACCATCAGCAGTTTTTTCACCCGTGTACTTTTGCCCCTGAGGTGTAGGCTCAATGTTATATGCTTCTGTTTTGACATTAATGTCATAGCTTTGCGTTAATCCTAAATCCAGTACTATGCCGTTATCGGCATCTGATGCAGGTAATCCTCTATTTTCATTCCCCTCTCCTACAGTTTCGTAGGATGTCCCCAGTGAGCAGTTTTCTTGATGATGGGCACAAAAATGCGGTGAGTCATTTCCGTAACTTGATCGTCTGAACCATGCATCCCCCTTACATTCAGTGCAAAGCAAACTCCGTCTCTTGAATTGGATCTCAGCAATAGGCAATGCGTAAAATGCATTTGCAATCCATTCTTTTTCATCAATAGTACAGAAAGCTTTATCCACTATACTCCCTCGCGTATGCTAAATATCAATCCTAACATTACTTGTTTAGAACAATTAGTAAAAAGGTACGATTTCGTTCAAGCTATTGGGAAAAGGTACTGCATGATGCATCCAGGCCACGAATATAGTCCTCTAGCCATAATCAGAAAAAACCGACTTCATGCTAGGTGTATATTCTTGCAACCGGCAGATTCTGATGGGTTCACCCAGTCCAGCGC
Source organism: Pantoea sp. Taur (assembly GCF_009830025.1). Classification (NCBI taxonomy): domain Bacteria; kingdom Pseudomonadati; phylum Pseudomonadota; class Gammaproteobacteria; order Enterobacterales; family Erwiniaceae; genus Pantoea; species Pantoea sp. Taur. The sequence goes on from NZ_SZZZ01000004.1 coordinate 181,208, forward strand.
AGAATAGGGCGACTCTGGTTATAGTGTACGCGCCAGTCCTCGATTTTGCACCGGCCATCCTTCAGCGACATAAAACAGTTTTCGTTAAGACATTCCTGCCGCTGAACGACTCTACTGTGGCATTATCCGTAGGCGTCCCTGGCCGGGAGAAGTCAATCCGGATATGACGTTCGTACAACCATTTATCTAGCATATTTTCGGCAAACTCAGAACAATTATCAGTTTTCAGAAGCTTAGGTAGTGGTCGACTCAGCGCTATGCTGTCCAGCATCTCGGCCACATCCGCAAATCGAAAGTTCTGACCCACACAGCTCCCCAGACACTCACGCGTGTAAAGGTCATTGACCGTCAGTAGACAGAGCCGGCGGCCGTCAAACAGCGCGTCAGAGATAAAATCCATGCCCCAGACGTGGTTTGGCCAGAGACCCTGAGGCTGTAGCTGGCGTTTCAGTGCGGACTTATTACCGCGCGGGCGTTTAAGCCGGTGCGACAGTCCCTGCTCACGGTAGAGCCGGTAAATGCGCTGATGATTATCGCGCCAACCCTCCCGTTTCAAGAGGACATGCACCCTGCGGTAACCATAGTGAACACGGGTTTCGGTGATTTCCTTCATGCGCAGGTGCAGCGCACTGTCGTTTGCCGCAACGGAGCGGTAGCGGTACGTACTTCGGCTGATCTGCTGCGCAAAACAGACCTGTCTTTCACTGGCACCGAAGCGGGTCTGAAAGTCCATGGCTCACTCTCGCAGACGTGCCAGCGTGAGCTTTTTTTGCCAGCACGTCCTGGAGCATGGCCTTGTCGAGGCTCAGGTCGGCAACCAGCTATTTAGGCTAAGATTTTCTTCCTCGAGTTGCCGCATGTGCCTGAGTTCTGGAGGAGAAATTCCGCCGTACTTTTTTCGCTCGGTGCAAAATGAGGCGTTGGGAGATGTCAAGTTTTCGACAGACTTCGGGCGCGGACGTACCCAGCTCAGCCTGCTTCAGGGTAAAGACAATCTTCTCTTCGGTGAATCGTGACTTATTCATCGGCACAACTTCAGCTCAGGGGAATCATTATCATACCTAAATTCTGTTTCTGAATGGCGCAGGATTTCGGGTCAGGGTCACCCGATACAGAAGCACTTTGCTCTTTCAGAGACCTTAAAATTATGGGTTGTTGCATACCAGTTAACGGCGAAGCGCGGGGAACGGATGATGTGGATGAGTGATGTGTTAATTACATAATAACTAAGTCATTTCAAGTAATCAGTCCAAAACATCGAAGCTGGTGCAGATGAAGATGGCCGCCTTTGCAGGAAAACTAGTCACTGGCACATACTGGTAGAGCCTTGCCGCTAGCAAGGAGCTCTTATCAAACGTACAATCAAACCCCCTAAAATAGCCTTTTTCAAAAAGATTTGCTTTTAACAGGACTTATAGTGAATAAACAGCAACTTGCGGCAAAAATCTGGGAATCAGCTAACCAGATGCGTTCTAAAATTGAAGCCAACGAATACAAAGATTACATACTCGGCTTTATCTTTTACAAGTACCTAAGCGACCAGTTGGTGCAGTTTGTCACCAGACAGGGTATGACTCCTGAAGACATCAAAGGACTCAATGAAGGAGACGCCGACACAGTTAAATACGTGCAAAGCAACCTAGGCTACTTTATTGCCTACGATAATCTGTTTTCTACATGGGTTGATCCGAAATCCGAATTTGGTGAGTCTAACGTTCGAGATGCGCTCTCGGCTTTTAGCCGTTTGATTTCGCCAACTTACAAAAAACTGTTTGAAGGCATTTTTACCACCTTAGAAACAGGTTTAAGCAAACTGGGTGAAAGCGCTGGTAAACGCACCAAAGCTATCAGCGACTTACTGCACTTGATCAAAAGCATCCCGATGAATAGTAATCAAGGGTATGACGTACTGGGCTACATTTACGAATATCTGATTGAAAAATTTGCCGCCAATGCTGGAAAAAAAGCAGGTGAGTTTTACACGCCTCATGAAGTTTCGGTACTCATGTCAAATATCATCGCTCATGAGTTAAAACACAAAGATACCATCAAAATTTACGACCCTACTTCCGGCTCTGGTTCGTTGCTGATTAATATCGGTGAGGCGGTAGAGAAATATGCTAAAAATAAAGACAGCATCACCTATTTTGCTCAAGAGTTAAAGGCCAACACCTACAATCTAACCCGCATGAACCTCATCATGCGCGGTATTAAAGCCAGCAACATTAAAACCCGTAATGGTGACACTCTGGAAGACGATTGGCCATACTTTGATGACAGCGATCCTAAAGGCTCATACTACGCCTTACATGTCGATGCAGTGGTGTCCAACCCACCTTACTCACAAAACTGGGACCCAAGCTCTAAAGGCAGCGATCCCCGCTATTCACGATTTGGACTGGCACCCAAAGCCAAAGCCGATTTTGCTTTTTTACTGCACGATCTTTACCACCTAAAACCTGATGGCATTATGGCTATCGTACTGCCTCATGGCGTCTTGTTCCGTGGCGGTGAAGAAGGTCAAATTCGCAAGCAACTTATTGAACAGAACCATATCGATACGGTTATCGGAATACCTGAAAACATCTTTTTTGGTACTGACATTCCCACGGTAATTTTAATACTCAAGCAAAAACGCCAAAACACCGATGTGTTAGTGGTCGATGCCTCCAAGCACTTTATGAAAGAAGGCAAAAACAACAAACTTCAAGCCAGTGACATCAAACGTATTACTGATGCAGTGATTAACCGAGAAAGTATCGACAAATTCTCGCAATTGGTGTGTAAACAAACCTTAGTCGACAACGGTTACGTCCTTAGTATACCTCGCTATGTGGATTCATCGGCGATGGCACAATGCTGGGATTTGCACGCCACACTGCTCGGTGGCATCCCCAACAGCGAAATCGCCGAGTTACACAGCTATTGGCAGGCTTTCCCGCATTTACACGATATCCTATTTAAGCCAACATCCGCCGCCTACAGTGAGCTGGCTATTGCAAGGCAAAACGTCAACACCAAGATTAGCGGGCATCCGCAAGTGTCAGCATTTATCAGCGCCTATAACCAGGCTTTCTGTGGATTTGATGACCAGCTAAACACCTGGCTAATAAAAAACTGGGAAAGCGTAAAGCGTAATCAACAAGAGACGGTGTTAAGCGCTCATCTATTTACTCGCCTGGCCCAGATTGCCCTAATCGACAAATACCAGGCTTACCAGTTTCTGAACAACCAGTGGCAAATCATCAGCGCCGATTTAGAAATGATGCAAACCGAAGGCTATGCCGCCACTAGACAGGTTGATCCTAATATAGTCATCAAAAAGAAAGACGGCAAAGACATCGAAGTACAGGACGGGTGGAAAGGCCATATATTGCCCTTTAATTTAGTGCAACTAATTTACTTAAATGATGATTTACAAGCCCTGGCAACTCAAGAAACCCGCCTGTCAGAAATCGCCAGTGCGCTTGAAGAAATTCTAGAATCCCTGACCGAAGAAGAAAAAGAACAAAGAACAGTCAAAGATAGCAAAGATGGCTTTGCCAATGCCGAAGTAGGCAAAGCCGCCAAAGCCTTCCTGAAAGAACAAAAAGACAGTAAAGTTAAATTTTCAGAAGAAAGCTTTGAAGCCAAAATTATTCGTGCAAACGATTTAATTGATGAAGAAAAAATTATGAAGAAAGCGGCCAAAGATGCCGCCGCTGCCCTGCACTCAAAAACAAAAAAAACCATCGAAGAGTTAACCGATGAACAAGTGAACAACCTGTTGCACCTTAAATGGATCGCGCCATTAATTAACGAACTCACCGCAATGCCAAACGCCGTGATTAGCCAGCTCACCCGCCAGGTGCAATCCTTGGCTGATAAATACGCCACGACCTATTCGCAGGTGGCCCATGAGATAAAAATGACCGAGCAACATCTGGCAGTGATGATGGGCGAACTTAAAGGTAATGAGTTTGATATGCAGGGACTGGCAGAACTCACCGGCTTACTGAAGGGCGAATAAGATGAGTGTGGATTACAAAGTACCAGAGATTCGTTTTAAAGAGTTTAGTGGGGAGTGGGAGAAATATCCGCTGGGCACATTTATAAGTTCATTGGATGCAGGTGTAAGCGTAAATTCTGGTGATAGACCTGCTAACGAAAAAGAATTTGGAATTCTCAAAACAAGTTGTGTAACCAACGGACATTTTGAACCGAACGAAAATAAGGTCGTATTCAAAACAGAAGAAATAAAACGTTTAAAAGAACCAGTATTAAAAAATACAATCATCATTAGCAGAATGAATACTCCTGCGCTAGTGGGAGCCAATGCTTATGTCAGCAGTGGCTACGCTAACTATTTCTTGCCTGACAGACTTTGGGCTGCAAAACCAACGTCTAAAGGTGATTTGAAGTTCATCGCCTACATGTTGGGCTCAGATAAAGGACGGCTAGCTCTATCGGATTTGGCGACAGGAACCTCTGGCTCAATGAAGAATATCTCAAAGCCAGCAGTCCTTCGATTAGAGTTGCATTCTCCGGAAGAAAAAGAACAGACGCAAATAGGCAACTATTTCCAAAAGCTAGACGCGCTAATAAATCAACACCACCAAAAGCATGACAAGCTCAGCAACATAAAAAAAGCCATGCTGGAAAAAATGTTTCCGAAACAGGGTAAAACCATCCCAGAAATTCGCTTTAGCGAATATAGTAGAGGGTGGACTGAGGTGAAGCTAAGTATGATAGCTGACAAGATCACTGAAAAAAACACTTCAGTATTTTTTTCAGAAACTTTTACTAACTCAGCCGAGTTTGGAATAATCAGTCAGCGCGACTATTTTGATAAAGACATCTCAAACTTCAATAACATAAATGGATACTTTGTAGTTCAGCCTGAGGACTTTGTCTACAATCCCAGAATCTCAACGCTCGCCCCTTGCGGCCCTATCAAGAGAAATACACTGGGTAGAGTTGGCGTAATGTCTCCACTTTATACTGTCTTTAGAACAAAAGACGTTAATACCATTTTCATTGAGTATTTTTTCCAGACTAAGCTCTGGCACACTTTCATGTTTCTTAATGGTGATACTGGGGCTAGGGCCGATAGATTTTCGATTAAGGACTCAGTGTTTTTCGAATTACCATTACTACTACCTACGCTCAACGAACAAGTTGTCATCGGAAAATATTTCCAAAATCTCGACATACTGATTAGCCAACACCAACAACAAATTACCAAGCTCAATAACATCAAGCAGGCTTGCTTGAGAAAAATGTTTGTATAAGGAGTGCACATGATCACCTTCAAAAACGAAGCGCAATTTGAGCAGGCCTTTATTGAAGTACTCACCCACAAAGGTTGGGAGTCGGAAATACTCAAAAACAAAACCGAGGCCGATTTGTTGCAAAACTGGGCAAATATTTTGTTCGAAAATAATCGCCAATGTGACCGGTTAAACGATGTACCGCTCACCAACAGTGAAATGCAGCAGATTATAGAGCAAATCAACGAACTTAAAACCCCGCTAAAACTAAACGGTTTAATTAACGGTAAAACCGTAGCCATTAAGCGGGATAACCCTGCCGATAACATACATCTAGGTAAAGAAATCAGCTTAAAAATTTACGATCGCCAAGAAATTGCCGCAGGCCAAAGCCGTTACCAAATTGCGCAACAACCGAAATTTGAACGCGGCAGCCCTTTGCGTAATGATCGCCGTGGCGATGTGCTGCTTCTGATCAACGGTATGCCGGTAATTCATGTAGAGCTAAAGCGCAGCGGAATACCGGTTAGCCAAGCCGTAAACCAAATTGAGAAGTATAGCAAGGAAGGCGTATTTAGCGGCCTTTTTTCGCTCATCCAAGTGTTTGTGTCCATGGAGCCTAACGAGGCCAAATACTTTGCTAATCCTGGGCTAGACGCCAAGTTTAACCCAGATTATCAATTTAACTGGGCCGATTTTAACAACGAGCCCATGAACCACTGGAAAGACATTGCCTCCACACTGCTTTCAATCCCTATGGCGCACCAGTTGATTGGCTTTTATACCGTTGCCGACGATACCGACGGCGTGCTTAAGGTCATGCGCAGTTATCAATATTACGCCGCCAATGCCATATCGGACAAAGTAGCCAAAACCAACTGGCAGCAACTGGGTAGCGCGGCCAATAATCCCGATCGCCTCGGGGGTTACGTGTGGCATACCACGGGTTCGGGTAAAACCATGACCAGCTTTAAATCCGCACAGTTGATCGCACAATCCAAAGATGCCGATAAAGTCATTTTTTTAATGGACAGGATTGAGTTGGGCACCCAGTCGCTCACGGAATATCGCAATTTTGCCGGCGATGGCGAAGACGTTCAAGCCACCGAAAATACTCACGTACTCATTACCAAATTAAAAAGTACCGCTCCCGCCGATACGTTAATTGTTAGTTCCATTCAAAAAATGAGTAATATTTTTGAAACAATAGATGACGAAGGCACGGCCACAAACTCTGTGGATATTGAAAAAATTCGCGCTAAACGTTTAGTGTTTATAGTCGATGAGGCGCATCGCTCTACCTTTGGTGAAATGTTGAGCATCATTAAACATACCTTTCCGCGCGCCCTGTTTTTCGGGTTTACCGGCACACCGATTCAAGAAGATAACGAAAAAAACGGCAATACCACCAGCACCGTATTTGGTAACGAGCTACATCGCTATAGCATTGCCGATGGCATACGCGATGGCAACGTATTAGGTTTTGACCCTTACAAAGTGCCTACATTCCGAGACAGTGATCTAAGACAAGCGGTCGCGTTAGAGCAAGCCAAAGCCAACTCAGTTAAAGAGGCCATGGATAGCCCAGCCAAAAAGAATAAATTTAATCACTTTATGAATAATGTGCCTATGGCTGGCCATAAAGACATCACCGATAAATATCATAAAGGGATCGAAGATTATGTGCCTAAAAGCCAATATTTAACTGATACACACCAAGAAAAAGTCGTGAGTGACATTTTGGATAAATGGGATGTGCTCAGCCAAAACTATAAATTTCACGCTATTTTGGCGACTAACAGTATTGCCGAAGCCATCGACTATTACCGCCGCTTAAAGACCGCAAAACCTGAACTTAAAGTATCGGCTTTGTTTGACCCAAATATTGATAACGACGGCAGTGGCGATCGTGGTTCCACCTTTAAAGGCGATGGACTGGACGAAATCATGGCCGACTATAACGCGCGTTATGGCCATGATTTCGATTTTTCTCGCCATGCGGCTTTTAAGAAAGATTTAGCGGCACGCCTTGCCCATAAAAAACCTTACGAGCGCATTCAAAACGAGCCATCGAAGCAATTGGATTTGCTGATTGTGGTGGACCAAATGCTCACTGGCTTTGACTCCAAATGGCTTAACACCTTGTATTTAGACAAGGTGATTAAATATCAAAATATTATTCAAGCTTTCTCGCGCACCAACCGCTTGTTTGGCCCCGACAAACCCCACGGCATCATACGTTATTATCGCTATCCACACACTATGGAGCAGCACATTAACGATGCAGTAAAACTCTACTCCGGCGACAGAAAAATCGGCTTATTTGTTGATAGGTTAGAAAGTAATCTTAAAGCCATGAATGAATTAGTGGCGGACATTACTGAGCTTTTCGTCAGTGCAGGGATTGAGAACTATGAAAAACTGCCAGACGATATGGAAACCTGTGCCCAATTCGCCAAATTTTTTAACACCTTTAGCCAGCACCTAGAAGCAGCTAAGGTTCAAGGCTTGCATTGGGAACAGTCGGTCTATTCATTTACTGAAGATGATATAGAACATGAGGTAACACTGGCGATAGGCGAACAAACTTACCTAAGCTTGGTACTGCGCTATAAAGAGTTGGTAAGCAAAGATGGCGGTGGCGGTGGTGGTGATGTGCCTTATGACATCAGTGGTTATTTAACTGAAATAGATACCGGAAAAATCGATGCTGACTACATGAACAGCCGCTTTGATAAATATTTAAAGGAGCTGAACCAGCATCAAGACCCGACGAGCATCGAAATCACATTAAATGAGCTGCACAAGTCGTTTGCATCGCTCACCCAAAGCGAGCAAAAGTACGCCAAGCTCTTCTTGCACGACTTGCAACGCGGTGATGCACAGTTAATTGAAGGCCACACTTTTAGAGATTACATCAACACCTACAAAGATAACGCCGAAAATGTGCAATTAAACGCAGTTGTTCATGCTCTTGGTTTAGATAAAGGACTACTCGTTGCATTAATGGCTGATAGTATTAATGATAAAAATCTCAACGATTTTGGTCGCTTCGACGCCTTAAAAGACACTGTAGATAAAGCGAAAGCTAGGAGCTATTTTGAAAAACAGGATGGTGTAACGTTACCTCTTTTTAAGCTGAATATTCGTATTGATCAGTTTTTAAAGCAGTTTATTTTTACACAAACGGATGACTTCTCAAGTGACAAAGATGTAGTTGGTGTAGTGATGTGATGGACGTCTCTCAGCGTAAGTTCTGGCACACTTATGCTGAGTTTTCTTAATTTGTATTAACTCATACCAGACCTGACAGCCACCAGTTAGCTATACAGGTATTTGTCAGATTACATTTTGCTAAAACTTTTCAGCCCAGATGTCCTTCGCAGACAACAAATATTATTTTCTATGATGATTTCCTTCTAAATTTACATTGGTAGGATTCGCGAAAGAATTATTCAGCCACATGGGGAAATAAATCAAAGAAAGAAATTTCAGCAGAGGAGTATTGACTTGAAATGGCACGCCCTACAGGATTCGAACCTGTGACCTACGGCTTAGAAGGCCGGTGCTCTATCCAGCTGAGCTAAGGGCGCATAGTGGTTGCGTCGGATTATACGTTTGCACGCTCTCGCGTCAACGTTTTTGCCGCCCTGCGGCTCCAGAGTGTTGAATCATTGAACAATTCGTCCTGAAGACCGAGCAATACGCCCCACGCCGCGCGCCATCCGTCCTCAATACCCATGCCCAACACTCCCCGCCTCTCAATGCCGCTTACGCCACTCGCTCATCGACACCAAATTACTCACCTCACCCGCCTCACCTTCCAGCTCGATCCCCTGCTGCGTAAACCGCGCATTATACTGCTCCCGCAATGCATGCAGTTCCGCACTCTCCGGCTCCAGCTGACGCAGAAATCCCAGCGCCAGCAACAGCTGCTGCCGCGATATCAGTCCCGAAAATCCAGCTTTAGTCAGAATCCCGTGCCAGCGCACCGCGTTCTCGTCGCTACCATCGACAATCAACACCTGCCAGATCAGCATCACCGCTGCGCCGTTAGCCAGATGGGATTCATTATCGCCCGCGATGTAATCGGTGAACTCTTTTGCCGCATCCTTACCGATCAGCGACAGCATCGATTCGATGTGCACAGGCGGCAGTTGCAGCCTTTTACTCAGCGCCTGCGCAGCATGGCGCGAACCGGCCGTCAGTAGTTGAAACCCTACAACAAACACCACCGCCAGCGTGGCGAGTATTAACCAAATCATCACGGCATCCACATAATTTCCTGAGGGACATAATACGCGCTAAGGCGGTCTCACGTCACTGCGGAAAGTCGTGAAACGCACGGGTGAAATGAATCTCTACCTGACAGCCGGACGCGCTTCTGACAGAATAGGCGCCAATCCCCGATTTAACTCTCTACAGATGGATTTCCTCTCTGATGGCAGCAAAAATTATTGACGGTAAAACGATTGCGCAGCAGGTGCGCCTTGAGGTTGCCGAAAAAGTACAGCAGCGACTGGCAGCCGGTAAACGTGCACCAGGTTTGGCAGTAGTGCTGGTGGGTGAGAACCCCGCTTCGCAAATCTATGTCGCCAGCAAACGTCGCGCCTGTGATGAAGTGGGCTTTATCTCCCGCTCTTACGATCTGCCTGCGACCACCAGCGAAGCCGAACTGCTGGAACTGATCGATACGCTGAACAATGACAGCGAAATCGACGGTATTCTGGTTCAGCTGCCGCTGCCAGCCGGCATCGATAATGTCAAAGTGCTGGAACGTATCGTGCCGGACAAAGATGTCGATGGCTTCCATCCGTACAACATCGGTCGTCTGTGCCAGCGTGCGCCGAAGCTGCGTCCTTGTACCCCACGCGGCATCGTCACGCTGCTGGAGCGCTACAATATCGATACCTACGGCCTGAACGCCGTGGTGGTTGGCGCATCCAATATCGTCGGTCGTCCGATGAGCATGGAGCTGCTGCTGGCGGGCTGCACTACCACCGTCACTCACCGTTTCACCAAAGATCTGCGTCATCACGTTGAGCATGCCGATCTGCTGGTGGTGGCGGTCGGTAAACCGGGCTTTATTCCGGGTGACTGGATCCAGCCAGGCGCGGTGGTGATTGATGTTGGCATCAATCGTCTGGAGAGCGGTAAAGTGGTGGGCGATGTGGATTTTGCGAGCGCGTCTGAGCGTGCGTCTTACATCACCCCGGTTCCCGGTGGCGTCGGTCCCATGACCGTCGCGACCCTGATTCAAAATACATTAGTCGCGTGCGAAGAGTATCACGACGTGGAGGAGGCATAATGGCCAGTTTTTCTTTGGGCGAACATGCTCACGTTGATTTGTGTGACCTGCTGAAACTTGAAGGTTGGGTACAGAGCGGTGCGCAGGCAAAAGTGGCTATCGCGGATGGCGAAGTCCGTGTTGATGGCGCAATTGAAACGCGTAAGCGCTGCAAGATTGTGGCTGGCCAGAAAGTTGAGTTCGCGGGTTATAAAATTACCGTTGTAGCTTAAGCGTTCAGGCAATGAAAAGGGGCGAACCGTGGTTCGCCCCTTTTGCTATTCTGCGGCTGGTAAATTCAGGTACGTATTAAGGCGAACCCTGCAACCTGAAAATTTGGGTGCTGATGACAGCGCACCCTTCAATCTTCAAATTCGAGTGCCGATAAACGCGCACCCGACACTATTACTTACGACGCCAGCTCGAACCCTGCGGACCATCTTCGACAATCACGCCCAGCTCATTCAGCTTGTCACGCGCCACATCCGCCTGTGCCCAATCTTTTGCGGCACGCGCATCAGAACGCGCTTTGACCCAATGCTCGATTTCCGCCACTTCGTCATCATTCACCTGCGCACTGCTCTGCAGGAACTGCTCTGGATCCTGTTGCAGGATGCCGAGCACGTTCGCCAGCTGACGCAGTTTCGCGGCCAGGGCATCAGAGGCGGCTTTGTCTTCGGTTTTCAGACGATTGACTTCACGCGCCATATCGAAGAACACCGAGTAGGCTTCCGGCGTATTGAAGTCGTCATCCATCGCAGTGCGGAAGCGCGCTTCGAACTCTTCGCCGCCTGCTGGTGTGGCGCTGGCATCGGTGTGACGCAGCGCGGTGTAGAGACGCTCCAGCGCCGCACGAGCCTGATTGAGGTTATCTTCGCCGTAGTTGAGCTGGCTGCGATAGTGGCCCGACATCAGGAAGTAACGCACGGTTTCCGCATCGTAATGCGCCAGTACATCGCGCACGGTGAAGAAGTTGCCCAGTGATTTCGACATCTTCTCGCGGTCGACCATCACCATGCCGGAGTGCATCCAGTAGTTGACGTAATCGCCGTCGTGCGCACAGGTTGACTGCGCCACTTCGTTTTCATGGTGCGGGAACATCAGATCCGATCCACCGCCATGGATATCGAAGTGGGTGCCGAGCTGTTTGCAGTTCATCGCGGAACACTCAATGTGCCAGCCCGGACGACCGTTGCCCCACGGCGAATTCCACGCGGGCTCGTTAGGTTTGGACATTTTCCACAACACGAAGTCCATCGGGTTGCGTTTGATCTCGGTGATTTCAACGCGCGCGCCCGCCTGCAGCTGAGTCAGATCCTGACGCGACAGCACGCCGTAACCTTTGTCGCTCAGCACATCGAACATCACGTCGCCGTTATCGGCCACATAAGCGTGTTTGCGTTCGATTAAACGCTCAACCAGTTCGATGATTTCAGGGATATGGCGCGTGGCACGCGGTTCCAGATCCGGCGGCAGGATGCCCAGTGCGTCAAAATCTTTGTGCATTTCAGCGATCATACGGTTGGTCAGCGTTTCGATGCTCTCACCGTTCTCGTTGGCACGTTTAATGATCTTGTCTTCAATATCGGTAATGTTACGCACATATTTGAGCTGATAGCCCACATAGCGCAGATAACGTGACACCACATCAAATGCAACGAAGGTACGCCCATGGCCGATATGACAAAGGTCATAAACCGTAATTCCACAGACGTACATGCCGATCTGACCAGCGTGGATCGGTTTGAATTCCTCTTTCTGACGGCTCAGGGTGTTATAGATCTTCAGCATTGAACGATTCCGTTATTAACGTTTGCGGGATACGCCTTTCCAGCGTAGCTGGGTATTGTGCCGTATTTTTCTCAGTTGTGCATCGCTCGCTTACCTTCTGTGGCTGCCTTACTGACGAGCCATCGGAATTTGTGATATAAGAGGCGTCTACAAAAATGCCCCGCCGCTTAGCAGGCGCGGCAGTTGATACTGACGACACCCGTAACAGGACGAATATAATGGTCACTTTCCAGACGAACCATGGCGACATCGTAATCAAAACCTTCGATGACAAAGCGCCGGCTACCGTGAAAAACTTCCTGGACTACTGCCGTGAAGGTTTCTACGACAACACCATCTTCCACCGTGTTATCAACGGTTTCATGATTCAGGGCGGCGGTTTCGAGCCTGGCATGAAGCAGAAAGACACCAAAGAAGACATTCGTAACGAAGCCAACAACGGTCTGAAGAACACCAAAGGTACGCTGGCGATGGCCCGTACTCAGGCGCCACACTCAGCGACTGCACAGTTCTTCATCAACGTAGCAGACAACGACTTCCTGAACTTCCGTGACGAAAGCCTGCAGGGCTGGGGTTACTGCGTGTTCGCTGAAGTGGTTGAAGGCATGGACGTGGTTGAGAAAATCAAAGCGGTGAAAACGGGCCGCAGCGGCATGCACCAGGACGTTCCGGTTGACGACGTTGTCATCCAGAAAGTGACTGTTAGCGAGTAATGTCGCGCACGCTGTTTATCGCAGATTTGCATCTGTGCACAGAAGAACCGGCAATTACTGCCGGTTTTCTGCATTTTTTGCAGGGTGAAGCGCGCGATTGCGATGCGCTTTACATCCTCGGCGATCTGTTTGAAGCCTGGATTGGCGATGATGATCCTAATCCGCTACATCGTGAAATCGCTGCTGCACTAAAAGCCCTGCCGATCCCCAAATTCTTTATCCATGGCAATCGAGACTTCCTGCTCGGTAAACGTTTTGCGCGTGCCAGCGGGATGACGTTGCTGCCGGAAGAACAAGTGCTCAGCCTGTACGACCATCGCGTGCTGATTATGCACGGCGATACCTTGTGCACTGACGACGAAGGCTATCAACGCTTCCGCGCCAAAGTACATCAGCGCTGGCTGCAACGCTTGTTCCTCGCCTTGCCGTTGCGGATTCGTATGCGCATTGCCGCACGTATGCGCGCCGACAGCAAGCAAGCCAATCAGCACAAGTCGATAAGCATCATGGATGTTAATCAGCAAGCTGTGATCGATACGATGACGCGCCAGCAGGTGCGGATTCTGATTCACGGGCATACTCACCGTCCGGCGGTGCATGAGCTGTTGGTGCAAGGTGAAAGCGCCCAGCGCGTGGTGCTCGGTGCCTGGCACGAAAATGGCTCAATGATTCAGGTCGATGCCGATGGCGTGCAGCTGATCGAATTCCCGTTTTAAAATCGAATCCTGAAATAGTCGGGCGCATTCGTGCTCGACACTCAGCGGGATGAAGATTCCTCTTATCGCACCATTGCCCGTTTTCCGGCCACGCAACCGTTTTCCTTGCTCTCTTCTCATGCTATTCTCTGTGCCCTTCTTTACCTGCCCGCCCGGCCAGGTTCGTTTGACTATTCACAGGAGTTGACCGCATGTCATCCAACGCCACCCCGGCTCGTATCGCCATCGTCATGGGTTCTAAAAGTGACTGGGCTACCATGCAGTTCGCCGAGGAAATTCTTAACAGCCTGGATGTTCCGTTCCACGTTGAAGTGGTCTCTGCTCACCGTACGCCAGACAAACTGTTCAGCTTTGCCGAAACCGCCGCAGATAACGGTTTCCATGTGATCATTGCCGGAGCGGGCGGTGCTGCGCATCTGCCGGGCATGATTGCTGCCAAAACCCTGGTGCCAGTGCTGGGCGTGCCGGTACAAAGCGCCGCGCTGAGCGGTGTGGATAGCCTTTACTCCATCGTGCAGATGCCGCGCGGCATTCCTGTCGGCACATTGGCGATCGGTAAAGCCGGTGCGGCTAACGCTGCGCTGCTGGCGGCACAGATTCTGGCGGTGCATGACAAAGAGCTGGCGGCGCGTCTCGCCACCTGGCGTCAAACCCAGACTGATGAAGTGCTGAACAACCCAGATCCGCGGGTGGATGCATGAAACCGGTTTGCGTACTTGGCAACGGTCAGTTAGGCCGTATGCTGCGCCAGGCGGGCGAACCGCTGGGCATCGCGGTGTATCCGGTAGGTCTGGATGCTGAACCTTCTGCCCTGCCGATCGCCGAAAGCGTGATCACCGCAGAGATCGAGCGCTGGCCGGAAACCGCGTTAACGCGTGAGCTGGCGTTGCATCCGGCGTTTGTGAACCGCGATATCTTCCCGCGTCTGGCCGATCGCCTTACGCAGAAACAGCTGCTCGATCAGCTGAACCTGGCGACGGCGCCCTGGCAGTTGCTGGCGGATAAAAGCGAGTGGCCGCAGGTATTCAGCTCGCTGGGCGAACTGGCGATTGTGAAACGTCGCACCGGCGGTTATGACGGTCGCGGTCAGTGGCGTTTACGCGCTAACGAAACCGATTCGCTGCCGGATGAGTGCTACGGCGAGTGCATCGTTGAGCAGGGCATTAACTTCAGCGGTGAAGTGTCGCTGGTTGGTGCGCGCGGTCAGGATGGCACCACGGTGTTCTATCCGCTGACGCATAACCTGCATCAGGACGGCATTCTGCGCACCAGCGTGGCATTCCCGCAGGCCGATGCTGCGCAACAGCAGCAGGCGGAAGCGATGCTTAGCGCGATCATGCATGAGCTGAAGTACGTTGGTGTGATGGCGATGGAGTGTTTCATCACGCCAGAAGGCCTGCTGATCAACGAACTGGCGCCGCGCGTGCACAACAGCGGTCACTGGACGCAGAACGGCGCGTCGATCAGCCAGTTTGAGCTGCATCTGCGTGCGGTGCTGGGTTTGGCTCTGCCTAAGCCGGTGGTGTTCGCGCCGTCGGTGATGGTGAATCTGATTGGCACCGACGTGAATGTCGACTGGCTGCAACAGCCGCTGGTGCATCTGCACTGGTATGACAAAGAAGTGCGTCCGGGCCGTAAGGTTGGGCACTTAAATCTCACCGATAGCGATCAGGCACGCCTTGCGGCGGCGCTGAACGCGCTGGTGCCGCTGCTACCGGAAGAGTACGCCAGCGGAATTGCCTGGGCGGTTGAGAAGCTGTAAATGAAAAAGGCCGCGCAAGCGGCCTTTGATTTTTGTGCACTAGATTAAGCCGCTTCGAATCGCCTGAACAGCGCCTTCCCTTTCAGCAGTCGCACGCCCAACCAACCACCGCACAGCGACAACAACAGCGCGCCGCAAATCGGTAATGCCATCCACAGCGTCCAGTCCGGCTCCCAGGGGAAATCGAAGATTTTACGCTGTAATCCCCACAGCGCCGCTTCTGCGCCCAGTGCCGCCGCGATCCCCGACACCACACCAAGCAAGGCAAACTCGCACCACAGCGTGCCGCGCAGCAGGCGTTTACTCGCGCCCAGCGTGCGATACACCACCAGCTCTTGTCTGCGTTGACGCATACCGACCTGAATCTGCGCCAGCAGCAGCAGCACGCCGCACACCGTCACCAGCACCACCATGATCTCCAGCGCCTGACTCACCTGCGCCAGCACCAGACCGATCTGCTTCAGCATGCTGCCGACATCCAGCAAGCTCAGCGTCGGGAAGGCGCGATTGAGCTGCGCCAGCAGCGCCGGATTGCTGTCCATGCGGAAGCTGGTGAGCCAGGTTTGCGGCTGTTGGTCCAGCGCGCCCGGCGGGAAGATAAAGAAGAAGTTCGGCCGCAGGCTTTCCCAATCCACTTTGCGCAGGCTGGTGACTTTGGCGCTGAACTGTTGGGTATCACCGCTGAAGGTCAGCGTATCGCCAAGCTTCAGCCCAAGGCGATCCGCCAGCTCCACTTCCATCGACACTTCACCCGCTTTCGGTGGCCAGCTTCCGGCCAACAGCGGATTGTGATCCGGACGCTCTGCTTGCCACGTCAGATTCAGCTCGCGGTTCAGCGCGTTATCCATCTTCGGATCGGCTTCTTTGCCGTTCAGCTCCGTCAGACGCGCACGTACAATCGGGTAATAGGATTCCGGTTTAATATGATGCTGATTGAGGAAGTCGCGCACCTGCGGCACCTGTTCCTGCGTCATGTTAAGCAGGAAATAGTTCGGTGCATCCGGCGGTAACTGCTGCTGCCAGCGATCCAGCAGATCGCCGCGCATCACCAACAGTAACGCCAGCAGCATAAAGGAGAGCGAAAATGCCGCCAGCTGGCTCAGCGTCATCACCGGCTGTCGTAGCAGACGATTGATTGCCAGACGCATCGCCAGATCGCGCACCACCAGCTTACGCAGCAGCAACAGCGTGCCCCAGCCGAGCAGTGACAGCAGCAGCGCCAGCATCACCACGCCCGCCAGCAGCGCCCACAGCATTTTGCTGCCGCCCATCAATAACGCCAGCAGGCCGACCACCACCAGCGCCATCGCGGGAAGATAAAACCGCAGCGGCCAGACATTCGCCACCGCATCGCGCCGGAGCACACGCAGCGGCTGAGTTGCCATCAGCAGGCGATAGGGGCGCAATCCCACCAGCAGCGAAATCACAAACATCGCGCCAATCGCCCACAGCCACGGCCAGAAGCTGGCGGCAGGCAAGGCGGCGGGCAGCACTGGTTTGAGCATCGCCAGCAGGATGACCTCAATCCCCTGCCCCAGCACGCTGCCTGCGATGGCCGCCAGCAGCAACACCGCCAGCCACTGGCCGATGATCAGCCGTTGTAAGGCTCTACGCGTGGCGCCCAGCGTTTTCAGCACTGCCACCAAATCGTAGCGACTGCGGCAGTAATGGCTCATCGCTACCGCCACGGCAGCAATCGCCAGCATCAGCGTCAGCAAGGCAGAGAGCAGCAGGAATTGCTGCGCACGCTGCATCGAGCGACCCAGCGCATCTTCGGAGTTCTCGACGCTGATCCAGCGCTCACCGGCTTTTAACTGCGGCTGGATCCAGCTGTCATAACGCGCCAGCGGAGCCGGATCGCCGGAGAACTTGTAGCGCCAGCTGAGTCGGCTGCCGGGCTGAATCGCACCGGTTTTATCGACATCCGCGAGGTTCATCAGCAGGCGCGGCGCCGTCTGGAACGGATTAAAGCCGCCATCCGGCTCCTGAATTACTTCACCGGCAATACGCAGCGTGGTGTCACCGACATCAACATTGTCGCCAACTTTCAGATTGAGCAGCGCCAGCAAGCGTGGCGCGGCCAGCACCGTGCCCGCCTGCGGTTTTAATCCCGGCGGATCGGTCTGCAAGGTGCCGAACATCGGATAGGCATCATCCACCGCTTTCACGTCCGCCAGCTGCGGCGTCTGATCGGCGAAGGTCATGGTCATAAAACTGAGCTGACGACTGACGGAGAGCCCTTCATCGCGCGCTTTTTTCAGCCAGGCTTCCGGCGCGGGCGCGCTGCTGCGCAGGGTACGATCGCCCGCCATAAAATCACGGCTCTGCTGGCTCAGCCCTTTCTCCATGCGATCGCTGATCGAGCCCAGCGCCAGCACGCAGGCCACCGCCAGCGTCAGTGCCAGCCAGACAATCAGCAGCGACGGCGAGCGCCATTCACGCCAGAACCAGCGCCAAATCATGTCTCCTCCCACAGCTTGCCGTCGCGCAGGCGCAGCCGGCGATCGCAGCGCGCCGCCAGTTGCTCATCGTGCGTCACCAGAATCAGCGTGGTGGCGAAATCGCGGTTAAGGGAGAAAAGTAAGTCGGCGATGCGATCGCCGGTTTTGCGGTCCAGGTTGCCGGTCGGTTCATCGGCGAACAGCAAACCGGGACGGCCGCTAAACGCGCGTGCCAGCGCCACACGCTGTTGTTCCCCGCCCGAAAGCTGCGCGGGCAGATGATGCAGACGATCTTTCAGGCCAAGTTGCGTTAAGAGATCCACCGCCTGGGCGCGGCTATCGCGATCGCTGTCACCGCGCAGCAAGGCAGGCAGCTGCACGTTCTCCAGCGCATTGAGCGTTGGCACCAGCATAAAGGACTGGAACACAAAGCCGACTTCCCGCGCGCGCAACGCGGCACGTTGCTCTTCGTTCATATGATGCAGCGGCTGGCCGAGCAGATTGACCTCGCCGCTGCTGCCATCGTCCAGCCCGGCCAGAATGCCCAGTAATGTGGATTTGCCGGAACCCGATTCGCCAATCAGCGCAATGGTCTCAGCTGGTTTGACAACCAGCTCAACTCCGGTAAGGATGGTCAGCTGATGCTCTCCCTGACCGACGGACTTAGTAAGATGATGAACTGCAACAATGTTTTCCGCTGGCATTATCCCTTCCTGTTGTTATTGCTTCTGCTGGTGTCCCGCATCGCCGCCGCCGATACATTGCTGGTACTGGGCGACAGCCTGAGCGCCGGGTATCGCATGTCCGCCACTGCGGCATGGCCCAGCCTGCTCAATAAAACCTGGCAACAGCAGCCCCAGATTATTAACGCCAGCATCAGCGGAGATACCGCCGGACAAGGGCTGGCGCGTTTGCCTGGCCTATTAAAACAGCATCAACCCCGTTGGGTGTTAATCGAATTGGGCGGTAACGATGGCTTACGCGGCTTCCCGCCTGCCAATATCGCGCAGGATCTGAGTAAAGTGATCGACGAAGTCAAAGCGGCTAAAGCGCAGCCGCTGCTGATGCAAATTCGTTTACCCGCTAATTATGGACGTCGTTATACCGAAGCGTTTAGCGCGATCTATCCGCAGCTGGCACAGCAGTACAACATTCCTCTGGTGCCCTTCTTTATGGAGCAGGTCTATCTGAAGCCGGAATGGATGCAGCAGGACGGTATTCACCCCAATCCGGATGCGCAGCCGTTTATTGCCAACCTGATGGCTAACGAACTGGCTCCGCTAGTAAAGCAGAATTAAAGCAGGCGTGTGATTTTTAACAGGTAAAGAAATGCAAAAAACAATTGTAATCACTGGCTGCTCCAGCGGCATCGGCTTAGTGGCCGCCAACGATCTGCAGTCTCGCGGTTATCGCGTGATTGCCGCCTGCCGTCGCGCGGATGATGTGGCGCGCATGGAGGCGCTGGGCTTTACTGGCGTCCAGCTCGATCTTGATGATGCGGAAAGCGTGGATGCCGCCGCCGACCGCATTCTGGAATTGTGCGAGCATCGCTTGCATGGCCTGTTCAACAACGGTGGCTTTGGTCAATATGGCCCGTTGAGCAGCGTCTCACGCGCGCAGCTGGAAAAACAGTTCTCCACCAACCTGTTTGGCACGCATCAACTGACGATGCGCCTGCTGCCTGCCCTGCAAGCCAGCGGCAATGGCCGTATTATCAATACCAGCTCGGTGCTGGGGTTGATCTCCACACCCGGACGCGGTGCCTATGCCGCCAGCAAATGGGCGCTGGAAGCCTGGAGCGATGCGCTGCGTATGGAAGTCCGCGCTTCCGGCGTGCGTGTGAGTTTGATCGAGCCCGGCCCGATTGCCACGCGCTTCACCGATAATGTGCATCAGGGCGAGCAGGACAAACCGGTGCGTAATCCCGGCATTGCCGCACGCTTCACCCTGCCGCCGGAAGCCATTTTGCCCAAGCTGCGCCACGCGCTGGAAAGCAAACATCCGCGCCTGCGCTATCCGGTGACGCTGGTCGCATGGGTGATGAGCCTGCTGAAACGCCTGTTACCGGGCTGGATGCTGGATCGCATCTTGCGCAGCAACTGATCGACAAGCTAGATTTGAACTTGAAGCGGGGCAGCTTGCCCCCATATTCTCAACACACTTTCTGCAAAGAGACGTATTCATGTCACACGCTTTGATTATCGACATCAACGAATCCAACCTGCACCAGACGCTGGAACAATCCACGCAGTTGCCGGTGCTGTTCTATTTCTGGTCCGATCGCAGCCAACACTGTCAGGAGCTGACGCCGGTGCTGGAGCGTCTGGCACAGGAGTATGCGGGTCAGTTCATTTTGGCCAAACTGGATTGTGATAAAGAGCAGATGGTGGCATCGCAGTTTGGTCTGCGCTCGATTCCAACCGTGTACCTGTTCCAGAACGGGCAGCCGGTAGATGGCTTCCAGGGCCCGCAGCCGGAAGAAGCGATTCGCGCCCTGCTGCAAAAAGTGCTGCCGCGTGAAGAAGAGATCAAAACCCATCAGGCGATGCAGCTGATGGAAGAAGGCAAACCGCTGGATGCGCTGCCGTTGCTGAAAGACGCCTGGGCGCTGAGCAACCAGAACAGTGAAATTGGTTTCCTGTTGGCAGAGGTGCTGATCACCTTGAGCCGCAGCGAAGAAGCAGAAGCGGTGCTGGCGGTGGTGCCATTGCAGGATCAGGACACCCGTTATCAAAGCTTGGTATCGCAAATCGATCTGCTGAAACAAGCTGCGGATACCCCTGAAATTCAACAACTGCAGGAACAGCTGGCAGCCGAGCCCGCGAATGCGGAACTGGCTGCTAAACTTGCATTACAGCTACACCAGGTGGGCCGTAACGAAGAAGCACTGGATCTACTGTTCAGCTTCCTGAAGAGCGATCTCAGTGCTGGAGAAGGCCAGGTACGCAAGATGTTCCAGGAGATTTTGGCCGCGCTCGGTACGGGCGATGCACTCGCCACGCGCTATCGCCGCCAGCTGTACTCGCTGCTGTACTGATCGGTACCGCGCGTGCAACGGGCCGAACGACTCGGCCCGACAATCTGACAACCAGGAGGTTATATGTTGACTGTGATTCCCGTCATTATCGTGCTCGCACTCGTTACGGTGTGGGCCGGTGTAAAAATTGTGCCACAAGGCTATCAGTGGACGGTGGAACGTTTTGGTCGTTACACCAAAACCCTGCCCCCCGGCCTGAGTTTGATCGTGCCGTGCATGGATCGTATTGGTCGCAAGATCAATATGATGGAACAAGTCCTTGATATCCCCTCGCAAGAAATCATCTCCAAAGATAACGCCAACGTCACCATTGATGCTGTGTGTTTTATTCAGGTGGTTGATCCTGCGCGCGCGGCCTATGAAGTCAGCAATCTTGAGCTGTCGATCCTCAATCTGACCATGACCAACATCCGTACGGTACTGGGTAGCATGGAATTGGATGAGATGCTGTCGCAGCGCGATAACATCAATACCCGCTTACTGCATATCGTCGATGAAGCCACCAATCCCTGGGGCGTGAAGATCACCCGTATCGAAATTCGTGACGTGCGTCCACCGCAGGAATTAATCGCGGCAATGAATGCGCAGATGAAAGCCGAACGTACCAAGCGTGCTGACATCCTTACCGCAGAAGGCGTGCGCCAGGCGGCGATACTGCGTGCTGAAGGTGACAAGCAGTCGCAGATTCTGAAAGCCGAAGGTGAACGTACCTCCGCCTTCCTGCAGGCTGAAGCGCGTGAACGTCAGGCGCAGGCCGAAGCCAACGCCACGCGTGCCGTATCGGAAGCGATTGCCGCAGGCGACATTCAGGCAGTGAACTACTTCGTGGCACAGAAATATACCGATGCGCTGCAAAAGATCGGTGAATCTCATAACAGCAAAGTGGTGATGATGCCGCTGGATGCCAGCAGTTTGCTGGGTTCCATTGCCGGTATCGGTGAATTGCTAAAGGAGAGCCGTCAGGAGCGTAAACCGTGATCCTGATGGAACTGATTGCCCATCCGCACTGGTTCTGGCTGACGCTGGGCGGCCTGCTGCTGGCCGCTGAAATGCTTGGCACCAGCGGTTATCTGCTGTGGAGTGGTTTAGCGGCGGTGCTGGTTGGCCTGATTGAGTGGTGCTTCCCGTTCTCGTGGACGCATCAGGGCATGCTGTTCGCCGTGCTAACGCTGCTGTGCGTCTACTTCTGGTATCGCTGGATGCGCTATCGTGAGGTTGCTCAGCAGCCCAACACCCTGAATCAACGCGGATCGCAGATGATCGGTATGCACCTGACTCTGGATGCCACGCTCAAAGATGGTTTTGGTCATGTACGTATTGGCGACAGCAGTTGGCGAGTGCAGGCGACAGAAGATTTGCCCGCCGGTACGCCAGTGATCGTCACCGGTGTGGTCGGTATCACGCTGCTGATTCAGCCGCGCTTCCCTTCGCCCTGATGGCAGCAGCCCGCCAGATGATTGATAATCGGGCACTCAGCACTGTCATCGCCAGGGCAGGCTTCAGCAAGTTCCAGCAGTCGCGCGCGCATCGCATGTAATTCTTCGATGTGCGCAGCGATTTCATCCGCCTTCTGCAAGGTGCGCGCTTTGACATCCGCGCTGTGGCGAGCGGGATCGTTGAACAGGGTCACCAGCTCGCGGCACTCGTCCAGCGTAAAGCCGACCTGACGCGCCTGACGCAGCAGATTCAGCTCATCGATATGGTGCGCGGCATAACTGCGATAGCCATTGTCACTGCGTAACGGCGGCGTCACCACGCCCTTCTCTTCATAAAAGCGGATCGCCTTGCTGGTCAGTCCGGTCTTTTTTGCCACATCGCTAATGTTCATGTCTCTGCCTCTTGACCTTCCCCTGAATGGAAGGTTTAGGCTCTATAACTAATGCAAAGTTTGCAGACAGTCAAACCTCTCGTTTAAGGAGTTTAAGATGTCACACACACAATTACTGGCGCTGGACGGTTTGTCCTGTGGCCACTGCGTCAAACGGGTCAAAGAAGCGCTGGAGCAGCGCGACGATGTAGAACAAGCGGAAGTTACCCAGCAGGAAGCGCGCGTTACCGGTGCGGCCAGCGTCAGCGATCTGATTGCGACCGTGGAACAGGCCGGTTATCACGCGGCGGTGAAAGACAGCCCAAAGCCTGAGCCGTTGACAGCAACAGAGCCGCCGCCGGAGGCGCTGACAACGGAGTCGCAACCGGCAGAAGAAAACCTTCCGGTGCACCATTTGCTGATCGGCGGCATGAGCTGCGCCAGCTGTGTGAGCCGGGTGGAACAGGCGTTGCAGAAAGTGCCTGGCGTCAGTCAGGCCCGCGTCAACCTCGGAGAGCGCAGTGCGCTGGTGTTAGGCGATGCGCAAGCCGAGGCGCTGATTAGCGCAGTGGATCATGCGGGCTATTCCGCAGAAGTGATCGACGATGAACAGACGCGGCGTGAACGCCAGCAGGTCAGCGCACAGCAGGCAATGCGCCGCTTTAGCTGGCAGGCGGCATTGGCGCTGCTGCTCGGCGTGCCGATGATGATCTGGGGCATGCTCGGCGACAATATGATGCTCAGCGATGCCAACCAAACGTTATGGCGCTCGCTCGGCGTGATCACTTTGCTGGTAATGGTGATCGCCGGCGGCCATTTCTATCGCAGTGCGTGGCGCAGCCTACAGCACGGCATCGCCACCATGGATACGCTGGTGGCCTTAGGCACTGGCGCCGCCTGGCTCTATTCGATGAGCGTGGCGCTGTGGCCAGAATTTTTCCCGATGCAGGCACGGCATCTCTATTTCGAAGCCAGCGTGATGATCGTCGGTTTGATAAACCTCGGCCATGCGCTGGAACAGCGAGCACGCCAGCGGGCATCCAAAGCCCTCGAACGCCTGTTGGATCTCACCCCTGCGCAGGCGCGTGTGATCGGTGAACAGGGCGAAACGCTGATGCCGTTGAGCGAGGTCCAGCCCGGCATGCTGCTGAAGCTGGTCACCGGCGATCGCGTGCCGGTGGATGGCGAAGTCGACAGCGGCGAAGCCTGGTTTGATGAAGCAATGTTGACCGGTGAAGCGGTGCCACAGGCGAAACAGCCCGGCGATAAAGTCTATGCCGGGACACTGGTGCAGGATGGCACGCTGCGCTTCGTGGCACGCGCCACCGGCAGCCACACCACGCTGGCGCGGATCATCAATTTGGTACGCCAGGCACAAAGCAGCAAACCGGACATTGGCCGCCTGGCCGATCGCATCTCAGCGGTGTTTGTGCCGGTGGTGGTGGCAATTGCCCTGCTGGCGGGTCTGGTGTGGTATCTGGTCGGCCCGCAGCCGCAGTTGGCCTACACGCTGGTTATTGTCACCACGGTGCTGATTATCGCCTGCCCTTGCGCGCTGGGGCTGGCGACGCCAATGTCGGTGATTGCCGGCGTCGGTCGCGCGGCAGAATTGGGCGTGCTGGTGCGCGATGCTGATGCGCTACAGCGTGCCAGCGAAGTCGATACCATCGTGTTTGATAAAACCGGCACGCTGACGCGCGGCACCCCGCAGGTGAGCGATGTGCTGGTCTATGGCGACTGGAATCGTCAGCAGGTGCTGAGCGCTGCGGCGCATCTGGAACAAAGTTCGAACCATCCGCTGGCGAAAGCGATTCTGGCGGCAGCACCCGATCTCAGCGATGAGCCGACTAAGCAATTTCGTACAATACGCGGCAAAGGCGTCAGCGCTAAAGTGGCGGGCAGAACGCTGCTGCTCGGCAATCAGGCACTGCTGGATGAACAACAGATTGATTACCGCGCCGCACAACAAGATATCGACCGTTTCGCCGCGCAAGGCACTACGCCAGTGCTGCTGGCCGATCATCGTCAGTTGCTCGGCCTGATCGCCCTGCGTGACAGCCTGCGCCCGGAAAGTGCGGAGGCGTTACAGCGCCTGCACCAGTTGGGCTATCGGTTAATCATGCTGACCGGCGATCACCAAAAAACCGCGCAGGTGATTGCTGCCGAAGCCGGTATTGATGAAGTGATCGCGGGCGTGCTGCCCGAAGGCAAAGCGCAGGCGATTGCGCAGTTGCAGCAGCAGGGGCGCAAAGTGGTGATGGTCGGCGATGGCATCAACGATGCACCCGCGCTGGCGCAGGCCGATGTGGGGATTGCCATGGGTGGCGGCAGCGATGTGGCCGTCGAAACCGCTGCCATGACGTTGATGCGCAACGATTTGCACTGTGTTACCGATGCGCTGGCGATGGCAGGCGCGACACTGCGTAATATGCGCCAGAACTTGCTCGGGGCTTTTGTCTATAACAGCCTGGGGATTCCAATTGCGGCGGGCGTGATCTACCCGTTCACGGGTTTGCTGCTTAGCCCAATCGTGGCGGGCGCGGCGATGGCGCTGTCTTCGATTACCGTGGTGAGTAACGCGAATCGTTTGTTGCGCTTTAAGCCAGCAAAACACTAATCGCCCTCTCTGCCCTGTTTTTCAGTGACTGAAATCGCTAGCATGGATTTTTGACTTCAAAAGGACAGGGCATGAGACGCAGTCTGTGGCACAGCTTCCAGCAGATGGCCGCCAGCCTCTTCCCGGCACGCTATACCTGGCCGGCAATGGATATCAAATTGGGCGATCGACGCCTGCATCTGGCGGGCAGCATTCATATGGGCACGCGCGATATGCAGCCTTTGCCCGCCGGTCTGTTGCGTCAGCTGAGCAAGGCCGACGCACTGATTGTCGAAGCGGATATTACCCAGGGTGCATCGCCCTTCAGCAATGATGATGCCTGTGCACCGCTGGCAATGCGTCTGGATGCCGAGGTGCTGCAGCGACTGGATGTGCTGTGCGATGAGCTTTCGCTTTCCATGGCAGTGTTCGACACGCTGCCGTTCTGGCAAATCGCCTTGATGCTGCAGGCACAACAGGCGCAGCGTCTGGGGTTACGGCCGCAATATGGCATTGATTACCAACTGCTGATGGCGGCGAAATCGGCTAACAAGCGCATTATTGAACTGGAAGGCCCGGAAACCCAGATCGCACTGCTGAAGTCGCTACCGCAGCAGGGTTTATCGCTGTTACTGGACACGCTGGAGCATTGGCACACCAACGCCCGCCTGCTGCAAACCATGATCAGCTGGTGGCTGGATGCACCGCCCACGCAGCAACCGGTGGCCCTGCCGACCACCTTTAGCAGCGATCTCAATGACACGCTGATGCGCAATCGTAATCAGCACTGGCGCGAGTTATTGCAGGCGCTGCCGAAAGGCCGCTATGTGGTGGCCGTGGGTGCGCTGCATCTGTATGGCGAGGATAATTTGCCGGGATTGCTAAAGTCGTAATCAGCGCTGTAACCGCAGGGCCCTATGCCCCCCGCAAGTACTGAAAGCCGTTAGTACGATGAAGTGCGTATGTATGATCGCGCGAAAAAGGGTTTGGCGGCTGTGTGGTTAAGCAGTTGCGCAGTTGCGCAGTTGAGCAGTTGAGCAGTTGAGCAGTTGAGCAGTTGAGCAGTTGAGCAGTTGAGCAGTTGAGCAGTTGAGCAGTTGAGCAGTTGAGCACTGAGTAGTTGAGCACTGAGTAGTTGAGCACTGAGTAGTTGAGCACTGAGTAGTTGAGCACTGAGTAGTTGAGCACTGAGTAGTTGAGCACTGAGAAGTTGAGCACTGAGTAGTTAAGTGGCAGATGGCAGATGGCAAACAAAGCGGATGCGTGGCGAATTGCAGGCAAAAAAGAAGGCCAATATCGCTATCGGCCCGTCAAAGAGGAATTTGTTTATGATTTTGGTTATCACCAGCATTGCTGGCGCGGGCCAATTTTCGCGCAAAGTTCAGAATTTCGCCAGTATTATTCACCAAAACT
This sequence comes from Pantoea sp. Taur, assembly GCF_009830025.1. Taxonomy (NCBI): domain Bacteria; kingdom Pseudomonadati; phylum Pseudomonadota; class Gammaproteobacteria; order Enterobacterales; family Erwiniaceae; genus Pantoea; species Pantoea sp. Taur. The sequence continues at coordinate 208,020 of NZ_SZZZ01000004.1, forward strand.
GAAATAAGAATTTTCGTAGCAAGGACAGAACATGACACCCGCCGTAAAACTGCTGGAAAAACAAAAGGTCGCCTTTACCCTTCATCCTTATGAGCATGACAGCCACGAAACAAATTTTGGTGATGAGGCGGTGCGTAAGCTCAATCTCGATGCACGCCAGGTGTTCAAAACCCTGCTCGTGGCGCTCAACGGCGATGCCAAAGCGCTGGCGGTAGCCGTTACGCCAGTTTCCTCGCAGCTCGATTTGAAAAAAGTGGCAAAGGCGCTGGGCGCTAAAAAAGCGGATATGGCCGACCCGCAACTGGCACAGCGCGTCACCGGCTATCTGGTGGGTGGCATCAGCCCGCTGGGGCAGAAAAAACGTCTGCCAACGGTGATCGATCAGCAGGCCGCAGAATTTGCCACCATCTTTGTCTCCGGCGGTAAGCGCGGGCTGGATATAGAACTGGCGGCGCATGACCTGGCACGACTGCTGGATGCCACACTGGCCGACGTGGCGCGCCGCGATTAATCCGGTTGCTGGGCGCAGAGTTGATCAATCATCCAGCGCCCGGCAGGACCTGGCGGATTGCGTCGCGACCAGATTACATCCACCGCGATGCGCTGTGGCCAGCCTGGCACCGGCAACTCTTTCAACACCTGATGACCAAACTGCTCCACCAGCCAGCGCGGTAATACGCTCCAGCCAAAGCCCTGCTCCGCCATTTCCAGCAGCAATAAATAAGAAGGCGCCGACCACACTCGGCCAGCAGGCAAGGGTTCACGGTTTTGCACCCAGGTATTAAGCCGTAAATGACGCAATTCACCGAGTTGTGCTTCACTCACCTGTTTTGACTGCGCCAGCACATGCTCCTGATGCAGATAGATCGCCATTTCCGCCCCCACCTGTAAACGTGCCACCGCTAAATCAGGCGGCAGCTGCGGCTGCGCACGCACCACGCCGAGATGCACGCGACCGGCCTGCAGCAGGTCCAGCGCGTCCGCGTCCTCAGCAATCATGCATTCAAATTCAATATCCGGATAACGCGCTTCAAAGCGGTTGAGCAGATTTTCATGATGATCGGCCTGCCAGAAATCAGAAATCGCCAGACTGAGTCGCGGTTCCACGCCCTGTGACAGCCGCACCGCCAGCTCATCCAGCCGCTGGCTGGCCGCCAGAATCTGCTGTACCTGCGCCAGTGCGCGCTGTCCTTGCTCGGTTAGTACCGGCTGGCGACCGCTGCGATCGAACAGAGTGAAACCGAGATCGTCTTCCAGATTCGCCACGGCGCTGCTGATGGTGGACTGGCTTTTGGCCAGCGCACGCGCCGCCGCAGAAAACGAGCCGCTGGCGACGGTCTGGACAAAGGCCTCAAGGGATTCCGGGGAGTATTTCATGGTGAACCATCGCTTTTATCGATAGGTAATCATTTTATCTTAGCATTTTGCGGTGAGAAAATGTGTCGCGTTACCCAAAAGGAGGTTTATATGCGTACCCGTTCGCTGAAAGAACGTTTTTATCATGCTGCAGGATTTGAAGTGCTGGCGATTCTCACTGTGGCTCCGCTGGCCGCCTGGATTATGGAAAAGCCGCTGTTTCAGATGGGCGCGCTGGCGATTATGTTGTCAACGGTCGCCATGCTGTGGAACATGATCTATAACACCGGTTTTGATCGCATCTGGCCGCCGCAGAGAAAACGCGGCCTCGGCCTGCGCGCCATCCACGCGCTGGGCTTTGAAGGGGGCTTTATCGTTATCGGTTTGCCGATTGCCGCCTGGATGCTGAAGATCACGCTGCTGGAAGCCTTCATGCTGGAAGTGGCGTTCTTCCTGTTCTTCCTGCCCTATACCATGGCTTATAACTGGATGTGGGATAAATTGCGCCAGCGCTGGCTGACGCAGAAATCCTGTCAGGCATAAAACAACGGCGCCCAATCGGGCGCCGTTTTTAATTGTGCAGCGCACGCGGCCAGATCCACGCCAAAATGGCTTGCGGGTAGCTGCGCTTCCTGGGTTTTTCCTGCGCTTTGTCGCGCTCCTGTACCTGCTGCTCCGTCAAATGCACGATGCCGGTTGGCGCATAGTCGGCGATTTTCAGCGGTGAGTGCGCCGTGACAAAATCGCGCAGCACATCTGCATCGCGCAGTCCGGTATTGCTGAAGCCCGCATGCGCCTCGATGTTGGGATAACCATCACCGCCGCTGGCATTAAAGCTGTTGGTGGCCATGCGATAGGTTTTGTCTTTTTGCAGCGGCTCGCCATTGATCTTCACCTCACTCACCGCTTTGCCATCCGCCACCAGACTGATATTGCTGAATTGCGCGTAACCACCGGCGTTGGTCTTGATATTGGCAACCGTGGCAAGATACTTCAGTAATTCGTCTCCGGTCAGCGTGACTGACACCACCTGATTACCAAACGGCTGCACCTGCAACAGATCGCGCCAGCTCAGCTTGCCCGCGGCCAGTGAAGTGCGAATGCCACCGCCACTGATCACCGCGAAATCCGCTTGGGTCGCTGCCATCTGCGCGCGCAGAATCAGCTGCCCTAGGTTGGTTTGTTCAAAGCGCACTTTGTCGCGTTCGCCCACGAACACGCCATCACTGCTGCCAACCGTGACGTCGAGTTTCTTTGCCGCGCGCAGTTGATACGGCGTCAACAATTTCATCATTGCGCTGTTGGGTGGGATCTCTTCCTGCCAGGTAAGCCAGGAAACGCTACCATCCAGATTCTTCACCTCGTGCTTGAGATTCACCGGGATCAGCTGATAGCTGTCCAGCGTCAATTCGCCGTTGCGGAAGGTGAAATCGCCGCGCCCGACGTATTTGCCCCACTCTTTTGCCTGCATGATCCACACGCCATTTTGGCGATCGGGCTGACAAGGCTGGCCGGGCTGATAATCTTTCACGCTGACGTTATCTTTCTCCATGCACACCGCGTCCTGCGAGTGGCCACCAATAATCACATTGATGGTGCCCGGCGGCAGGCTGCGCGCCAGTTCCACATCACCCGGTGCGTTGCTGCCGTGCTGCCCATCGTCGTAATGGCCCATGTGCGTCAGCGCTACAATCACATCGGGTTTTTCACTGGCACGCAGTTCCGCCACCGCTTTTTCCGTCTCTTTCACCGGATCGCGGATGTCGATATTGGCAATATTTTCCGGATTGGAAATTTTTAGCGTATCGGTGGTGGTCAGGCCAATCACCGCGATCTTCAGCCCCATGCGATTAAAGATCGCCCACGGCTTGAACAGACGCTGGTCGGTGCCCTTTTGATAGATATTGGCAGAGAGGAAGGGAAATTTGGCCCACTTCTGCTGCTGTTGCAGCACGCTGAGCGGCTTGTCGAACTCGTGATTGCCGAGCGCCATGGCATCGTAACCAATTAGATTCATGCCGCGAATATCGGGCTCGGCATTGAGCAGATCCGATTCCGGCACGCCAGTATTCACGTCCCCGGCGGAAAGGATCAAGGCACCGCCGCCTTTGGCCTGCACATCATAACGCTGTTTATCCATCAGCGTTTTTTGCGCCGCTAGACCGTACTCGCCCTGCGCATTGGTCCAGTAGCGACCGTGATGATCGTTGGTGTGCAGAATACTGAATCGATAACTGCGATCCGTCTGCCATGCCTGCGCCAGCATCGGCAGCAACAGCATGATCAGCGCCAGCCAGCGCCCTCTCCGCGGGAATAACAACAAAGCCGATCTCCTTATTCTGCGTCTTTCCACTTTGCCGTGGACTTAATGTGCTTTATCACCCTTCTGTGTCGCACAGATGGCACTTTAACTCAAGACTAAAGGCTTATAGAGTCATGCGGTAGTAACAAACTGATAACGATAACCGCACTCTTCAGGATTTTTATGGCAAGTGACATCGCAACCCCGGCACGCGCACCGGGACGGACCGCTTTTGGCATTTTAGGTGCCATCAGCCTCGCGCATCTGCTCAACGATATGCTGCAATCGCTGCTGCTGGCGATCTACCCGATGCTGCAAAAAGATTTTAGCCTTAACTTCGTCCAGATAGGTCTGATAACGCTAACCTTTCAGGTCACCGCTTCGCTGCTACAGCCGATCATCGGTCATTACACCGACAAATACCCAAAACCCTGGTCTTTGCCGGTGGGGATGGGCTTTACGCTGTGTGGTCTGGTGCTGCTGACGTTCTCCAGCACCTATCCGCAGGTGCTGCTCGCTGCCGCGCTGGTGGGCAGTGGTTCCTCGGTGTTTCATCCGGAATCTTCGCGCGTGGCGCGTATGGCGTCCGGCGGGCGTCACGGTTTAGCTCAGTCGCTGTTCCAGGTCGGCGGCAACTTTGGCAGTGCGTTAGGCCCACTGCTGGCGGCAATGATTGTTGCCCCTTACGGCAAAGGCCATCTTGGATGGTTCGTGCTGGCCGCGCTGCTCGGCATTATCGTGCTGCTGCAGGTCAGCCGCTGGTATAGCCACCAGCAGCGCGCCAGTAAGGCAAAGGCAACGGTTGCGCCGGTTAACCCGCTGCCGCGTAAGAAAGTGGCGTTGGCGATCGGTATTTTGCTGCTGCTGATCTTCTCTAAATACTTCTATCTCACCAGCCTGAGTAGTTACTACACCTTCTATTTAATCCAGAAGTTCGGACTTTCTGTTCAGGCCTCGCAATTCCATCTGTTTGCCTTCCTCGGCGCGGTGGCTGCGGGCACCATTATTGGCGGGCCGATTGGCGATAAAATCGGCCGTAAATACGTGATTTGGGTATCGATTCTTGGCGTTGCGCCCTTCACTTTGTTGTTGCCCCACGCCAACTTAATGTGGACCAGCGTGTTGAGCGTGATCATCGGGTTGATTCTCGCCTCGGCGTTTTCTGCCATTTTGGTATATGCGCAGGAGCTGATGCCAGGGCGTATTGGTATGGTTTCCGGGCTGTTTTTCGGTTTTGCCTTTGGTATGGGTGGGCTCGGTGCCGCCGTGTTGGGCGTAGTGGCAGACCACACCAGCATCGAATGGGTATATCAAATCTGTGCCTGGCTGCCTTTAATCGGCCTTTTAACCGCTTTCTTACCTGATAACCGCCACGCGTAAGCCACTTTTGGGGGGCAACGCTTTTTCCTCGCCCCCCCTCCATTCTGCGTAAAACCTGCCGATAGTATGAGATAACTGAGGAAAATGCTGCTTAAGCGGCGTTTTCTTCATAATTTTTCAATTTAATCGCTTTTCACCGCTCAAATGTTTAAACGTGGTTAGCGATTGTGCATTACACTAGGTTGTTACAAGCGGATACATTTGCACACAAGGAGACAGGCATGCATCACACCACACCGTTGATCACCACCATTGTCGGGGGCCTGGTCCTCGCCTTTATCCTTGGAATGATTGCCAACCGTCTGCGAATCTCCCCGCTGGTCGGTTATCTGCTGGCTGGGGTGCTCGCCGGTCCCTTTACCCCGGGCTTCGTCGCCGATACTAACCTCGCGCCTGAGCTCGCCGAACTCGGCGTTATCCTGCTGATGTTTGGCGTGGGTTTGCACTTCTCGCTGAAGGATTTGATGTCGGTAAAGTCGATCGCCATTCCCGGCGCCATCGCGCAAATCGCGGTGGCCACGCTGCTGGGAATGGGGCTGTCGTGGGCGATGGGCTGGTCGTGGATGACCGGTCTGGTGTTTGGTCTCTGCCTCTCCACCGCCAGTACCGTGGTGTTGCTGCGTGCGCTGGAAGAGCGTCAACTGATTGATAGCCAGCGGGGGCAGATCGCCATTGGCTGGCTGATTGTTGAAGATTTGGTGATGGTCCTGACGCTGGTGCTGCTGCCCGCCATTGCCGGAATGCTGGAAGAAGGCAACGCCAGCCCCTCTCTGCTGTTCTGGGACCTGATGCTGACCATCGGCAAAGTCATCGCTTTTATGGTGCTGATGATGGTGGTCGGCCGTCGCGTGGTGCCGTGGATTCTGGCAAAAAGTGCCGCCACCGGATCGCGTGAACTGTTCACCTTATCCGTACTGGCCCTGGCGCTGGGTATCGCTTTCGGTGCGGTTGAATTCTTCGATGTCTCCTTCGCCCTCGGTGCCTTCTTTGCCGGTATGGTGCTTAACGAATCCGAACTCAGCCACCGTGCCGCGCACGATACTCTCCCACTACGCGATGCTTTTGCGGTGCTGTTCTTTGTCTCGGTCGGTATGTTGTTTGACCCGATGATTTTGATCGAGCAGCCGCTGGCGGTGCTGGGCGCGCTGGCGATCATCGTGCTCGGGAAATCCATCGCGGCCTGGCTGCTGGTGACGCTGCTCGGCCACTCGCGCCGTACCGCCATGACCATTTCAGTGAGTCTGGCGCAAATTGGGGAATTCGCTTTTATCCTTGCCGGATTAGGTATTTCACTCGGCATGTTGAGTGATGAAGGACGCAATCTGGTGCTGGCGGCTGCGATCCTCTCGATTATGCTCAACCCGATTCTGTTTACCCTTCTGGAGCGCTACCTCGATAAGACTGAAACCATCGAAGAACAGACGCTGGAAGAGGCGATTGAAGAAGAGAAGCAGATTCCGCTGGATATCTGTAATCATGCGGTCATTGTAGGTTATGGCCGCGTTGGCAGCTTGCTGGGCCAGCAGCTGATGGAAGCCGATGTGCCGCTGGTGGTGGTGGAAAATTCCCGTCCGCGCGTTGAAGCGCTGCGTGAGCAAGGGATCAAGGCGGTGCTGGGCAATGCGGCTCGCGTCGATACCATGGAATTAGCCCGTCTTGACTGCGCACGCTGGCTGCTGCTGACCATTCCAAACGGTTATGAGGCCGGAGAAATTGTTACTGCCGCGCGTGAGAAGCGTCCGGATATCGAAATTATTGCCCGCGCGCATTACGACGATGAAGTGAATTACATCATGGAGCGCGGTGCCAATCGCGTGGTGATGGGCGAGCGTGAGATCGCCCACAGCATGCTGAACGTGCTCCAGGAAGAGATCGCGCAGAACCCGATTGTGCGGGAGTGCCCGATATAACAGACACCGTAGCGCCATAATTCAACTGATACCGTAGCGCCGCTATTCAACAGACACCGTAGCGGCGGGATTAATCGCGCAATTCAAGCAGCACCGCTGCCAACAAACGCGCGATAAATCGCGCCGTTACGGGTTCACTGTTACCTGTCCCAGTACGACTCTTCTAAACTGTCTTCCCGCTCAGGCAGCCCGCGCATCAGACGCGGTGAATGCTGATTCAGCACCTGATAACTCACCCGGTTGGCATACTTACACACCTGCGCCAGCGACGAATAGGTGAGATAACCGCGTGCGTGTTTGCTGGAGTTCGGCACTTTCTGGCGGTGGAAATTATTGGCGGTGATGTCGTGCAGCAGCGCGGCCAGAGCACCATCGCCCGCGCCGTTGGTGTTCATGATCTTCTCAGGGCCGCCCATATAAGGCGCGATGTGCGAGAAGATGCGCAGCGGCTGCTGGCAATCCTGATGACGCATAGCGCGGCTGAACTCATATTGGTTGAACTCGGCAATTGCGCCCGGCAGCAGCGGATGATTGGTTTTGCGCTTGAATTCATCTTCGGTGAAGCCAGCCATATACAAACCGGTAGGTCCAGCAGTGCACAGCACCAGATCCACCCAGTCCAGCGCAATATTCGACGCCAGCAGCGGATCCTGCTCCCCCGTCAGCGCCAGCGCCTCCTCTTCGTTCATCGCCACGATCGACACATGATCGCGCAGGAAATCACGCCAGAACTGCGGATCGTCCTGAATCACGTATTTGGTTCCCAGCGTCAGCACCACCGGCACGTTATGTTTTTTCGCGTAGTCGATGGCACGCAGCGTGGCCGCTGGCATTGGTTCACCCGGCTGGAAGCGCACCAGATAGGAAGTCAGCACCAGCGCCGACGCCCCGGCAATCACCTCTTCCGGAATGCTGTCCGCCTGCAGTTGGTTCATTAAACCCGGGCTGATGGCAAAGGTGCGTTCGCCCTGCTCACCAATCAGAGTGAAGCAGCGGCCAATCGCGCCATCCACGCCCTGCAGGAAGTTGAGATCCATACGGCTGGAGGTGTTGCACAGATAGCGATAAGCGTAGCTGCCAATCTGGATGTTGTTGCACATCACGCCGAGCAATACGGAACGGTCATCGGCCAGCACGGAATAGTTGTGCAGCGTATTACCGATGGTGCCGCCGGCAAATTGATGGCTGATCAGCGCATCGCGCATCAGCTCGTCATACAAAGCTTCTGCGGTAGCATCGTCGATCACCAGCGAGTGGCCGGCGCTCAGCCCGTAGCGTTGCAGAAAGTCATCATCAACTTTGGCTTCAATATCCACCAGCGTCTGGTCGATACCCACCACCCAACTGCCCTCTTCCTGCTCTTGAGGTGTGGCTTGCAGCAGCGGATCGCGCGCGTTAACGGGGAAATAGTGTTTGGATTTGCGTTTGCCGGGAAATTTCATCGTGGCTGCCGTAAGGGAAATCTGGCAGAGAATGATATCACACTCTCTGCCAGCACTTTATCGGCGTGCGTTGACCAGCTGAACCATCATCTCGATGTGCTCGTCATCGGCGTTAAGCGCGGGAATGTATTCGAACTTCTCGCCACCGGCGTGCAGGAAGAACTCACAGTTCTGCTCGCTGATCTCTTCCAGGGTTTCCAGACAATCTGCGGAGAAGCCGGGGCTCATCACCTGCACATGTTTGATGCCTTTGGCCGGTAAACCTTGCATGGTTTCGTCGGTGTACGGTGTCAACCATGGCTCGCGACCAAAGCGTGACTGGAAGGTCATCATGATTTTGTGCGGTGCGATGCCCAACGCGGCGGCCAGCGCTTCGGTGGTGTCTTTGCAACGCTGCGGGTAATCATCACCTTCGTCGGCAAAGCGCTGCGGGATGCCGTGATACGACAGCACCAGCAGGTCCGGTTCGCCATGCTGCGCAAACGAACGCTCAACCGAAGCCTTCAGTGCTGCGATATAGGCAGGATGCTCGGCATAATCGCGAATGAAAGCCACTTCGGGCAGGGAGCGCAGTGGTTTAAAGCTGGCGGATAGGCCATCCCAAACGGCAGCCACCGTCGAGCACGAAAACTGCGGATAGAGCGGCAACACAATCAGTTTGGTGACGCCCTGAGCCAGCAAACGCTGAACCGCACCATCGAGACTCGGTTGGCCGTAGCTCATGCCCAGCTCAACCGGCATATCCACGCGCTGCGCCAGCGCATCGCGCTGCTGCTTGCTAAACACCATCAGCGGTGAGCCTTCTTTCATCCACACCGAGGCGTACAGCTTTGACACGCGCGGCGAACGGAACGGCAAAATGGCAAAATTAAGAATTGGCCACCACAGCCAACGCGGTGTATCCACCACGCGCGGATCGCCAAGGAACTGTTTCAGATAGCGCTTAACGGCAGGTGTTGTAGGCGCATCAGGTGTGCCTAAATTGACCAGCAAAACCCCAGGCTTTTCTTGCCTCATTGGTATTTCCTTGATGTCAAAACGAATGGATCAAAATCAGGGGGAAATTGTAGCGGAAATTGTGGGAGGGGAAAGCAATTGCTGCAAAAGGGCCGGACAACCGGCCCCTGATCCGCATTAACCGAGAATACCGGCCAGCTGCGTGCTCACTTCAGCCACCTTACGGGTGCCGTCGATCTTGTGATACTGGGTGTTACCGGCTTCCGCTTCTTTGCTGTAGTAAGCAATCAGCGGTGCAGTTAGCTGATGGTATTCCACCAGACGCTTACGCACGGTTTCTTCCTGGTCGTCTTTACGTGTGGTCAGCTCTTCGCCGGTCACGTCATCTTTGCCTTCCACTTTTGGTGGATTGTAGGTGACGTGATACACGCGGCCAGACGGTGCATGCACGCGACGACCAACAATACGATCCACAATCAGTTCGTCCGGTACGGCAAACTCCAGCACGAAGTCCACATTGATGCCCGCGTCTTTCATGGCATCAGCTTGTGGGATGGTGCGTGGGAAGCCATCGAGCAGGAAACCGTTTTTGCAGTCTTCCTGCGCGATACGCTCTTTAACCAGCGCAATCACCAGCTCGTCTGTCACCAGTTTACCGGCATCCATGATGGCTTTCGCCTGTTGGCCCAGTTCGGTGCCTGCTTTAACTGCCGCACGCAACATGTCACCGGTGGAGATTTGCGGAATACCGTATTTCTCCATGATGAATTGAGCCTGAGTGCCTTTACCTGCGCCCGGTGCCCCGAGCAGAATAATACGCATTGCGTAATTCCCCTTGCGAATCGCATTGATCAATCTGAGAAGGCCAAGAACATACCATTATGACCCGCGCACCACAAGGAAACGGGCGCGCTTCCGGTGAAAGCTTTACTTTGACTTGCTTTAGCGCAAAACACCAGCAGAGTGCCCGTTTTTAAGAATCAAGGCTAACGCTTAACACTTCTTTCAGACGTCTCTTCAGGATCGGCGTGACGTTTTGATTTTTGTTCACACCGCCGCGCACGTTGGCATGCAGGCGCAATCGGTGATGAGCGGGAAGCAGATGCATATCCTGCGGTAAGTCAGGCAAGGTAAGACTGACCGGCATGGGGAACAGGGCAAACGGTAAGCCGTGCTGCTGAATCGATTGCAGCTGAACCGGGGCCTCAAGCGTAATATTATCCACGCTAGCGATATTAAACGGCCGCCAGTCGCTGTTTTCCATCATTTCAAGGGTTTGATCCAGTGACGAGCCAAAGGCCAGTCCCTGCTCAAATAATCGCAATTCGCTGCGCACCAGCGTGCTGAAATCGCAGGTTTTCAACGCAATCAACACCAGGTCACTGCTTAACGCCGCATGGCGATCGAGCCGCGCCACAAACAAACGTGCATCGCTAATTAATCGTTTATGCAACAAGGTAGCAAAGGATTCTGAGGCATCGGTCACGCCCTGACTTTGACACTCCGCCAGCGAACGTACCCGCCCCTGCTGCATGTCGACATGCTCCACCAGCGCAATGTTACCAGCCATCATCGGCACTGCAGGTAATACACTCAGTTCACTGACCGGATATTGCGAGGCATAACGGGTTTGGTTGCGCGCCTGCTCCTGGCGCAAAAACAGTTGTGAGAGCAGCACCCGCGCAATATGCAAAGAGGGTGCAAAGAAAAGGTCGTAATTTTCCAGCCGATAGTGACGGGATAGCAAGCCGCGAAGTCGATCGCGCGCTGCCGCCGCCCTGGCAGTAGCATGTTGGTGATCCATCGCGTGAGGTTTCTCTAATTATAAGGATGCTGTGTGTGTCGCAGATTGAGGAGGGAACATTAGCCGCGTTAAACACAGACAACGCCATCCGTCAACCCGCCATAATCTGGGGGAAAGGTTAGGCCAATGCGGCTGGACATTAAAATGATATAAACTGACAATCCCTGTTAGGTTTTTACACAGGGGATGAGTATGACCGCGCTTCCGTCGTTACGTGCACTGCACTATTTTCATCAGGCAGCACTGCACAGCAGTTTTAGCGTGGCGGCCGAGCGTCTTCATGTGACACACAGCGCCATTAGCCATCAGATTCGACAGCTGGAAAGCTGGATGGGAAAGCCCTTATTCGTCCGTACCAATGGGCGCGTCAAATTAACCTCACACGGCGAGCGCTTGCTGGTGAGTTGTCAGAAGGCGTTTAGCGAACTCTCCACTACCTGCGAAAGTATTCGCACCGGCATGCGTCATCACCTCAGCGTCTCTTGCGCGCCCAGTTTTCTCTCGCAATGGCTGATTCCACGTATTAGCAGTTTTTATCAACGCTATCCCGATATTGAAGTGCAGTTTCAGCCGCTGGTGGAGATCGACCAGTTGCGCAGTGAACACACCGATGTGCTAATCCTCAGCTACGAACAGTCACCGGATGAGGATATTGATGCCACGCTGATCAGCGATGACTACATTGGTCCGCTGTGCGCGCCTCAATACGCGGCACGTTTTCACAATGAGCAGGATTTAGCCACCCTGCCGCTGCTGCATGCCGATACACGACTGCACGCCTGGGCCGAGTGGGCGAAAACCAGCGGTGCGCGTGGCAATTATTGGGTCGGTAAGCATTTCGATAATCTCACTCTGGGCATTCAGGCGGCGAGAAATGGCTTAGGGGTGATCATGGCCCCGCGCTTACTGGTCAGGCAGGAGTTGAGCGACGGTACGCTTATCGCCCCATTGGGATTTGTGCGTGTGGACCGCGCCACCTGGATGATGACGAAAATGTCACGTCAGCATGATGCGGAGATAACGTTGTTCCGGGATTGGCTGCGCGATCAGGCGCTGCATTAAAAAAAGGTCGGCATTCAATGCCGACCTTTTTGTCTCTTGCCAACCCTGCCGCCGGTATTGATGCCAACCGGCGCGGGCGCTGAATGGCTTATGCCGTCAGCAGTTGGTTCATACGACGGATAAACTGGTTAGGATCGTCCAGCGTGCCGCGCTCAGCCAGCAGCGCCTGATCCAGCAGCAGCTCAACCCATTCAGCAAAATGCGCTTCGTCATGGGTATCCGCCACGCGTTTCACCAGCGTATGCTCCGGGTTGATTTCGAAGATGTACTTCACATCCGGCACTTCCTGGCCCGCAGCAGCAAACAGCTTCGCCATCTGGGTGGTCATTTCGTTGGCGTCGGTGGTGACAATCGCCGGGGTGTCGGTCAGACGATGAGTCAGACGCACCTCTTTCACACGCTCGCCCAGCAGCGTTTTCACGCGCTCAACAAACGGCTCCAGCGCTTTTTCCGCTTCCTTCTGCTCTTCGGTCTCTTCATCGGCCAGTTTGCTCAGCGACTCATCCGCTTTGCTCACTGACTGGAAGGTTTTACCGTCGAACTCGGTCAGGTAGCTCATCATCCACTCGTCGATACGATCGGACAGCAGCAGCACCTCGATACCTTTTTTGCGGAACAGTTCCAGATGCGGGCTGCTCTTCGCGGCGGCATAGCTGTCAGCAGTGATGTAGTAAATCTTATCCTGCCCTTCCACCATGCGGCTCAGGTAATCGTCCAGCGAAATGCTCTGCTCAGCGCCTTCACTCTGCGTGGTGGCAAAGCGCAGCAGTTTAGCAATCGCCTGCTGATTGGCGTTGTCTTCCGCCGGGCCTTCTTTCAGGACCAGACCAAACTCTTTCCAGAACTGCTGATATTTTTCGGCGTCGTCTTTAGCCAGTTTTTCCAGCATCTGCAGGCTACGCTTGGTCAGCGCGGCGCGCAGGCTCTGGGTGACACGGCTGTCCTGCAGGATTTCACGCGAGACGTTCAGCGGCAGATCGTTGGAATCGATCAGGCCACGCACAAAGCGCAGGTAGTTCGGCATGAACTGCTCGGCATCGTCCATGATGAACACGCGCTGCACATACAGCTTCAGGCCGTGTTTGCTGTCGCGGTTGAACATGTCGAATGGCGCACGCTGCGGGATGTACAGCAGGCTGGTGTACTCCTGCTTGCCTTCAACACGGTTGTGGCTCCAGATCGCCGGATCGCTGTAATCATGGGCGATGTGTTTATAGAACTCGTTGTACTCTTCGTCGCTGATTTCAGACTTGTTGCGCGTCCACAGCGCCTGAGCTTTGTTGATCTTCTCCCAGGTAGTGGTGTCGTTCTCTTCGTCTTTGGTCTCAATCTCAACCGGCAGCGCAATGTGATCGGAGTATTTGCTGATCACGTTGCGTACGCGCCACGCATCGAGGAAATCATCCTCGCCTTCGCGGAAGTGCAGCGTGATTTCGGTACCGCGATCGGCTTTCTCGATTTCTGCCAGAGTGTATTCACCCTCGCCCGCCGATTCCCAGAACACGGCTTCATCGGCTTTCGCGCCCGCAGCACGAGTACGCACGGTGACTTTATCCGCAACGATAAACGCCGAGTAGAAGCCCACGCCGAACTGACCGATCAGCTGACTGTCTTTCGCCTGGTCTGAGCCCATGGATTCAAGGAAGGATTTGGTGCCGGACTTCGCGATGGTGCCGAGGTTCTCAATCACCTCATCACGGCGCATACCGATACCGTTATCGCTTAAGGTCAGCGTACGATTATCCTTATCGACCGAGATACGCACGCGCAGGTCGCCATCGCCTTCATACAGATCCGGCGTGGACAGGGCGCGAAAGCGCAGTTTGTCGGCGGCATCAGAGGCGTTGGAGATCAGTTCACGCAGGAAAATCTCTTTGTTTGAATAGAGGGAGTGAATCATCAGGTGCAGAAGTTGTTTTACCTCTGACTGGAAGCCACGCGTCTCTTGTCCTTTCATGGTCATTGCTACCTCAACTAAATCGGGGTTGATCATATGTTGAGAGAGAAATGGGGATGATGATGGGAATTTCAAGCCGATGTCGGTGAAGACATCGGCAAGTGATTAGAATTTAATCTTGTGGCGTCCAGCGAGCGAGTGCGACAGCGTGGTGCCATCGACCATTTCCAGCTCACCGCCGACCGGCACACCGTGTGCAATGCGGCTGGCATCAACGCCATATTGCCCGCACAGTTCAGCGATGTAGTTAGCCGTGGCTTCACCTTCCACCGTTGGGTTGGTGGCGAGGATCACTTCGGTCAGCGTTTCACGCTCCAGCCGCTGCTCTAACCGATCCAGACCGATATCTTGCGGACCGATGCCATCCAGCGGTGACAAGTGGCCCATCAGCACAAAGTAACGGCCGCCAAACTGGCCGGTTTGCTCAATGGCGTGGATATCGGCAGGACTCTCCACCACACAAATCTGGCCGTTTTGTTGACGACGCGGATTGGCGCAGATGGTGCAAATTTCCTGCTCGGTGAAAGTGCGGCAATCGGCACAGTGGCCGATTTCCGACATCGCGCGGGTCAATGCCTGCGCCAGACGCATGCCACCGCTACGATCGCGCTGTAACAGCTGAAAAGCCATGCGCTGCGCCGATTTCGGGCCCACGCCCGGCAGGCAACGCAGCGACTCCATCAAAGATTCAAGCAGTGGACTGGTTTGCATCAGAACGGCATCTTGAAGCCAGGTGGCAACTGCATACCAGAAGACACTGAAGCCATTTTCTCTTTCTGCGTTTCATCGATACGACGTGCTGCATCGTTGAAGGCTGCCGCAATCAGATCTTCCAGCATGTCTTTGTCGTCTTCCAGCAAGCTTGGATCGACTTCAACACGGCGGCAGTTATGTGCACCATTGATGGTGACTTTGACCAGGCCAGCGCCTGATTCACCGGTCACTTCCAGCGCGGCAATCTCTTCCTGAACTTTGGCCATTTTGTCTTGCATCTGCTGGGCCTGTTTCATCAGGTTGCCCAATCCGCCTTTACCAAACATAGTCTTCTCTCTCTGCTGGGGCTGCGCGCCACTCACGCGCGACAGCGGGTGTTCAAACGGGTCGAATACTCTCTTCATCCAGATCGGCATCGAAGAATCGACGCAATGTCTGAATGTGAGTATCGCTTTCAATCGACTGGCGCGCCTGCACCAGTTTCTCTTCATAAATGGCCTGACGCCATTCCAGTGGCGTCAACACCGCAGGATTATCGTCTTCAACGATGGTCAGTTCAACCGTTTGTCCGGCTGCCTGACTGAGCGCTTCCGTCAACGCCTGTTTTGCCGACGCTGAATTCAGGTGACGCTGACTGCTGCGCAAATGCAGCGTGACGGCGTTCTCGCCCACCTCTTTCCACGCGTTTAACGCCACCTGCTGCACCAGTTTTGGCAACGTCAGTGCGGCTATTTCGGCGGCCCACGCATCGCGCTGCTGGGCTTCTTCGGCCAGACGAAGCGCCAGCTCAGGCGTTTTCTCATGCTCCAGAGCGGAACGCAAGGCTTTTGGCGTTGCGATGGGCTCCGCTTTTAGCTCGACCGTTTGCTGGGCTTTCCAGCGATAGGCTTCTGGCTTCGCGGGCGTTTTTACCGCGGGTTCAGACGCACGCTGCTGCACGCGTTCGGTGACACTGGCAAGACGTTCCAGCGCCGGGTTCGCCGGCCGCGCGGGACGCGCTGCCGGCTCACTCTTTTTTGCTTTGCCGGCTCCCTGACGCAGCAACTGCGTTCGCGCCTGTAACAGCTGGCTGGTGGAGTCGGACATATGTTCTGGCGCCGGTTGCATATCGGCGTAATCATCAGCCATCGGCGGTGCGTCCTGCATTGGCGGCGCCATCTGCGGCTGCGCGGCAGAGGCGGTGCGAGGTGCCGAAGAAGTGGCAGCAGGTCCGGCGGTGTGAGCTGAAGCCGCTGGCGTTGCTGACACGGCAGTGTTGGCTGACGAAGCTGGAGCATTAACCTGAGCGGAAGAGGCCGGCGTAGCAACGCCTGCGGATGCAGCAGACGCTTGCGGTGCCGCCTGCGGGATCAGACTGGGTCGCGCAACCGGCTCGGCAATGGTCGCCTGCGGATGAAACGCCAGCGCGCGCAGCAGCGTCATCTCAACGCCGAGGCGACGATCCGGTGCCAGCGGCAGATCTTTACGTCCCATCAACAAAGTTTGGTAGTAGAGCTGCACATCGGCGGGCGGTAAGACGCGCGCTAAATCGCGTAAACGCTGCGCCTGATTCACATCATCTTCGCCCAGTGAAGCTGGCAGCAGCTGCACCATCGCCACACGATGCAGCAATCGCAGCATCTCGACCAGCAGCGCTTCCCACTCGACACCACGCGATGCCGCCTGATTCAGCAGTGCCATCACCTGTTCACCCTGGCCCTCCACCAGCGCTTCAATCAGCGCCAGCGGCTGTTCGTCATCCAGCGTGCCCAGCATTTGCGCCACGGTTTCACGCGTGACGCTGCCCTGCCCCATGGCAATCGCCTGATCGGTGAGACTCAGGGCATCACGCATACTGCCATCAGCGGCACGCGCCAGCAGATGCAGTGCACGCGGCTCGGCGGCAATCTGCTCCTGCTGCAATATATGCACTAATTGCTGCTGAATTTGCTCGACGTCGAGCGCTTTAAGATGGAACTGCAGGCAACGCGACAGAATGGTCACCGGCAGTTTTTGCGGATCGGTGGTCGCCAGCAGGAATTTGACGTGCGACGGCGGCTCCTCCAGCGTTTTCAACAGCGCATTAAAGCTGTGACGCGAGAGCATGTGCACTTCATCGATCAGATAAACCTTGAAGCGACCGCGCGCCGGGGCGTATTGCACGTTATCCAGCAAATCGCGCGTGTCTTCGACTTTGGTGCGTGACGCGGCATCGATCTCAATAAGATCGACAAAGCGCCCCTGCTCGATTTCACGGCAGTTATCACACTGACCACATGGCGTGGAGGTGATACCGGTTTCGCAGTTAAGACCTTTCGCCAGCAAACGGGCGATCGAGGTTTTCCCCACCCCGCGTGTACCGGAGAAGAGATAAGCATGATGGATTCGTCCCAGTGACAATCCATTGGCCAGCGCAGTCAGCACATGTTCCTGACCGACTACGTCAGCGAAAGCCTGGGGACGCCATTTTCGCGCAAGTACCTGATAGCTCATGTGGATTCAATCACTGGAATTTATTGAGTTGGCACAGCGGTGCGGCTAAGTGAACCGGGTTCCGCCACAAGACAAAGAGGAAAAATGCAGCTTCGCAACCCCTGTTTATATGGGCAGTAGTCTAACAGCCACAACAGGATATGCCTATACCCGCGCTGCAGGCGCTGAATTTCATCGCGCATCCGCTTGAGCGGTACGATTTATCAGATATTGATACAAAGGTACGACGGCAGGAACGCGCAATGAAATGCGCCGCGATGGCCAAGGCCAGCGGCGCACAGGGCCTTAGTGGCCGGGGAAATTCACGAGGCTGTAGCAATCAATGCCGATCGCGTTAAGGCGCGCTTCACCGCTCAGATCAAACAGGTTGATCACGAACGCAGCATCTTTCACTTCACCACCGGCACGGCGGATCAGTTTCACTGTGGCTTCCAGCGTACCGCCGGTGGCCAGCAGATCGTCAACCACCAGCACCACATCACCTGGCTTAATGGCATCTTTGTGCAGCTCCAGCGCATCAGAACCGTACTCCAGCTCATAGCTCTCGCTGTAGGTTTCACGCGGCAGCTTGCCCGGCTTACGCACCGGCACAAAACCGACACCCAGACCCAGTGCCACCGGTGCACCAAACAGGAAGCCACGTGCTTCGGTACCCACCACTTTGGTGATGCCTTTGTCACGATAGCGCTCAACCAGAATGGCAATCGACGCGGCATAGGCCTGCGGATCTTCCATCAAACTGGTGACGTCACGGAACAGGATGCCCGGCTTAGGGTAGTCAGGGATGCTTTTGATGCTGTTTTTGATGAGTTCAAGCTGCTGAGCAGTTGCGGTCATAAGTGTTACGCCTGGAAAAATATCTAATACGCGCAGCATCCGACAGCGCCAATACCCGGAAACCGGGTTAAGCGAAGACGTTTAAAAAAGGGAAGCCACGCACGAAGATGCCCAAATCTATGCAAATACCTGTCTAAATGCAACCCTGCCGCACTTAATCGCCGCTGTCAGCATTTTCTGCCACTACCGGGATACGCCACATAAACAAAAGCAGCGCGCACAACATGATGCCCAGCATAATCCGCACCCACAGCATGTTAACCACATAAATAGAGACGGCAAAGGTGATGACAATCAGCAACATGGCGCGGCCTTTGGCGCCGGGCGGCATGGCGCGATGCTGTTGCCAGTGGCGGATGTAGCGACCAAACGGCGAGCGCCACAGCAGCCAGTGGTGAAAACGCGGTGACGAACGGGCAAAGCACCAGGCGGCCAGCAACACAAATGGCGTGGTCGGTAACAAAGGTAATACAATGCCCAGCGTGCCCAGCACAATCGCCAGCCAGCCAAGACACAGAAGAAAAATTCGTTGCATGCCTGATGCCTGATAAAATCGGAACTGCGCTACGTTAACACAGTCGGAATCAGAGTGATGCCCCAACCGCCCGCACATCAACGTCTGCTCGCCATTGTCGATCAGCTACGACAGCAAATCGCGCAGCAACGCGATGGTGCCTGCCGACAGCCCCGTTTTGACGCCCAACTGTTCCATTGCAAAGGCACGCGGCTCGCTGATTATCTTGCTGAGCTGGAACAGAATTTAACCCAGCTCACCGCTGCTGATACCGACGTCATACGCCGTCAGTGGCTGGCGGAGAAAGTGCTGGACCAGATTGCCGCCCTGCAACGCGAATGCCAGAGCCAGCAACTGCGCACCCCGCGTGAGCGTCCTCGCGTTGATCCGCGCCAGTCGAAGCGCGAAGAGTATCAGGGCTATGAAACGCGCTTGCTGGCGATGATCGAACAACGTGAGCAACATCTGGCGCGCGCCGAAACCCTCAGCGTGCAGCAGCAGTTGATCCGCGATATCGAAGTGCTGCACGAGCGGCTGGCACGCTGTCGCCATGCGATGCACAAACTGGAAATGTCAGGCCCGGCACGGTAATCACCGCCCACTTTCCTTTATAACCGTCATACTTCACAGGGCAGGTGCGTTGGCTACGCTCATTCCCCCCGTGTCTGCATGAGTAAGCCCCTGCGGGTTCATTCATTTGCCACTTGCCTGCACCTGAAATTATTTAGGATATATACTCCCCCTATGAATGAAGGAGGAAAATCATGACCCTAATTATGTGGATAGCGATTGGCGTGGTGGCTGGCTGCATCAAGCGCATGGTTTTTCCCGGTCGGCCGGGTGGGTTTGTTCCAACGCTGGTGCTGGCCGTGATTGGTGCGTTGATTGGGGGTTACATCGCGACTTATTTTACAACGGGTGATTTAGCGACGTTGCATCCCGCTGGCTTTGGGGTGGCACTGCTGGGTTCCATTTTGATGCTGCTGGTGGCGGCAAAATTACGTATTTAACAAGGAGAGAGCATGTCACTGGAAACTGCATCCGATGAGATCAAACTGGCAGTGGATTTGATTCAACTGCTGGAAGAGAACAAGGTGCCGACCGCAACCGTGTTAGCCGCGCTGGCGATTGTCCAACGCGATTATCAGCAGAAACAGGCGGCAGAGGGCGTTAATTAACGCGCCGAGGAGAGGGTGGGACTGAGCCGCAGCATATCAATAAAGGCATCCACCAACTGCGGCGCATCTGTCGCCAGATCAAACGCCTGCGGGTTAAACAGCCAGTTTTCCATCATACCGTTGATATAGCCGCACATCAGACGCGCCGATTGCAACGTGTTCAATCCCGCAGGCAACTGGCCCACTTCGATACACTCACGTAGCACCAATTCAATTCGGTCGTAACACTCAAGCAGTAAACTTTGACGCATATCCTGTAATGTCGTCATTTCGCCAACGAATTCACATTTATGGAAGATAATCTCCATTAATGCGCGTCTTTGTGGATCCTTTGCTGTGGCGTCAAGGATATAGATCAACATCGAACGGATAACAGAAAGTGGATCGCCCGGGTATTTTGTCTGATACTCAAGTTCCACATCGTCAAGCCCAGCGTCACACCGAAGCCAGATTTCATGCAGAACATCGGCTTTATTTTTGAAATGCCAGTAGATAGCACCGCGCGTGACGCCGGCCGCTGTTGCGATATCTGCCAGGGATGTGGCAGCCACACCGTGTTCAGAGAAGTGTGCTAAAGCGGCATCCAGAATTTGGTTCCGCGTTTCAAGTGCTTGCGCTTTGGTTTTTCGTGCCATAGAGGACTTTTTTTACAAACTGGCAAGTTTACATACATTTGTGAATGTATGTACCATAGCACGACCCGTGTTTTAACGCAGCAATGGGTTTATCGGTTTGTGATCCATTGATCATTTGATATCGGACACTAGAGGTTTATTTATGAATAAAAACAGAGGATTAGCGCCTCTGGCGGCCGTCCTGATGCTTTCAGGCAGCTTTGTGTTAACAGGATGTGATGATAATAAATCCCAGCAAGCCGCCCAGCAGCAGCCCCCAGAAGTGGGTGTTGTGACGTTAAAAAACGAGCCTTTGAAAATTACCACCGAACTGCCAGGACGTACTTCGGCATTCCGCGTGGCAGAAGTGCGCCCTCAGGTGTCAGGCATTATTCTGAAGCGTAATTTTGAGGAAGGAACGGATATCAAAGCAGGCGTGTCCCTGTATCAGATCGATCCGGCAACTTACCAGGCGGCTTATGACAGCGCCAAAGGCGATTTAGCACAGGCGCAAGCCAATGCACACGTCGCGCAGTTAACCATCAAACGTTATAAGCCGCTGCTGGGTACTAAGTACATCAGTCAGCAGGACTATGACACCGCTGCGGCCACCGCTGCACAGACGGCTGCAGCCGTTCAGGCAGCCCAGGCTAACGTGGAAACCGCACGCATCAATCTGGCTTACACCAAAGTGACGTCGCCGATCAGCGGTCGCATTGGTAAATCGTCAGTCACTGAGGGCGCTCTGGTCTCCAGCGGTCAAACCACTGCGCTGGCAACCGTGCAGCAGCTCGATCCTATGTATGTCGATGTGACCCAATCCAGTGATGATTTCCTGCGTTTGCGCGCAGAACTGGAATCCGGTCAGCTGAAACAGAATGACGGCAAAGCCAACGTCACGCTCTTGATGCAAAACGGTAACGCATACACGCAGACAGGCACATTGGAATTCTCTGATGTGACCGTGGATGAAACTACCGGCTCCATCACGCTGCGCGCCATCTTCCCGAACCCGGACCACCGCCTGCTGCCAGGGATGTTTGTGCGTGCGCGTCTGGATGAAGGCACCAACCCAACCGCACTGCTGGTACCGCAACAGGGCGTAACCCGTACCCCAACCGGTCAGGCAACCGCGATGGTGGTGGGCGCAGATAATAAAGTGGAAGTCCGTAATATCACCGCTAATCAGGCATTTGGCGACAAATGGCTGGTAACGGATGGCCTTAAAGAAGGCGATCGCGTGATCACCGTCGGTCTTCAGCGTGCCAAGCCAGGTGCGCAGGTGACACCACAAGAAGTCAAAGATGATGCCAAAGCAGCACCGGAATCACAGTCTGCTAAATCATCGTCCTAAACAGGAGCCACTGATACATGGCTAAGTTCTTTATCGATCGCCCCATTTTTGCCTGGGTGCTTGCCATCATCATTATGCTGGCAGGTACTCTTGCGATTATCAGCTTGCCGATTGAGCAATATCCCAATGTTGCGCCGCCGGCCGTTGAAATCCAGGCAACCTACCCGGGTGCTGATGCGAAAACGCTGCAGGATTCGGTAACCCAGGTTATCGAACAAAACATGAACGGCATCGATGGCCTGATGTATATGGCCTCGAGCAGTGACTCGTCCGGTACTTTAACCCTGACGCTGACCTTCCAGTCCGGTACCAACGCCGATATCGCGCAGGTACAGGTACAGAACAAGCTGCAGCTGGCGATGCCACTGCTGCCGCAGGAAGTACAGCAGCAAGGTATTCAGGTTAAAAAATCCTCCAGCAGCTTCCTGATGGTAGCCGGCTTTGTCAGTGATGACGGCAGCATGACGCAGAATGATATCTCTGACTATGTTGCTTCAAACATCAAAGACCCGATCAGCCGTACGCCTGGCGTCGGTGATACGCAGGTGTTTGGTGCGCAGTACGCGATGCGCATCTGGCTCGACCCGCACAAACTGAACAACTACCAGCTGACGCCGGTCGATGTCATCAGTGCGTTGGGCACCCAGAACACCCAGGTCGCCGCCGGTCAGTTAGGGGGTACACCGCCCGTACCTGGCCAGCAGTTGAACGCCTCGATCATTGCGCAGACTCGTCTGACCAATACCGAAGAGTTCGGCAACATCATGCTGAAAGTGAACCAGGATGGCTCACAGGTGCGCTTGCGTGACGTGGCAAAGATTGAACTCGGTGGTGAAAACTACGAGATCATCGCCCGCTACAACGGCAAACCGGCTTCGGGTATCGGTGTGAAACTGGCAACCGGTGCGAATGCATTGGATACCGCCAAAGCGGTGAAAGATGAGCTGGCCAAACTGCAGCCGTTCTTCCCGGCTGGCATGAAAACCGTTTATCCGTACGACACCACGCCGTTCGTGAAGATCTCGATCTTCGAAGTGGTGAAAACGCTGTTTGAAGCGATCGTGCTGGTGTTCCTGGTGATGTATCTGTTCCTGCAGAACTTCCGCGCCACGCTGATTCCGACCATTGCGGTGCCGGTGGTGCTGTTGGGTACGTTTGCGATTATCAGTGCCTTTGGTTACTCGATAAACACCCTGACGATGTTCGGGATGGTGCTCGCCATCGGCCTGTTGGTGGATGACGCCATCGTGGTGGTAGAGAACGTTGAGCGTGTGATGGCGGAAGAAGGTTTACCGCCGAAAGAAGCGACGAAACGTTCGATGGAGCAGATTCAGGGTGCGCTGGTGGGTATTGCCCTGGTGCTGTCCGCAGTATTCATCCCGATGGCCTTCTTCGGCGGCTCGACCGGGGTTATTTATCGTCAGTTCTCGATCACCATCGTTTCCGCGATGGCACTGTCAGTACTGGTGGCGTTGATTCTGACGCCGGCACTCTGTGCCACCATGCTGAAACCGATCAAGAAAGGCGATCACGGTAAAACCACTGGCTTCTTCGGCTGGTTCAACCGCTTGTTCGATAAGAGCACCAACCACTACGTGGATAGCGTGGGTCACATCGTACGTAGCACCGGTCGTTATCTGGTGATCTACCTGGTGATCGTGGTCGGCATGGCGTATCTGTTCCTGAAACTGCCTACCTCCTTCCTGCCGGAAGAGGATCAGGGTCTGTTACTGGCGCAGGCGCAGTTGCCAGCCGGTGCAACCCAGGAACGTACGCAGAAAGTGCTGGATCAGGTGACCGATTACTTCCTGAACAAAGAGAAAGACAGCGTTAACTCGGTATTTACCGTTAACGGCTTTGGCTTTGCGGGTCGTGGTCAGAACACCGGTATTGCCTTCGTCAGCCTGAAACCGTGGGATGAACGTGGCGATGCCAGCCTGAAAGTGCCAGCGATTGCCGGACGCGCCATGCAGGCGTTGGGTCAGATCAAAGATGCGATGGTCTTCCCGTTCAACCTGCCAGCAATTATCGAACTGGGTAACGCCACCGGCTTCGACTTCATGCTGACGGACCAGGGTAACCTGGGTCACGAGAAGTTAACCGCCGCGCGTAACCAGCTGTTTGGCATGATTGCCCAGCATCCGGATACGCTGGTGGGCGTGCGTCCAAACGGTATGGAAGATACGCCACAGTACAAACTGATCATCGATCAGGAAAAAGCGCAGGCGTTGGGTGTGTCGCTGTCTGACATCAACACCACGCTGGGCGCGGGCTGGGGTGGTTCGTACGTCAATGACTTCATCGACCGTGGTCGTGTGAAGAAAGTGTACGTTATGGGCCAGGCTGACTCGCGTATGTTGCCAGATGACATCAGCAAATGGTTCGTGCGTAACAGCTCCGGCACTATGGTTCCGTTCTCAGCCTTCTCTTCGGCGAAGTGGCAGTACGGTTCACCACGTCTGGAACGTTACAACGGCTTACCATCGATGGAGATTCTGGGTCAGGCTGCACCAGGCAAGAGCTCCGGCGATGCTATGAACCTGATGGAAGAGCTGGCGGGCAAACTGCCTGCGGGTATCGGCTATGACTGGACCGGTATGTCTTACCAGGAACGTCTGTCCGGTAACCAGGCCCCTGCCCTGTACGCCATCTCGCTGATTGTGGTGTTCCTGTGTCTGGCGGCATTGTATGAGAGCTGGTCGATTCCGTTCTCCGTTATGCTGGTGGTGCCGCTGGGTGTGGTCGGTGCATTGATCTTCACCACCCTGCGCGGACTCAGTAACGACGTCTACTTCGTGGTGGGACTGCTGACAACCATTGGCTTGTCGGCGAAGAACGCCATCCTGATCGTTGAATTCGCCAAGGATTTGATGGAGAAGGAAGGGAAAGGTTTGGTGGAATCAACACTGGAAGCAGCACGTATGCGTCTGCGTCCAATTCTGATGACCTCACTGGCCTTTATCCTCGGTGTTCTGCCGCTGGCCATCAGTACCGGTGCTGGTTCCGGCGCACAGAACGCCGTAGGTACTGGCGTAATGGGCGGCATGGTAACCGCAACTGCGTTGGCGATCTTCTTCGTGCCCGTGTTCTTTGTGGTGGTACGTCGCCGCTTTGGTAAGAACAAAGCGGAGATTGAGCAAGGCCATCCGGTCGAGCACAAACACTAAGTTGTCACCTGTTGAAAAGGCCGCGCAAGCGGCCTTTTTTATTGCCTGAACACCGCCCTTCACCCGACCGTTCAATACCCTTACTGCGATCGCGGTTGCAATCAATTCTCTGCAGGTTCATACTATTGTTATATTATAACATTACATGAGAGCGCAGTTATGAAAGCCAATATCCATCCTCATTACCGTCCCGTGGTGTTCCACGACACCTCTGTCGATGAGTATTTCAAAATCGGTTCCACCATTAAAACCGAACGCACCATTGAGTTCGAAGGCGAAGTGCTGCCGTACGTGACGCTGGATGTCTCGTCTAAATCCCACGTCCACTACACCGGCAAGCAAAAAGATCTCACCAAAGAAGGCAGCGCCGCACGCTTCAACAAGCGTTTCGGCAGCTTCCTGACGCGCGGCAATTAATCAGGAGTTAACGCATGCAGGTTTTAAGTTCATTACGGTCTGCCAAGACCCGTCACAAGGATTGCAAAGTCGTGCGTCGTAAAGGTCGCATTTACGTGATCTGCAAAACAAATCCGCGCTTTAAGGCGGTTCAGGGAAGAAAAAAGAAAAGGTAGGAAAGTGTCGTGATAATTGGCCGGGATGCTCCCCGGCCTTTTTTTTACTTCATGCTCTGCAACATGATATCGACGTTGTGCTTGAAGGCAGCAACATAGGTCGCAGCAGGACCGTTCGCCTCGGACAACGCTTCAGGATAGAGTTCACCACCTGGCTGTGCGCCAGTTTCGCTGGCAATCTGTTTCACCAAACGCGGATCGGTCTGATTCTCCATGAAGTAAGTCTTGATGTGCTCAGCCTTCAGCTGCTTGATAATCGATGCCACATCGCTGGCACTGGCTTCGGCTTCCGTGGAGAAACCGACTGGCGCAAGGAAACTCACACCGTAACGCTGGCCAAAGTAACCAAAGGCATCATGGCTGGTCAGCACTTTACGCTTGCTCTTCGGTACTGCAGCAAACTCCGTTTTTGCCCAGCTATCCAGTTTTTCCAACTGCTGAATGTAGCTTTCACCGCTCTTGCGGATATCCGCCGCATCTTCCGGGTCGGCTTTAATCAGCGCATTCATCACGTTGGTGGCATAAATCACGCCATTGTGCATGCTATTCCACGCGTGTGGGTCAGTCACGGTTTTGCCGTCTTCTTCCATTTTGCGCGTGTTGACGCCGTTGGAGGCGACCACAATCGTGCCTTTATACCCGGAGGCGCTGATCAGGCGATCCATCCACCCTTCCATCCCCAAACCACTCACAAATACCACATTGGCTTTAGCCAATGCCTGGCTATCCTGTGGCGTCGGTTCGAAGGTATGAGGATCGCCGTTAGGCTGCACCAGCGACTTCACGTTAACGTGATCGCCGCCCACCTGCTTAACGATATCCGCCAGCACGGTGAAACTCGCTACCACATCCACGGTTTTCGCCATGGTCAGTGGGCTAATCAACATGGCGCCAATCGCCAGACTCAACGGTAACTTTTTCATTCGTATCCCCTAATTGTATAGTTATCGACGGCGCAGCAGGCCGCCACATGGTCCTGTCAAAACAGAAAGTAAAAACAGTACGGCCGCACTCAGCACCACCGCCGGTCCGGCGGGCAGTGAGAAGTGCCAGGAAAGGATCAAGCCCACCACCGCCGCAATCATTGCCAGCACCATGGCGATACCGAGCATGCAGGCCAGATGGCGGCTCCAGAAACGCGCGCTGGTCGCCGGTAACATCATCAATCCCACCGACATCAACGTGCCGAGCACTTGAAAACCAGCAACCAGATTCAGCACGACCAACATCAGGAAGATGCCGTGGACGATCGGCGCGCTCCACTTGCCTTGCGCACGCAGGAAATCCGGGTCGAACGCATCGATCACCAGCGGACGGAAAATCACTGCCAGCATCAGCAAAGTGAAAGCCGCGATGCCGCCCACCAGCAGGATGGCCGCGTTATCGACGGCCAGCAGTGAACCGAACAGCACGTGCAGCAGATCGACGCTCGATCCGCGCAATGACACCAGCGTCACGCCCAGCGCCAGCGAGCCGAGATAAAAGCCAGAGAAACTGGCGTCCTCTTTTAAGGGGGTGTATCGACTGACGGCACCAGAAAGCAGCGCAACGGCTAAACCTGCAATCAGCCCGCCGATGCCCATCGCCACCAGCGATAAGCCGGAAACCAGATAGCCAATCGCCGCGCCAGGCAGCACCGCGTGGGAGAGCGCATCGCCCACCAGACTCATACGACGCAGTGAAAGGAATACACCCAGCGGCGTGGCGCTCAGCGCTAATGCCACACAAGCCACTAATGCACGGCGCATAAAACCAAATTCGATAAACGGTTGAATCAATGTCACGAAGCCACCCTGCGCAGCAGTGGAGTTTGAGCGGAGTCAGCATCATCAAGTGACAACACATCTTTGAAGTAACGCGCGACCAGTGGTCGATCGTGCAACACTACTAATAAGGTGGTGCCCGCCTGCTGCTGCTGCTCGAGGATTGACATCAACAGCGTGACGGTTTGCGTATCGATGCCATTAAAGGGTTCATCCAGCAGCCAGACTTTACTTTGCTGCAGCATCAGGCGCGCAAACAGCACCCGTTGCAACTGACCGCCGGAAAGCATTGAAGGCTGCGCATCGGCGAAATCACGCATCTGCACGGCATCCAGTGCGGCATCGATCTCCTGTCGCATCGCACGATTGATGCCACCAAACCAGCCGCAGCGCGGCCAGCATCCCATCGCAACCAGCTCATAAACGGTAAGCGGGAAACGGGTTTCTAACTCACTACGCTGCGGTAACCAGCCAAGCGCCTTAGGCGAAATCTTTAATTCGCAAGTCCCTGCAATCGGCGGCAACAGACCGGCGATGGTTTTCAGTAGCGTGGATTTTCCGGTGCCGTTCGCGCCGATTAATGCCGTCATGCTGCCTGCCGCCAGTTCTCCGGTAACTATCGGCGTCACCGCTTGTCCCTGATAGCCGCCCTGCAAGCGGTTGAAATGCATCATTTCTGCATTCCCCAATAGATAGCCAGTGCTAGGAACGCGATAAGCAGCAGCGCGACCAGTAGGCGGCCGCTAAGTGAGAGGAGTAAACCACTGTGATTCATGGAGGGAGACCAAAAACGTTATAACATAACAATTATACTACCTGATTTTCCCCGCGCGATACCCGAGAGAAAGTGTTTCAAAAGTTAACCATTTGGCGCTTACTCTGTGGCTATCACTGGATCTGAATCGATTGAGCGATAAATCCCATCGCAACGATTACGTATTCTGCACAGAGTTAACTTGCAATATTTGGCCGGAACCCCAATGATAGATTCATCCTACTTTTTTACCGGAAGCGAAATGCAGTCTATTATTCATTGTGATATTGCTGTGGATGAGGACGATTGCGAGAAGTTGCAGGCTATTATCCAGGGGAATATTCTCAAAATAGCCGAAGCCCTGGCAGGTGATTTACAGTGGTATTCTCAAAACGCGCAATTAGTTCCCGACAGTTTTAAGATTATTTCCATTCAACCGCACGATAACAATCGATTTAAAATGCTTTACGATTTTAAGTGGGATTTATTTAATCCTTGCCTGGATTTAAATGAAACATCTACCCAGCATGAAGAGGTTTTGTTCCAGATAGTACCGGGCGCACTGGTGTTTTCAGTGATAGACAATACCCGCCCCTCGCCAGCCGACGAATTGTAATATTTGGTAATCGAGGTGAGCAAAGCTAATGAATGTGGATTATATTTAAAGAGTCGCTGAATTCTTAATATTCGTGATCGCTTCCTGATAGCTTTTCCAAATCTCGCCGCGCTGCGGTCACTGTGCAAGCTCTGGAGGGGAAAAAGATGGACGAATACTCACCAAAACGGCATGATATTGCCCAGCTTAAATTCCTGTGTGAGAACCTGTTTGACGAAAGTATGGCGACACTGACTGACAGCCATCACGGCTGGGTGAATGACCCTACTGCGGAAAGCAATTTACAGCTCAACGATTTGATTGAGCATATCGCGTCTTTCACGATGAATTACAAAATTAAGCACGTTGAAGATGAAGCGCTGATTACGCAAATCGATGAATATCTTGACGATACCTTTATGCTGTTTAGCAGTTATGGAATCAATACTCAGGATCTTCAACGGTGGCAACGTTCAGCAAGACTCTTATTTAATCTGTTTGCCGAAGAGTGCGCTTTTCTCCAACAACCCAGCCATTCCTTTTAGCATCAGAGTGAGACCGGTTTATTTATGAGCAACCAAGCCTTAACCAAAACAGACTATTTGATGCGACTGCGTCGTTGTCGCTCAATTGACACCCTTGAACGGGTGATTGAAAAAAACAAGTACGAATTATCTGACAACGAACTCGCGGTATTTTATTCTGCGGCCGATCATCGTCTCGCTGAACTGACGATGAATAAGCTTTACGACAAAGTACCGGTTTCTGTCTGGAAGTTCGTCCGCTAACTATTTTTACCCGCTGTTCGTTACGCCATCTTTTCCCTTCAGGGAATGATTCACAGGCAAAGGAGTGCCAGCGTTTCGCTGTGTACTGATTTCTTGAGGATTTTTTCGGGGAGTAGAAATGGTGGAGGCCCTGCCAGCTACATCCCGGCACACGCGTCGCCTGCTGCGGCTGCTTCCTTCCGGACCTGACCGAGTTCACAAGTTAGCGTTGCGGGAGAACCAACAGGGCCCCCATTGACGAGCTCTCTTTCGAAAGCGCAGGCATTATCAAGTAACCCCCTGGCAATTGCAAGCGCAGGCCGGGTGACCGTTGTTTTCTTGAACAGCTTGCCAGTAAAACCCTGATTCTCGCCCTCCCGGCATGTTAAAGTCGCCATTTATTCGCTGAATCAGGTGCGTGTATGAATGACACAAGCAATTTCTCCGAGCGCGTCTGGCAAATTATTGCCGCGATCCCTAAAGGCAAAGTCACCACCTACGGCGACATCGCCCTGCTTGCCGGTTCACCGCGCGCAGCCCGACAAGTCGGCGGCGTATTACGTCGCTTACCCGAGGGCAGCAAATTACCGTGGTTCCGCGTCATCAATCGCCATGGCCGCATTTCTCTGCAGGGCGATGATCTCTTCCGCCAGCGCGATGCGCTGGAAGCCGAAGGCATCGAAGTCAGTGATGCCGGTGAGATTGAATTAGAGAAATATCGCTGGGAGTACTAAGCGCAGCCATACTGAAATACGGGCGGGCAACACTGTGCAGCAAAGCTTCCCCGCCAAAGATGAAAGTAACGAGCAATCTGGGACAATCCGCCGATGCCACTCCACAAATTCGCGCCCATGCTGAGGTACGGGCAGTCAACACTGTGAAGTAAAACATCCCCGCCAAAGATGAAAGTGACGAGCAATCAGAGGCAGTCCGCTAATTCCATGGAATAACTCGCCCCAACACACCCATGCTGAGGTGCGGGTAGGCAACACTATGGAGTAAAGCGTCACACGCCAGGGATGGCGTGTGCCGAGCGATCAGGGACGAGACAGAGACTTTACGCAACAGTGTTGCCTACCCGCACACTCCCCCGTCCCAGTTTTTTACATGCTTCCCAGGCAGTGCGCCCAGACTAGCACCGAGTGATTTTCACATACTCGTTGGCGCAGGCACCGAAGCAGAAGGCACCACCTGCGTTGGCGACGTTGACGGCACCGTCGTCGCCGCGCCTGGCGAGGTCTGCATCGCCATATTGGTCACTGGCACCAACAGCAGTTCCGCTTTAGTACCGCCCTGATTAATAACCGGCTTCACCGTATCGGTAATGAACGCCAGTTTGCCATCAATAGCGATAGCCGCACTCAACAGAATCCGCGCATTCGGCTGAATATCGGCCGGGTTAAACGGCAGCACAAACTGGAATGGCGCCTGTTTCCCTTCGGTGCGCACCACATGCTGCGCCAGCACTTTAGATGGTGCATCGGCCAGTGAAGCGTCAGACAGCGTAACGGTCAGCACCGCATCCGGCGGCAACGCAATGCGCTGGCGAATATACACCGAACCACTAACATTTGGCTGCGTAATCGCGGCCTGCTGTCCTGCAACCGCGGAACCTAACGTTGGGGTGGCCACCGGCTTACTGTGATCGGCACAACCTGCCAGCGCTGCCGCCAGCGTCACACCGCTAATAACATGCCAGAGTTTCATCGATGTCGTCTCCTTATGAACACTATGATTGTCGGCGGACAAATTGTTGGGTAGCTTTTCAACCGCCGAATGCCCTTAATTCTGGCACAAAAAACCGGATTGCGCCCAAAAGCGCTGCCAGCTCGCTGAAATCACGGCAAAATCATTGACGGAAACTGGTCGGATCTTTCACACTGACGCGATTGCCCCCCAGAGGAATCTGCTATGAGCCAGGCACTGCAAAACCTGCTTAATTTACTCGATCTCGAAAAACTCGAAGAAGGCCTATTTCGCGGCCAAAGTGAAGATCTCGGCCTGCGCCAGGTGTTTGGCGGCCAGGTCGTCGGTCAGGCGTTATACGCAGCAAAACAAACCGTGCCGGAAGAGCGCATCATCCACTCGTTCCACAGCTACTTCCTGCGTCCTGGTGATAGCGAAAAAGCCATCATTTACGATGTCGAAACTCTGCGCGACGGCAAAAGTTTTAGCGCGCGTCGCGTCAGCGCGGTGCAAAACGGACAGCCGATCTTCTATATGACCGCCTCATTCCAGGCACCTGAGAGCGGATTTGAGCACCAAAACACCATGCCTCAAGTACCGGGGCCGGATAATCTCCCCTCGGAGCAGGATCTGGCGCAAAAACTGGCGGCCCATTTACCGCTCAAACTCAAAGAAAAGTTTCTCGCCGAACGCCCGCTGGATATCCGCCCGGTGCAAATCCACAACCCACTCAAAGGCCGTGTCGATGAGCCGATGCGCCAGGTGTGGATTCGTGCCAACGGCAAGCTGCCGGACGATCGCCGCATTCATCAATACCTGCTGGGTTACGCCTCGGATCTCAACTTCCTGCCTGTGGCACTACAGCCGCACGGTAAAGGATTTTTAGAGCCTGACATGCAGGTGGCGACGATTGACCACTCCATGTGGTTCCACCGCCCGTTCGACCTCTCAGAGTGGTTGCTATACAGCGTGGTGAGCACCTCAGCTTCAGGTGCACGTGGGTTTGTACGTGGGGAGTTCTACACGCAGGATGGGACACTGGTCGCAACCACCGTTCAGGAAGGCGTCATGCGCCAACGCGACGCATAAAAAAAGGGGCGATATTATCGCCCCCTCGTCTTTTTATAATTTTAGCGCACTGCTCTTCTACCGCTCATTTCTTACTGGTTGTAAGCGTTCTCGCCGTGGCTGTTCACATCCAGACCTTCACGTTCCTGATCTTCTGGAACACGCAGGCCAACGATCATATCCGCCAGTTTGAAGCCGATGAAGGCGACAACACCTGACCAGACAATGGTCACGCCGCAGCTGAACAGCTGAACCCAAGCCTGATGGCCCATGGTCACGCCTTCTGCGTAGCCCACGCCGCCCAGTGAAGAGGAGGCGAACACACCGGTCAGAATACAACCCAGGATACCGCACACGCCGTGCACACCGAACACATCACACGGGTCATCCACACGCAGCCATTTCTTCAGGGTGGTCACACCCCAGATACCTGCCAGGCCACCGGCCAGACCGATAATCAGCGCGCCGCCGACACCGACATAACCACAAGCCGGGGTGATAGCAACCAGACCGGCGATAAAGCCAGAACACGCACCCAGCAGAGAAGGTTTGCCACGCATTGCCCACTCACCGAACACCCATGACAGCACCGCACCTGCAGTCGCCACAACAGTATTCAGGAAAGCCAATGCTGCGATTTCGTTAGCTGAAGAAGCAGAACCGGCGTTGAAACCGAACCAGCCCACATACAGAATCGCAGTACCGGTGAATACCATTGGCAGGTTGTGCGGCTTGAACGCTTCTTTACCGAAGCCAGCACGTTTGCCCACCAGATAAGCACCCACCAGACCCGCAACGGCTGCGTTGATATGAACAACGGTACCGCCAGCGAAGTCCAGCGCGCCGTCTTGCGCCAGCAGACCGCCAGCCCACACCATGTGTGCGATTGGCAGATAAGAGAGCGTCAACCAGACCACCACAAAAATCAGTACTGCTGAGAAGCGAATACGTTCAGCAATCGCGCCCACAATCAGGCCCACGGTGATACAGGCGAAGGAAGCCTGGAACGCGACGTGAATATACTGATAGAAGCTGCCCATCACTGCTTTCAGCTCGATATTTTTCAGCATCGCCCACTGGAAGTTACCGAAGAAGGCGTTGCCCTCGCTGAAGGCCAGTGAATAACCGTAAATCACCCACAGCACGCAGACTAATGCGAAGGTCACGGCAACCTGGGTCAGCATCGACAGGACGTTTTTACCGCGAATCAAACCGCCGTAAAACAGGGCGATGCCCGGAATCGTCATAAACAGTACCAGAGCGGTACAGATCATCATAAAGGCGTTATCCGCTTTGTCCGCAACGGCAGGTGCTGCCGCCATGGCCAGAGACGGTAACAGTGCCAGGCTGGTGAGGCCCAACTTAGTCATCATTTTATTCATTTCTTTCCATCCCATCACAATTCAGAGCCCCAGTTACAGTGCTGCTTCGTCGGTCTCGCCGGTACGAATACGAATAACGCGCTGCAGTTCTGCGACGAAGATTTTGCCGTCGCCAATTTTGCCGGTGTAAGCGGCTTTGCTGATGACATCCACCACTTCATCGAGTTGATCGTCCGCAATCGCGATATCAATTTTAACTTTTGGCAGGAAGTTGACGCTGTACTCGGCACCGCGGTAAAGCTCTGCGTGACCTTTCTGGCGACCAAACCCCTTCACTTCGGTAACAGTCAGTCCCTGAATGCCAATGGAGGATAAAGCTTCACGCACGTCCTCCAGCTTAAATGGTTTGATTACCACGGTAACCAGCTTCATACGTTCCCCTCCAGATAATAAATTGAGTGAGTCTCGCGGACACGAGGAGATATAAGCAAACGCTGTGCCATAAATGAAAAAAGGTGAGCAGTCAGTGGTCTGGACGCGCTATATCGCGCTTCGTTATGTGATGGGTGGCTCAGTTTGGAAACAGGACAAAAGAAAGGTGTTGCAATATTGCACCCCTTTGGTGCTTTAAGCCTCAAAGGAGTGCATCAATACAGAACAATCCGATAAATCTGCGCAAAAAAGGTGCAATTCACCCTTCTGCTTGCGCGGGTATGCTCGCCGCGAGTTCATCACCCGCCTGCTGTAGCTGATACATCTGCCAGTAACGCCCCTGTTGAGCCAGCAACTGTGCATGCGTGCCCCGCTCGGCAACCTGACCACGGTGCAACACCAGAATCTGATCCGCTTCGGTGATGGTAGAAAGACGGTGTGCAATCACCACCAGCGTGCTGTGCTGGCGTAGTGCACGCAGCGCATGCTGAATCGCCTGCTCGGTGCCGGAATCGATATTGGCGGTCGCTTCGTCAAGAATCAAAATCTGTGGCAGCGAAACCAGCACTCGCGCCAGCGCCAGCAACTGTTTTTGCCCGACCGACAAATTGTTGCCCTGCTCACCCAATCGCGTGTGGATGCCCTCCGACATTGAGCGAGCCAGCGGAGCGAGCTGCACCTTTTCCAGTGCCTGCCACACCTGCTCTTCCGGAATGTCACGCCCGAGCCGCACGTTGGCTAACAAGGTATCAGCCAGCACCACCGGATCCTGCTGCACCATCGCGACGCTTTGCCGCAACGCTTCATGCGTCAGCTGCGGTAAGGGGCGACCATCCAGCTCAATGCTACCGCGTGTCACCGGGTAATATCCCATCAGTAAATTCGCCAGCGTACTTTTGCCACTGCCTGTATGCCCCACCAGCGCCACAAACCCACGCGCCGGAACCTCCAGACTAATGTGGCTCAGCACATCCCGATCATCGCGGTAGGCAAAACTGACATCGTGCAAGGCAATGCGCCCAGAAGCCAACGGCTGGTTATCGCCACCGTAGCCCTGCTGTGTGGCATCCATCAGTTCAAAAATACGCTCGCCGGAAACCACCGCCTGTTGCAGCATCGATTGTTGCGTGGTGAGCTCAATCAAGGGTTCGTTCAGTCGTCCCAGGTAGGTAATAAAGGCGTAAAGCACGCCGACCTCAAACACCCCGGGCGTGGCAAAGCTGAACAGCATCAGCAGCCCACAGAGGATCATCGCCGAAAACAGACTCAACAGCGGACGCAACAAGAAACCGTCCAGTCGCAGAGTTTCCATGCGCGCCAGATAGTGTGAGCGGCTGGCCTCGCCCATGCGTTCACCAAAGCGCGCCTGCTGGCGAAACTGCTGGATCACGCTCATGCCGTTGATCACTTCATTGAAACCATTATTGATATCCGCCAGATAGCTACGCACACGACGTGCAATCGGCGTGCTGTAACGCTGATAAATCAGCATCACCGTGAGTACCAGCGGGAAGATGACAATCGCCACCAGCGCCATGCGCCAGTCGAGCGAGAACATCGCCACCAGCATTGCGCCAATCAGTGCCGCACTGCGCAGCACGGTGGCTACCACCGTGACGTAGAGATCTTTAATCACTTCAGTATCATTGGTGACGCGCGAAATAATCTGCCCCACCGGCTGGGTATCGAAGGCGCTAAGCGGCTGCCGCAGTGCCGCGTTCATCACATCCACGCGTAACTGCTGCACCACACCAATCGCCGCGCGATTAAACAGCAGCGCCTGGAAATAGTGCAAACCCGCAGCCAGCAGTTGCAGCAAAATAAAGCACACCAGCAGCCCGATGGCGATGGCCCAAGGCATTTGGTGTTTCGCCACCAAATTATCAATGAAGTAGCTCACCAGCACCGGTCCGGTCACTTCCGCCGCCGCCGCGATCCACAGCATGCCAACCGCCAGCCACAACGATTTTCGCCAGGGTTTACCGTATGACAGCAGGCGTTTCAGGGTTGGCCACAAACGTTGCGATTTAGCCATGATTCGCCTCCTCTGCGATTTCATCTTCATCCAGCGCCGCTTCGAGTTGCTGATAGCGGTACATATCGCGATACCATCCCTCTTTCGCTAGCAGGCTGTCATGATCGCCGCGCTGAGTCACCGCACCTTGTTGCAGCACCAGAATTTCACTGGCCTCGGTCAACGCCGATAAACGATGCGCACTGATGATCAATGTGCGGCCTTTGCCCCACTGCCGCAGGTTGTGCAGGATTTCATGCTCTGTGCGACCGTCCACCGCGGATAGTGCATCGTCGAGGATCAGGATTTCCGCATTCAGCAACAGCGCGCGGGCAATGGCTATACGCTGTTTTTGACCGCCGGAAAGCATCACACCGCGCTCACCCACTTCGGTGTCATAGCCCTGCGGCAGACGCAGAATGTCATCGTGTACACAGGCCATGCGCGCCACACGCTCAATTTCTTCCTGAGACGCATTCGGACGCCCCAGTGCCAGGTTATTGGCCACGGTATCGGAGAACAAAAATGGCGTCTGGCTCACCACCGCCAGCCGACTGCGCCAGCTATCAAGTCGCAGCTGCGTGAGCGGCAGGTTATGGTAGCGAATGTCACCCTGGTCGATGTCGAAATGACGTTGAATCAGACTTAACAGCGTGCTTTTACCACAGCCGGTTGGACCGCACAGCCCCAACATTTGCCCCGGTTTCAGTTGAAAATTAACATGGCTCAGCGCCGCGCCTGCGTTGGCGGGATAATGGAATTCACGAATGGCGACCTGTAAATCACCAGCGTCGGCGGGCAGGACTTTCTGCCCATCCTCCACCGCCGGCGCTTCCGCCAACAGCGCGCGAATGCGGCTCCATGCCGCGCTCCCACGTTCAACGATGTTGATCATCCACGCCAGCGCCAGCATCGGCCAAATCATCAGTCCCAGATACATCACGAAGCTGGTGAGCTGACCCAGCGTCAAACTACCGTGCCACACCATCCAGCCACCACCCGCAATCGCCAGCAGGTTAGAGAAACCCACGGCGATATAAATGATGGGATCGAAACGTGCATCAACTCGCGCCACATGCAGGTTTTTCTTGCCGGTGTCGCGCGCAATGTCAGCAAACTGTTGCGATTGATGATCCTCCAGGCCAAAGGCTTTGATCATCCGAATGCTGGTGAGGCTCTCCTGTGTTTGGTCGTTCAGGCTGGAGAACGCGGCCTGGGCCACTTTGAAGCGCTGGTGCAGACGAGAACCATCTTTCTGAATGGCAATCGCCATCAGCGGCATCGGGATCAGCGCCAGCAGCGTCAGCTCCCAGCTGATTTGCACGCTCATCACCACCAGCACCACTAAGCCCATCACCAGCGAATCCACCAGCGTCAGGACGCCTTCACCGGCGGCAAACACCACGCGATCGACATCATTGGTGGCGCGTGCAATCAAATCACCAGTGCGATGGCGCAAGTAGAACGCCGGATGCTGGCGACTCAGCTGGCGATAGAAATCTTCGCGTAGTTCAACCGCGAGCTGGTAGGACGCACCGAACAGCAGCACGCGCCAGACATAGCGCAGCAGATAGACGATGACTGCCGTCACCAGCATCACGCCGATCCACATGAAAATTTTGCCGCTGCTTAAAGTGTGTTGCGTCACGCCATCAACAATCACGCCGACCACATGCGGCGGCAGCAGTTGCAATAACGCAATCACAATCAGCAAGCTGACGGCACCCAGATATCGCCGCCACTCGCGCAGGAAATACCAACTTAATTGGCTGAATAATCGCACAAGACGCTCTCTTTCTGTGCCCGTTCAGGGCGCTACCGGCAACGCGGTGGTGTATTTAATCTCTTCCATGGCGAAACTGGAGGTCACATCAATCAGGCCTGGCACGCCATTCACCAGACGTTTATAAAATGCATCGTAACTTTTCATATCGGCCACCTGGATGCGCAACAGATA
Organism: Pantoea sp. Taur; assembly: GCF_009830025.1. NCBI lineage: Bacteria > Pseudomonadati > Pseudomonadota > Gammaproteobacteria > Enterobacterales > Erwiniaceae > Pantoea > Pantoea sp. Taur. The sequence goes on from NZ_SZZZ01000004.1 coordinate 245,970, forward strand.
ATCGTACTCTCCGGCCATGCGATAGAATGCCATCACTTCAGGCATCTGCTGCACCACGGCAACAAATTGCTGAAACCAGTCGCTGCTGTGCTGTTGTGTTTTGACAAACATGAAAGCGGTGAGAGAAAGGCCCATCTTCTCCCCATCCAGCAAAGCCACGCGCGCACGAATAATGCCATCATCTTCCAGCTTTTTCAGGCGTTTCCAGCACGGCGTGGTAGTGAGATTCACCGCATCCGCCAAGGCCTGCAGTGATAACGTGCAATCCTGTTGCAGTATCGCCAGCAAAGTGCGGTCAGTTTTATCTAGCATTCGGCGCTCCGGGAGAAAAATTTTCTCTTATTCGGGCATTATACCCGGATTAAAGCAACCTTATTTTCCTGCCAGTGCCTTACACTGTGCACAATAATGATTACGGATTCGTCACATGCAAACGCCCTGGGTTCGCCACGCCATCAATGAAATTAACGCCGATTTTCAACGCTCTGCGGATACGCATCTTATTCGCTTTGCGCTGGAGGATTTTCCGGGCATCCGCTTTTACCTCAAAGATGAAAGCACCCATCCGAGTGGCAGCCTGAAGCATCGCCTGGCGCGGTCGCTGTTCCTGTATGGGTTGGCCAATGGCTGGATCCGCGAAAATACGCCCATCATTGAGGCGTCATCCGGTAGCACGGCGGTGTCAGAAGCCTATTTTGCGCGTTTGTTGGGTCTGCCATTTATTGCCGTGATGCCCGCCAGCACGGCGAAACGCAAAATCGAAATGATCCGTTTTTACGGCGGCGAGTGCCATTTCGTTGCCGATCCTTGTCAGCTATATAGCGAATCGGAACGCCTGGCGCGTGAACTCAACGGTCATTTTATGGATCAGTTCACCTATGCCGAGCGCGCCACCGACTGGCGCGGCAACAACAACATCGCAGAAAGTATTTTCCGTCAGATGGCGCATGAGCCTTTCCCGGTGCCGCATACCGTGGTGATGAGCGCGGGAACCGGCGGGACTTCGGCCACACTGGGCCGCTATATCCGTTATCAGGGGCACGATACGCGTCTGCTGGTGGTGGATCCGCAGCACTCCGTGTTCTTTGATTTCTGGCATAGTCGTGACAGCGCGCTGCGCAGCGATCGCGGCAGCATGATTGAAGGCATCGGACGTCCGCGTGTGGAGCCGTCGTTTTTACCGGATGTGATCGACGAAATGATCAAAGTACCCGATGGCGCGACAGTGGCTGCGATGCTTCATCTGGAGAAAATTCTGGGTCGTCGCCCTGGCGCTTCAACCGGCACCAACTTCTGGGGCATGCTGCAGGTGGCGAAACGCATGCGGGAAAATGGCGAGCAAGGTTCGCTGGTGACACTACTGTGCGACAGTGGTGAGCGTTATCCGGACACCTATTACAACCCAGAGTGGGTCGCGCAGCATATCGGGGATATTCAGCCGTGGCTGCGTGAGCTTTACCCTAAATAATTCGAATTGCAGGAAGGCGGCAAACGAGAGCATCCCGATGAGCTTACTGGAGTAAGTGATTCGGGTAAACGAGTGCAGCCAACGCACCTGCAATTCGAAGTATGACGGGTATGCAATAAAAAACCGGACATCCTGTCCGGTTCACTGTAAGCCTCAGCATTCGGGGGAATAATCGAGGTGTGGTGTGGTCATCCAGTGATTTAAGTAATGAGACACCGCCTGTGTCTCGCAATGTCCAATAATCGGTAAATGCGGCAGCGACGATTTCAATTGATGCATGGCGTTGCCCATGATGAACCCGCTGCCAACGCGCTCCAGCATTTCGCGATCATTCATCGCATCACCAAACGCCATACAATCCGCCATTGATAGCGACAGATGCTGGCACAGATGCGCCAGCGCCGCGCCTTTGTGGCAGTCCAGCGGCAGAACTTCCAGACAATCCCATGCGGAAAAACAGATATTGGCGCGCTCACCCAGGGCTTGCTGCAACTCTACTTTTAACGCCTGCAGCATCTCATGCGGCGCAATAAAGCAAATTTTGGTCACCTCATGCGCCGACATCTGACGCAAATCGCGCAGCTGATAATGGAAGCCGCTCATTACGTGTGCTTCCAATGCTCCCAGCAACGGTTTATCGGTGAACCAGCCCTCATCGTTGAAAATATGAATTGATGCAGGCGTTTGCCAATGCGTGTGAATCACCTCTTCGGCGACGGATGGGGACAAATCACAACCAAACAGCTGCTGCCCTTCCAGATCGTGAATGCGTGTGCCATTGCCGGTGATCAACCAGGCCGGCAGGGTGAGCTGTTCACGTACCACCTGCACATCCATCAGATGGCGTCCCGTGGCAAAGGCAATGGTGATATCGCGCTGATGCAAGGCATGCAGGGTGTCGATGGTTTCATTCCCTAACCGGTGCGTCGGCAGTAACAACGTGCCATCCATATCAAATGCCGCGAGGCGAGCCATGCAATGTCTCCTGTCTGAGTGAGGAATCTACTATCGCCTGGTAATTACGGAACTAATAGTGAATACTTTCAGGAAACTGTTCCGGGTTTAGCCATGCGCCAACTTCATCGGGTTAATCAATTTCAGCGCCTGTGGCAACTCAGCCAGGGCGAGCCTCTGCGTTTGAGCGTAGCCTCCATGGCACAACACTGTTTTTGCAGTGAGCGCCATGTACGTACCTTATTACGCCAGTGGCAGGATGCAGGCTGGCTGCACTGGCGCGGCGAGTCCGGCCGGGGAAAACAAGGCGAACTGACATTTCTGATCTCACCTGAACAACTTCGCCAACAGCTGCTAACCCAGCAACTGGAAGCAGGCGAAGCGATACAAGCGTTGCAGGTATTGGATCTTCATCCTGAGCGGCTGGTGAAAATGCTGCGACCGCTGATGGGCGGCCAATGGCAGAACCAGGCACCGGTACTGCGTATTCCCTATTATCGCGCGATGGAGCCGCTGCGGCCGCTGCGTCTGACCGGAAGGGCTGAGCAGCACCTGGTGCGGCAGATTTTCTCTGGCCTGACGCGCTTTAATGGCGACGATGTAGAAGGTGATCTTGCGCATCACTGGCAACATGATGGCAGCGGCTGTGACTGGTATTTCTGGTTACGACCTCAGCTCAGCTGGCACAACGATGAGCCAATTCAAGCTGCGCAGCTGGTTGCTCAGTTACAGCAGATTATGCAAACCGTGCGCGGCAGCCGCCTGCTGGCCTCTATCGAACGCATTGAGGCGCCACATCCGCTGGCTCTGCGTATTCAATTGCGTCAGAGCGACTACTGGCTGCCGCAGCGTCTGGCACATCAATACTGCCTGCTGCCACATCCTGATGCAGTGGATATAGGTAGTGGCCCCTGGAAGCTGACCCATTTCACCGATGAGCTGGTTCGCCTGGAAAGTCATGCCCGCTGGCATCTGCAACGACCGCTGATTCAGCTGGTGGAATACTGGATTACTCCACAGCTGTTTGCCCATGGTCTCGGCACCAGCTGTCGCCACCCGGTGCAAATCGCCATTGGTGATCCTGACGAGCTGGACGCATTGCGCCCGGTCGATCACAGCATCAGCCTCGGCTTCTGTTATCTGGCACCGCGCATTTCCGCCAGTTTCACCGCTGCTCAGGCAACAACACTGATTGCATTAATACAACATAGTGGCGTGATTCAGCAGTTACCGTTGGATGAAGGCTTAATTACCGCGAGCAAGGAGTTGCTGCCCGGTTGGCCCGTTCCCTCTGCCGGGATGACGACCGTCAAACTACCTGAGAGACTGACACTGCACTACCATCTCCCTATCGAACTGCATGTGATGGCGCGGGCGCTGGTGCCTTTGTTGGCCCAACAGGGCTGCGAATTAACCTGCGTTTTTCATGATGTGAAAAACTGGCGTGACGATATCGACCTGAGCGATGCCGATGTGGTGATGGGTGACCGTTTAATTGGCGATGCGCCGCTGTTTACCCTGGTGAACTGGCTGGAGAACGATCCCGTATGGACTCCCTTACGTGCCCCGGTACTCCAAGCGCCACTCATCGCTATCGCCCATCAGCCCGACCCAGAGCAACGCGCGGCATTAACACAGCAATTGTTCCAGCAGCTGATGGGTGACGGACATCTGTTGCCGCTGTTTAACTATCGCTATCAGGTGTTTGCCCCGCCCGGCGTTGAAGGCATCCAGCTCAATACATTGGGCTGGTTTGATTTCACCCGCGCCTGGATCCCACCGCCCGCAACCGCAGGGACTGTTCAGCCCGCGCCCGAGCCAGTACCATAGACGCACTGATTTTTGGGGAAATTGAGATGAAACGAGCCGTTGTCGTATTCAGTGGCGGACAAGACTCCACCACCTGCTTGATTCAGGCACTGCAGCAGTATGATGAAGTGCACTGTGTCACCTTCGATTATGGTCAGCGCCATCGCGAAGAGATTGAAGTCGCGGCAGAACTGGCGCACAAACTGGGGGCGCGTGCACACAAAGTACTGGATGTGACGCTGCTCAATGAGCTGGCAGTCAGCAGCCTGACGCGCGATAACATTCCAGTACCCACTTACGATCCTGACGCCAGCGGGTTGCCAAGCACTTTTGTGCCGGGCCGCAATATTCTGTTCCTGACCTTAGCCTCTATCTACGCCTATCAGGTGGAAGCCGAGGCGGTGATTACCGGTGTCTGCGAAACAGATTTCTCCGGCTACCCTGATTGCCGTGATGAGTTCGTTAAAGCGCTCAACAATGCCGTGAGTCTCGGTATGGCGCGCAACGTTCGCTTCGAAACGCCACTGATGTGGCTGAATAAAGCGGAAACCTGGGCGCTGGCCGATTACTGGCAGCAGTTGCCGCTGGTGCGGGCGGAAACCCTGACATGTTATAACGGCGTGAAAGGCGATGGCTGTGGTGAATGCGCGGCTTGCCATCTGCGCGCGCGCGGGTTGGCGGATTATCAGGCTAATGCTTCAGCCGTTATGGCAGCGATGAAACAAAAAAGCGGCCTTAACTGATTGCGCTAAATCGGTGGCTCGCAGTGATTGCGCGGCCTGGCTGGTTGGGAGGGTTTAGCTGCAGGAAATAATTGAGCTGCTTCGCTAGCAGGAACTGATTGAGCGTCTTCGTTCGCTGCAACTCATTGGGCTACTTAACTAGCTGGAACTTATTAAGCGGCTTCGCTGGCTGGCGTTTCTGACGCCAGCTCGCTCTGCTATTAATGGCTTTCTACCATCAATGCCGACAAACGGTCGCGCAACTCCCCTTCCATCGGTACCGCTTTTTGCGTACGCAAATCGATGCAGACAAAAGTTAACGCGGCGTCTGCCACCACGGTGTTATCACCCGCCAGCAGCACGCGCTGTGAAATAATGCCACTTTTGCCATTCAACTGTGACACTTCGCTCTCAATATGTAATACGTCGCCCAGCACCGCCGGACGACGATAGTTAATATTGATATTGACCACCACAAACGCCAGCTTCTGATCCATCAGCCAGTGAAAAGCATCGACATCCTCCAGCCATTGCCAGCGCGCCTCTTCCAGAAATTCTAGATAACGTGCGTTGTTCACATGCTGATAAACGTCCAGATGATAGCCGCGTACTTTGATTGTGGTTTGCATTGTTGCTCCTGTTCAGACTGTGAATACCAACTGGTATGACCTGTTGAGCATAGCACAGCCTGATTGGGTGCTTTATCAATCCTTCAAAGTCGCGACCCGCCTCACAGTTTCAGGCGATCGCTGTTACGTTCGACCAGCGCATTGCCGATGCCCGGTATTTCCTTAAGCTGATCGATGGCGGTAAACGGACCATATTGCTCGCGGTAACTGACAATCGCCTGAGCTTTCTTCAGGCCGATGCCGTTCATTGCGGCTGCGAGCTGTTCAGCGCTGGCTTGATTGATGCTGACCTGTCCCTCTTGCGGCGAGGATACTTGCGTCGCCTGCGTTTCGCTGGGGCTTTCGGCCGCGGACAGTCCGGTGGTATAGAGTGCGCCACCCAGCGCCAGCGTGATACATAGAGCGCGAAAAGTTGATTTCACCATGCTGTGTTTCTCCTTGTGTTTGACAGCCACAGCAGAGTGTCACAGCGTGTTTTCAGGCTCAAAAGGGCAATTCCAGAAATGGAAAAGGCCGCAGAAGCGGCCTTTGAGTGTTGCAGCGGATTCACATTTTTTGTGAGGCTTACTGGTTTTGTGCAGCCGCGCCGTATTTGATTTTCGCGTCTTTGCGCAGGTTTTCCAGCAGCGCTTCAAACGCAATCTGTGCGTTATTCTGCGTCACGCCTTTCACCATCTCATCAATCTGCGCCTGCGGCATATTACCCGGGCTGACTTTATCCAGTGCGACCAGCACCACGTTGCCCTGCATATCTTCGCTCACGCCCCAGGACGGTTTGTTGTCCGCGGGTTGTGGCAAGTTAAAGGCAGACTGCGCAACCGGATCCTGTGCATTACGATCAAAGGATTTGCTGGCGCTCAGGGTCAAGCCTGCCGCTTTCAGCGCATCTTCTTTACCGGCTTTCAGATCAACCAGCAGCTTATCGGCCTGCGCTTTAGCCTGCTGTGTGGCTTTGTCATGCTTCAGCGTGTCGGCAATCTGCGCTTTCACCTGGTCCAGCGGTTTCACGGCTTCAGGCTTGTGCTCACTGATGCGCAGCACGAATGCACGATCGCCATCGACGCTGATGATGTCAGAGTTATTACCCGGCGCACCGTTTTGGCCCACCAGTCCACCGTTGAAGATCGCCTGCTTGACCTGATCGAAATCGAGTTCAGCCGGAACATTATCACGCGTGATCCAGCCGGTTTCCGTGACTTTCAGACCGGAAGCCTGTGCAGCACCCGCCAACGACTCGTTGTCATTGCTGGCCGCTTCACTGACTTTCTGCTGCAGCTTGTAAAAGGCGTCGACTGCTTTTTCCTGCTTCACCTTGTCAGCAACGGCGTCATGGATCTCAGCCAGCGGCTTAATCTGCTCGGCCTGGATATCATCCAGACGTACCACCAGGAAACCGACTGAAGATTTGATCACGCCAGACAGTTGGCCTTTCTGCGTCAGGTTGGCATTTTTCAGCTCATCCGGCGTGGTGCCCGGCTCCAGCCAACCCATATCGCCGCCTTTGCGTGCCGAAATTGGGTCAATGGATTTGCTTTTTGCCAGCGTGGCGAAGTCTTCACCCTTCTTCAGCGCTTCCAGAACGGCATTGGCATCCGCTTCAGTTTTGGTCTGAATCACGCTGTAGCGATTGCGCTGCGGCTGTGAGTAGTCAGCTTTGTGTTGATCGAACCAACTCTGAATGTCCGCTTCGCTTACGGTTTCCTGCATGCTGGCTGCATCCATTTTGATGTAGCTGACGCGGAACTGCTCAGGTGCCATGAAGCTGTTCTGATGCTGCTGGTAATACTGATTGATCTCATCATCACTGGCCGTTTGTTTCGCTGCCAGCGCGTTAACATCAATCACCGCCTGACGAATTTCACGCTGCTGCGAGACCAGGTCTACCAGCTTGCTGGTTTCACCTTTCAGCATGAAATCGGTATTAGCGATGGCATTGATCAACTGCTGAGTGGCCAACTGCTTACGCAGCGCCGCCGCGTACTGATCCGGCGTAAAGCCCATCTGATTGATTAAGCCGTTGTACTTCGCGTTATCAAACTTGCCGTTAGTCTGGAAAGCTTTTTGATTGAAGATCGCCTGCTTGATCTGATCATCGCTAATGCCAATCTTCAGATCTTTGATGTATTGATCAAGCAACGCCTGATCAATCAGCTGAGACAGCGCCTGCTGACGCATCTGCTGCATGTAACCTTCGTTGCTGGCCAGCTGCGAGAATTGATCGCCCAGCATCTGCTGCTGACGATTACGCTCGTTATTAAAGCCCTGCTCAAGCTCTGCACGACTAATTTCATGGCCATTAACTTTGGCGGCATAATCGCTGCCACCGCCGATCAGGTAGTTGCCCACCCCGGTCAGTACGAAAGACAGGATGATCAATCCCAGAATGATCTTGAGCACGACATGATTCGACGCCGCGCGTAAATTGTCCATCATGGTATGACAACACTCCGCTGTAGTGTGAATGTAAAGCTCTGACACGATGTCATCATCGTGCAACTGCTGTTCAGGCTGGCAGTTGGCAACCATGCGGAGACAATAGCCTGTGGCCATCGCCGCGCATCAAGAATAAAAAAGGCACATCAAAAATGATGTGCCCGTATGTTACATGAGAACGGCTTTTTCGTCCTCAATCCATAGAAGAAAATGCTTCAATGGATGTGTCAGCGGTCATTAATTGACTGAGTCTTTCAGTGCTTTACCTGCACGGAAGCCCGGAACTTTACCAGCCGGGATGGTGATCTCTTTACCGGTTTGCGGGTTACGGCCTGTACGAGCAGCACGCTCACGTACAGAGAAAGTACCGAAACCAACCAGTGCCACTTCATCACCACCTTTCAGCGCGTCAGAAACGGAGCCCATGAATGCATCTAACACACGTCCCGCTGCTGCTTTAGAAATGTCAGCGTCTGCAGCAATTTTGTCGATCAACTGTGACTTATTCACTCTATTCATCCCCTCTTTTATTATTCACATCGCACCCGCGCTTCCCGCCCGGTGCGAACGCGCAGCCAGTTATATCAAGCCTGTGGAGCTGAAACAACGGTATTCATCTTAATCGTTGATTCAACAGCCCCCTAAATTAGCGGCACAAAAAAAAGCTGGCAAGCACCATTTGGCCTGCCAGCTTCGCTTTTTAACGGTTTTTGCCGTTAATCACTATTTTGCCGTCGCAACCTGCATGCCGTAAGGCGCATTTTCCAGTGCCAGGTTCAGCACTTCTTCAATACGCTTCACAGGATGGATGGTCAGATCGGCAATCACGTTCTGTGGAATCTCTTCCAGATCGCGCTTATTTTCATCCGGGATTAACACGGTTTTGATGCCACCGCGATGCGCGGCCAGCAGCTTCTCTTTCAGACCACCAATTGGCAGCACCTGACCGCGCAGAGTGATCTCACCTGTCATCGCCACATCAGAGCGCACCGGGTTACCGGTCAGACAAGAAACCAGTGCCGTACACATGGCTATACCGGCACTTGGACCATCTTTCGGCGTTGCCCCTTCCGGCACGTGCACGTGGATGTCACGTTTCTCGTGGAAATCCCCGTTGATGCCGAGTTTCTCCGCACGTGCGCGAACCACTGTCAACGCCGCCTGGATAGACTCCTGCATCACTTCACCCAGTGAGCCGGTGTAAGTCAGTTTGCCTTTACCCGGTACGCAGGCGGTTTCAATGGTCAGCAAATCGCCCCCCACTTCCGTCCATGCCAGACCGGTGACCTGACCTACGCGGTTTTCAGTGTCCGCTCGACCATAATCAAAGCGCTGCACGCCCAGGAAGTCGTGAAGGTTTTCACCATTAATCTTGATACTCTTCTTACTTTTGTCCATCAACAGCGTTTTCACTGCTTTACGGCACAGCTTGGAGAGTTCACGTTCCAGACTACGCACGCCCGCTTCACGGGTGTAGTAGCGAATAATGCCGATGATGGCGCTATCGTCAACACTGATCTCTTTTTCTTTCAGTGCATTACGCTCAATCTGTTTCGGCAGTAAGTGCTGTTTGGCGATATTCAGTTTTTCATCTTCGGTATAACCCGAGAGACGAATCACTTCCATACGATCCAGCAGCGGTGCCGGGATGTTCATGGAGTTAGAGGTCGCCACAAACATCACATCGGAGAGATCGTAATCCACTTCCAGATAGTGATCGTTGAACGCAATGTTCTGCTCTGGATCCAGCACTTCCAGCAGTGCCGAAGCCGGATCGCCACGCATATCGGACGACATCTTATCGATCTCATCCAGCAGGAACAGCGGGTTCTTCACGCCAACTTTCGCCATTTTCTGGATCAGTTTGCCCGGCATAGAACCGATGTAAGTACGGCGATGTCCACGGATTTCCGCTTCATCACGTACACCGCCCAACGCCATACGCACATATTTACGGCCGGTGGCTTTCGCGATCGACTGACCCAGCGAGGTTTTACCCACGCCTGGCGGTCCGACGAGGCACAGAATTGGGCCCTTAATTTTGCTAACGCGACTCTGCACCGCAAGATACTCAAGAATGCGGTCTTTCACGCGTTCCAGACCGTAATGATCGGTATCCAGCGTTTCCTGCGCCTTCAGCAGGTCTTTTTTCACTTTGCTGCGCGCGACCCACGGAACCTGAACCATCCAGTCGATATAACCGCGTACCACGGTGGCTTCTGCAGACATCGGCGACATCATTTTCAGCTTCTGCAGTTCTGCTTCGGCTTTTTCGCGCGCTTCAGTCGGCATTTTTGCCGCTTCAATTTTACGTTTCAGCGCTTCGTATTCGTCCGGCGCATCATCCATCTCGCCCAGCTCTTTCTGAATGGCTTTCATTTGCTCATTCAGATAGTACTCACGCTGGCTTTTCTCCATCTGCTTTTTCACGCGATTGCGAATGCGCTTCTCAACCTGCAGCAGATCGATTTCGGATTCCATCATCGCCATCAGATATTCAAGACGTTCGTTGATGTCGGACATTTCCAGCACTGACTGCTTATCAGCCAGCTTCAGCGGCATATGCGCTGCCACGGTGTCGGCGAGACGCGCCGCATCGTCGATGCTGTTCAGTGAGGTCAAAACCTCAGGAGGAATTTTTTTATTCAGTTTGATGTAGCCTTCAAACTGATTAATCGCCGTACGCACCAGCACTTCCTGCTCACGCTCTTCAATTTCCGGCGAGATCAGGTATTCGGCCTGGGCAACAAAATGGTCGCCATTATCAGCTAGTGTGGTGATGTGCGCACGCTGCAAGCCTTCAACCAGCACTTTCACCGTGCCATCGGGCAGCTTGAGCATCTGCAATACGGAAGCGACGGTCCCTACAGAGAAGAGATCGTTAATACCAGGTTCATCCGTTGAAGCCTCTTTCTGGGCAACCAGCATGATCTTCTTGTCATGATCCATTGCGGCTTCGAGGCAACGAATCGATTTTTCCCGACCAACAAACAACGGAATTACCATGTGCGGATAAACCACCACGTCGCGCAAAGGCAACACGGGGATTTCAATGCGTTCAGAACGCTCAGGATTCATAGAGCTCTCTCTTAGTTTAATGTCCGCCAGGTGATGGGTACCGCGTAAAAGAAGTTTGCAGTTCAACCCACAGGATATTGAGTATATGGGGATGCTTGGTCGACATTCAATGTCAGGGGAGAGAGAAAAACAAAAGGGGAAACATTTTCCCCTTTTTTAAGATAACAACATGGTTAGATTGTTTATTTATTCGCCAGAAGCCTGAGCTTCGTGCTTACCATAAATCAACATCGGCTCGGATTGACCGTCAATTACTGACTCATCAATCACCACTTTTTCCACGTCATCCATCGATGGCAGATCGTACATGGTTTCCAGCAGCGCACCTTCTACGATAGAACGCAGACCACGCGCGCCGGTTTTGCGTGACATCGCTTTCTTAGCGATCGCCGTCAGCGCTTCATCACGGAACTCCAGCTCCACACCTTCAAGGTTAAACAGAGCCTGGTACTGTTTGGTCAACGCATTCTTCGGTTCGCGCAGAATCTGAATCAGGGCTTCTTCACTCAATTCACTCAGCGTCGCCACCACCGGCAGACGACCAATGAATTCTGGAATCAGACCAAATTTGATCAGATCTTCTGGCTCAACCTGCGACAGCAACTCGCCTTCGCTGGCTTTTTGCGATTTACCTTTCACCGTAGCGCCGAAGCCGATACCGGATCCGGTTTCCACGCGCTGGGAAATCACTTTGTCAAGGCCAGCAAAAGCACCACCACAAATGAACAGGATCTTAGACGTATCAACCTGCAGGAACTCCTGCTGTGGATGCTTACGTCCACCCTGCGGCGGAACGGCGGCAACGGTACCTTCGATAAGCTTCAGCAACGCCTGCTGTACGCCTTCACCGGAAACGTCACGCGTGATTGACGGGTTATCTGACTTACGAGAAATCTTATCGATTTCATCGATATAAACGATACCGCGCTGTGCTTTCTGCACATCGTAATCACACTTCTGCAGCAATTTCTGGATGATGTTTTCCACATCCTCACCCACATAACCGGCTTCGGTCAGGGTGGTGGCATCCGCCATGGTGAACGGAACATCCAGCAAACGCGCCAGGGTTTCAGCCAGCAAGGTTTTACCGCTACCGGTTGGACCGATCAGCAGAATGTTACTTTTGCCCAGTTCGATTCCATTACTGGTATCGCCGTTGCGCAGACGTTTGTAGTGGTTATAGACCGCTACCGCCAGCACTTTTTTCGCCCTTTCCTGACCGATGACGTAATCATCTAAATGATGACGGATTTCATGCGGTGTCGGCAGTGCACTGCGCTCACGGTGCGGAGCCACTTCTTTAATCTCTTCGCGAATGATGTCGTTGCATAAATCAACACATTCGTCGCAAATATACACTGACGGCCCGGCAATCAGCTTACGGACTTCATGCTGGCTTTTGCCGCAGAAAGAGCAGTACAGCAACTTACCTGAACCGTCTTTGCGCTTATCTGTCATCAGCTAACCTCTTTTCGTTCTCAGACCCAATTTGGTGTACGGCACTGGCCGCACATCAACGGCCGATATTCATGCAACTCATCGTGCTGCCCCGTTAACTATAGCGTAAGGGGCAGCCAGATGTGTCTTATTGGCGATGCGTCAGGATGGAATCGACCAAGCCATACTCTACCGCTTCGCTGGCAGAGAGGAAACGATCGCGCTCAGTGTCGCGTTCGATCTCTTCCAGTGATTTGCCGGTATGTTCAGCCATCAACTCATTCATACGCTGCTTCACTTTCAGAATTTCACGCGCATGGATTTCGATATCCGTCGCCTGGCCCTGATAACCGCCCAGCGGCTGGTGAATCATGACGCGGGAATTCGGCAGGCAGAAGCGCTTACCTTTGGTACCTGCAGTCAGCAGGAACGCACCCATCGAACAAGCCTGACCCATACAAATGGTGCTGACGTCCGGCTTGATAAATTTCATGGTGTCATAAATCGACATCCCGGCAGTAATCACGCCGCCTGGCGAGTTAATGTAGAGATAAATGTCTTTTTCAGGATTCTCAGCTTCCAGAAACAGCATCTGCGCCACGATCAGGTTGGCCATATGATCTTCAACCTGGCCGGTCAGGAAGATCACACGCTCTTTGAGCAGGCGGGAGTAAATGTCGTATGAACGCTCGCCGCGCGAGGTTTGTTCGACCACCATTGGCACCAGCGCCATGTGCGGTGCAGTAAATTCACGATCGCCACTGTATGACATTACCGTCTCCTGATAAATTTCATTGGCAACATTCTGTACCGATATTACGTGAGGCGCGTCGGGAAAACTATGCGCTGCCTTCTCACTCCGACATAACAGGACGGTTAATCAGCCAGTCTCACTGTTTTCATGCATTCTCCCTGTATCTGGGGATGCTGCCCAGTTGTTTCAAGCATAACAACCTTTTGCCCATTCGCTAACACGGAAAAAGAGCTTAGCGAACAATTTGCCGATTAATTAGGCAAATAGAGGACAAATCTGTGCGGTTAGCGCCTTAAAACGAAAAAGCCCGCGACTTTTCAGTCGCGGGCTTCGCACTTTCGGTTAACTAACGAATCAGGCCGCTGAGGTCTGGTTCATCAGTTCCTGGAAGTTGGTTGCTTTATCGGTCACTTTGGCTTTCGCCAGAACCGCTTCAACAGCCTGCTCTTCCAGTGCAACGTTGCGCATGTTGTTCATCAGCTCGTTGTTCTTGCTGTAGAACTCGATCACTTCCTGCGGATCTTCGTACGCAGAAGCCATCTCTTCGATCAGCGCTTTAACGCGGTCTTCGTCAGCTTTCAGCTCGTTGATGCGAATCACTTCGCCCAGCAGCAGACCAACAACAACGCGACGTTTAGCCTGCTCTTCGAACAGCTCACGTGGCAGCTCGAAAGCTTGCTTCTCGTTGCCACCAAAACGCTGAGCAGCCTGACGGCGCAGCACGTCGATTTCGCTATCGATCAACGCCACTGGCACGTCGATGTCGTTGGCTTCAACCAGACCATCAATCGCCTGAGATTTCACGCGGTTACGGATAGCGCCTTTCAGCTCACGATCCATGTTCTTACGCACTTCTGCACGCAGACCGGCAACGGAACCATCTTCAACGCCAAAGCGCTTGATGAACTCTTCAGTCAGTTCTGGCAGCTCGCGAGTTTCGACTTTCTTCAGCACGATTTCGAACTTCGCGTCTTTCCCTTTCAGGGTTTCAGCGTGGTAATCGTCTGGGAATTTCACGTCGATAGTGAAGGTTTCGCCCGCTTTGTGGCCAACAACACCTTCTTCGAAGCCTGGGATCATACGACCCTGGCCCATCGCCAGTACGAAGTCAGACGCTTTGCCGCCTTCAAACTCTTCGCCGTCTACTGAACCGGAGAAGTCGATGGTTGCGCGATCTTCAGCAGTCGCTGCTGCATCGCTCTCTTTCCAGGTCGCCTGCTGCTTCTGCAGGGTTTCCAGCATGGTATCAACGTCAGCATCGGTGACTTCAACCACTGGCTTCTCGACTTCGATAGCATCCAGGCCTTTCAGCTCAACTTCAGGATACACTTCGAACTCAACCGCGTAGGTGAAATCTTCACCTTCTTTGTACTCACCTGGCACGTAGTTTGGTGCGCCAGCTGGGTTGATTTTCTCTTTGATGATGGCGTCAACGAAGTTGCGCGTCATCAGCTCGCCCAGCACGTCCTGGCGAACAGAAGCACCGTAGCGCTGAGAAATGATGTTTGCCGGCACTTTGCCTTTACGGAAACCGTCGATACGGACTTTCTTAGCCACTTCCACCAGTTCTTTCTTCACTGCGCTTTCGATGCTGTCAGCTGCAACAGTAATCGAAATGCGACGGCCCAGACCCTGAGTGGTTTCTACTGAAACTGTCATCTTGTTACCTCAAAAAATCACGTGCTCGGTCAACTTCAGACACCACACATTAAATGCGCCGTATCCAACAATCGGGACGGCCTCTGCAGGCAGAACCTAATCCCTGTCACCAGAAGCGTCCCGAAGACATTCCGGAAAAATAGACGCCGCATTATAGCGGCATCGCTGGAATGAGTCGAGGCTGCAAACTCACCACTTTTTAGCGGTTTTGCTGCTTTTTTGCGCCATGGATCGCGTTTGAGGGTAATAGATGAAAAGAAAACGGCCCGCAGGCCGTTTTGAGAGAGGATGAAGTGTGAACTCAGGCGAGGGTACCCGCTCCACGACAGTTCGGTGACGCCAGCACGGTATCTTGCAAGCCATCCCACTCTTTTTGCGTGTAAGTGTGAAGTGCCAGTGCGTGCACGCTCCCTGCTAACTCTTCGGTCAATTCGCCATAAATGGCGCGATGACGCTGCAGGAATCGCTGGCCGGTAAACACATCGCTGACAATCACCACTTTAAAGTGACTTTCAGAACCAGCGGGCACGTTATGACGATAGCTTTCATCATGCACTTCGAGATGTGCAGGTTCGAACGCCTTACGCAGCTTTTCTTCTATTTGTTCGCGAATCATTGTTAACACTCCTCAACGGCGAGCGCTGTGCCCATCTGTTTAAATATTAGTAGGTTTTTTGCCCAACCCGCAGGCGCGCCGGAAATAATTCCTGATCTGCTGCGCATCTTAACGGGCTCATGCGTCAGGTCAATGCTGTTGCATGACCACCTGTCCGAAAAAAGCCTTTACAATCAATTTCCACTGGCACGGGGCTTTTTTCGCCGTCGCGCAATGCTATGATGGCCGCAGTTTTGCAAACCAACCCATATGCTAACGAGAATGAGTATGTTGAAAAAACTGTTATTCCCTCTGCTGGCTGCGTTTATTTTGGCCGGCTGTGCCAGCAATAACACCACCCTGAACATTCAGCCTAAGATCCAGCTGCCACAGCAAGATCCCGGTCTGATGGGTGCCACCATCAGCGTTAACGGTGCCGATCAGCGTTCCGATCAGGCACTGGCAAAAGTGAATCGTGACGGTCAGTTAGTCACCTTAACACCATCGCGCGATCTGCGTTTCCTGTTACAGGAAGTGCTGGAGAAGCAGATGACAGCACGCGGTTATATGATCGGACCAAACGGTGCGGTTGACCTGCAGATTGTCGTCAATGGTCTTTACGCTGATGTGACACAAGGTAACGTGCGTTACAGCATTACCACCAAAGCTGACATTTCCATCATTGCAACCGCGAAAAACGGCAACAAGCAGGTTAAAAACTATCGTCAGACTTACAGCGTAGAAGGCGCATTCACCGCCACTAACGCGAAGATCACCAACGCGGTCAACTCTACCTTGAGCGACGTGATTGCTGATATGGCGCAGGACACCAGCGTTCACGAATTTATTAAACAGAACGCCCGCTAATTCCTCAGCTATTCTGCCCGGTCATCTTTGGCCGGGCATCATTTCAGGTTGGTTATGACTTCTCACTATCTGCGCATTTTCACCCAACGTAATGCAGCCGTATTACTGCTGCTCGGTTTTGCTTCCGGACTGCCTTTAGCACTCACAGCCGGGACCTTGCAGGCGTGGATGACCGTAGAGAATGTTGATCTGAAAACCATCGGTTTCTTCTCCCTTGTCGGCCAGGCTTATGTATTTAAGTTCCTGTGGTCGCCGATGATGGATCGCTATACCCCGCCGTTTCTTGGCCGTCGCCGTGGCTGGCTACTGGTCACTCAACTCGCACTGATCGCCGGTATTATCGCCATGGGCTTTATGCAGCCTTCGCGCGATCTGACGCTGCTGGCTGCCCTGGCCGTGCTGGTTGCCTTCTGTTCTGCATCGCAGGATATCGTGTTTGATGCCTGGAAAACCGATGTGCTACCGCCAGAAGAACGGGGCAGCGGAGCCGCGATTACTGTGTTGGGTTATCGCCTGGCGATGCTGATTTCAGGCGGACTGGCGCTGTGGCTGGCCGATCGCTATCTGGGATGGCAGGCGACTTACTGGTTAATGGCACTGTTGATGTTGCCAGGTTTGATTGCGACATTGCTGGCCAAAGAGCCCGCAGCACCTGCGCGCGAGCCGCACACCCTGCGTCAGGCCGTTTCGTTCCCGCTCAAAGACTTCTTCCTGCGTAACAATGCCTGGCTGCTGATCACCTTAATCATCCTTTATAAGCTGGGTGATGCTTTTGCTGCGTCGCTCACCACCACCTTCCTGATTCGCGGTGTAGGTTTCAGCGCCGGCGATGTCGGACTGGTGAATAAAACGCTGGGATTGCTGGCAACCATTATTGGTGCGCTGTACGGCGGTGTGCTGATGCAACGCCTGAGCCTGTTCCGTGCCCTGATGATTTTCGGCATTCTTCAGGCCGTTTCCAACTTCGCTTACTGGCTATTGGCCGTGACGCCGCCTCATTTATGGAGCATGGCGAGCGCAGTGTTCATAGAAAATCTTTGCGGCGGGATGGGCACCGCCGCGTTTGTGGCGCTGCTGATGACATTGTGCAATAAGTCGTTTTCCGCAACGCAGTTCGCGCTGCTCTCTGCCCTTTCCGCCGTCGGGCGTGTTTACGTTGGACCCGCAGCGGGATGGCTGGTCGAGCTGTGGGGCTGGCCGACCTTCTATGCTTTCACCGTATTTGCAGGCGTGCCCGGTTTATTGCTGCTGTGGATTAGCCGCAGCACCCTGCAAGCCATTCAGCAGAGCGGGGAGTTTATGATACGAACCCGCTGGTCGCAGGGCTATCGCTGGACAGTGCGTCTGTTCAGCTTCGGAAGTGGCCTGCTGGCACTCTGGTTGGTGATGCTAGCCCTGAATGCAGCGGGCATCTGGCATGTCAATGCGCTGCTGACACCACTTTTTGAGATGGGCATGGCTCTGGCGCTGGTGGCCGTGGCGCTAGGTGTGATTCTGGATTGTCTGGCGTTAAGAAAAATGCCGGGAAAAAATCTGAGTTAAGTAATGATAATTTGCCAGCGGCTAAATATTTGGCTAAAAAAATAACAACGAACTCATTTTAACGAATAGCATTTTTTTCATCGCGAAAAAGAAACATTAAATTAACAACCCTGGATTATATTTAAATCCGGTGCGCAATTACTTTGTAGAAAACTCATCACCCAAATGCTACACAATTGTTAAATAAATGGGCATTAATAGTACGGTTTATGCTTTCCCTGATTTTTCTGCGGTTTCTATCATTGTTTTTTGTTATATTGACGCCAACTGCTTGTCGCAATTAATAATTTGTCACCCTGCGCAACATCTGTGACACCCTTAGCAAAAGGTGTCAACAGCCTTCTGACACATCCTTAAGCTGGTTTACACTGCATAAACCTTCCCGTAAAATGCGCGCACACTTAAACGACAATAGAGCCCTTTGTCATTGAGGTCGTTAAATGAGACTCAGGAAATACAATAAAAGTTTGGGGATTTTGTCATTAATTGCAGGCGCTGTATTACTCAGTGGCTGCGATAGTGCGTTGTTAAATCCCAAAGGACAGATTGCACTGGAGCAACGTTCGCTGATTCTGACAGCTTTTGGCTTGATGATGATCGTGGTTATCCCGGCAGTCTTCATGGCAGTATTCTTTGCCTGGAAATATCGGGCAACCAATACTAATGCGACTTATAGCCCTAACTGGTCACACTCTAACAAAGTGGAAGCCGTGGTCTGGACGATTCCAATCCTGATCATTATCTTCCTCGGCGTGCTGACCTGGAAATCAACCCACGCACTTGAGCCAAGCAAACCGCTGGTCTCTGATGTGAAGCCGGTTGAGATCGATGTGGTTGCGCTGGACTGGAAATGGCTGTTTATCTACCCGGAACAGGGTATTGCAACCGTGAACCAGATTGCCTTCCCGGCAAATACTCCGGTGAACTTCAAGATCACCTCCAACTCCGTAATGAACTCCTTCTTTATTCCTACGCTCGGTAGCCAGATCTACGCCATGGCGGGCATGCAGACTAAACTGCACCTGATCGCCAATGAGCCAGGAACATTCGACGGTATCTCTGCGAACTTCAGTGGTCGCGGTTTCTCTGGCATGAAGTTCAAAGCCATTGCAACCAAAGACGATGCGGAATTCCAGCAGTGGGTGGCTAAAGTTAAAGCAGCACCTAACGCGCTGACCACCATGGATGATTTCGAGAAACTGGCTGCGCCAAGCGAAAATCACCCGGTGGAATATTTCTCAACTGCGAATCCAGAACTGTTCAAGCAGGTTATTGATAAGTTCATGATGAGCCACGGGAAGATGGACATGCCAGAGCACAAAGGCATGGACATGAATCACGCCGCTGCTGCGGGAGCCGAGGAATAATACGATGTTCGGAAAATTAACACTGGATGCAGTGCCATACCACGAACCCATTATCGTGGTAACGGTAGCCGCAATCATCTTAGGTGGTCTGGCACTGGTTGCCGCGATTACTTATTTTGGTAAGTGGCAATACCTGTGGTCAGAATGGTTCACCTCCATTGACCACAAAAAACTGGGTATCATGTACATCATCATGGCTTTCGTCATGCTGCTGCGCGGCTTTGCCGATGCAGTAATGATGCGTACCCAACAAGTGATGGCTTCCGCAGGTGAAGCCGGCATATTACCACCGCACCACTACGACCAGATCTTCACCGCGCACGGCGTGATCATGATTTTCTTCGTGGCGATGCCTTTCGTGGTAGGTCTGATGAACATCGCGGTACCGCTGCAAATCGGTGCACGTGACGTTGCCTTCCCGTTCCTGAACAACCTGAGCTTCTGGTTTACCGCGATCGGTGTGATCCTGGTGAACATTTCTCTGGGTGTGGGCGAGTTCGCACAGACTGGCTGGTTGGCTTATCCACCGCTTTCGGGCGCGGAATACAGTCCTGGCGTCGGGGTCGATTATTGGATCTGGAGTCTCCAGCTATCCGGTATCGGTACGACACTGACCGGTATCAACTTCTTCGTGACCATTCTGAAGATGCGTGCACCGGGTATGGACCTGTTCAAGATGCCAGTATTCACCTGGGCATCACTGTGTACTAACGTCCTGATCATCGCTGCGTTCCCGGTTCTGACCGTCACGCTGGCACTGTTGACGCTTGACCGTTACCTCGGCTTCCATTTCTTCACCAATGAAATGGGCGGTAACATGATGATGTACGTCAACCTGATTTGGGTCTGGGGTCACCCGGAAGTATACATCCTCGTTCTGCCGGTATTCGGTGTGTTCGCGGAAGTCACTGCAACCTTCTCCAAAAAGCGTCTGTTCGGTTACACCTCTCTGGTGTGGGCGACCATCGCAATTACCGTTCTGTCGTTCATCGTTTGGCTGCACCACTTCTTCACCATGGGTGCCGGCGCCAACGTTAACGCCTTCTTCGGTATTATGACGATGATCATCGCCATTCCGACCGGCGTGAAAATCTTCAACTGGCTGTTCACCATGTATCAGGGTCGCGTTGAGTTCCACTCAGCGATGCTGTGGACAATCGGCTTCCTGGTCACCTTCTCTATTGGTGGTATGACCGGTGTTCTGCTGGCCGTTCCAGGTGCGGACTTCATTCTGCACAACAGCTTGTTCCTGATTGCACACTTCCATAACGTGATTATCGGTGGTGTGGTGTTCGGTTGTATGGCTGGCGTGACCTACTGGTTCCCGAAAGCATTCGGCTTCACCCTGAACGAAAAATGGGGTATCCGTGCATTCTGGTTCTGGATCATTGGTTTCTTCGTTGCCTTTATGCCGCTGTACGCACTGGGCTTCATGGGTATGACCCGTCGTATCAGCCAGGACATCGATCCTCAGTTCCACTCACTGCTGGTTGTTGCAGCAGGCGGTGCGGCACTGATTGCATGCGGTATCCTGTGCCAGCTGACTCAGTTCTACGTTTCTGTGCGTGACCGCGACCAGAACCGCGATCTGACCGGTGACCCGTGGGGTGGTCGTACGCTGGAGTGGGCAACCTCTTCACCGCCTCCGTTCTATAACTTTGCTGTTATCCCTGAAATCCACGAGCGCGATGCGTTCTGGGAAATGAAAGAGAAAGGCGAAGCCTATAAGCAACCAGAAAAATATGAAGAAATTCATATGCCGAAAAACAGCGGCGCAGCCCTGATTATCGCAGCCTTCATGACTGTGTTTGGTTTCGCGATGATCTGGCACATCTGGTGGCTGGCTGGCCTTACCTTCCTGGCCACAATTGTGACCTGGATTGTGAAGAGCTTCGATGAAGACGTGGATTACTACGTTCCGGTTGCTGAAGTCGAGCAGATCGAGAAGAAGCACTTTGACGAAATCAGCAAAGCAGGTCTGAAATAATGTCAACTGAAACTGCAAAACACCACCACGACGCCCATGCGGAGCATGGGCATCACGATGCAGGAGCCAATAAAGTCTTTGGCTTCTGGATCTACCTGATGAGTGACTGCATTATCTTCGCAACCCTGTTTGCGACCTATGCAGTTATGGTCAATAACACTGCCGGTGGTCCGGCAGGTAAAGACATCTTTGAACTGCCGTTTGTGCTGGTTGAAACCGCGCTGCTGCTGCTCAGCTCCATTACTTATGGAATGGCAGTGATCGCGATGAACAACCAGAACAAAGGTTCAGTCATCAGCTGGTTGGCTCTGACCTTCCTGTTTGGTGCTGGATTCATCGGCATGGAAATCTATGAATTCCATCACCTGATCCTGGAAGGCTTCGGTCCTGACCGCAGTGGTTTCCTGTCCGCGTTCTTTACGCTGGTCGGTACCCACGGTCTGCACGTGACCTCTGGCCTGATCTGGATGGCAGTGATGATGTTCCAGATTTCTAAACGTGGTCTGACTGCAACCAACCGCACCCGCATCATGTGCCTGAGCTTGTTCTGGCACTTCCTGGATGTGGTTTGGATCTGCGTATTCACCGTTGTCTATCTGATGGGAGCCATGTAATGAGTCATTCAGTTAACGAACATGGCGCTTCTCACGGTAGCGTGAAGTCTTACATGATCGGCTTCATCCTCTCTATCATCCTGACCGGTATTCCGTTCTGGATGGTAATGGATGGCGGCGCATCACACGGCACGATTCTGGGTGTGGTTCTGGTGTGTGCGGTGGTTCAGGTGTTAGTGCACCTGGTCTACTTCCTGCACTTAGACAGCAAGTCAGAGGGTGGCTGGAACATGGTGGCGATAGTCTTCTCAGCACTCATCATTCTGATTGTTGTTGTCGGCTCACTGTGGATCATGTGGAACCTCAACTACAACATGATGGCCGACTAAAGAGTCACACGTAATGATTAAGCAATACCTGCAAGTAACAAAACCAGGAATTATTTTCGGCAACTTAATTTCTGTGATCGGTGGATTCTTGCTGGCTTCGAAAGGCAGCATTGATTACCCCCTGTTTCTCTATTCACTGGTGGGCGTTTCGCTGGTTGTCGCATCGGGTTGTGTATTCAACAACGTGATTGACCGCGACATCGATATCAAAATGGAGAGAACGCGGAACCGTGTTCTGGTCAAAGGCCTGATCTCGGCGAAAGTAAGCCTGGTTTATGCAACCGCATTGGGTATTGCTGGCTTTGCGTTGCTGTATTTCGGCGCTAACCCGCTGGCCATGTGGCTGGCGGTGATGGGCTTCGTTGTCTATGTGGGCATTTATAGCCTGTATATGAAACGCAACTCCGTGTATGGCACGCTGATCGGTAGCCTCTCTGGTGCAGCACCGCCAGTGATTGGCTACTGCGCAGTGACCAACCAGTTTGATGCTGGCGCCCTGATCTTATTGGCTATCTTTAGCCTGTGGCAGATGCCGCACTCGTACGCGATTGCGATTTTCCGCTTCAAAGATTATCAGGCGGCTAACATCCCGGTTCTGCCTGTCGTGAAAGGTATCTCGGTAGCCAAAAATCATATTACGCTATACATCCTGGCGTTCATGATTGCTACGCTGATGCTGACACTCGGCGGTTACGCGGGTTACAAGTATCTGGTGGTCGCCGCGGCAGTGAGTGTGTGGTGGTTGGGCATGGCGCTTTCAGGTTACAAAACCTCAAACGATAAAGTTTGGGCGCGTAAACTGTTTGTGTTCTCGATTGTCGCTATCACAGCATTGAGCGTGATGATGTCGGTTGATTTTATGACGCCGGCCTCTAAAGACCTGCTGACTTACGTCTGGTAATACAGTTCCGCAACACCAGAAAGGGCGCGAATTTCGCGCCCTTTCTTTTTGTTACCACTGCTTAACAACAATTGTTTTACCCGCCCTGCCCTGCTCCCTAAAATGAGAGCTAAATGCCCGAAATAATTCGAGATGCAGGAAGGCGGCAAGTGCATGAATCCCTGGGAGCTGACTAACGTAAGTGACCTGGGTGAACGTGCGCAGCCAACGCATCTGCGGCTTGAAGTATAAAGGGCATAAACTTACAGAGGTTGGAATGAACGACAATAAAATGACGCCAGTAGAGCTTCGGGCTACATGGGGTTTAGGCACAGTTTTTTCCCTGCGCATGCTGGGAATGTTTATGGTCCTGCCGGTACTCACTACGTACGGTATGGCGTTGCAGGGAGCCAGTGAAACCTTAATTGGTCTGGCAATTGGCATCTATGGTCTGGCGCAAGCCGTATTCCAGATTCCGTTTGGTCTGCTGTCCGATCGCGTCGGTCGCAAACCGCTCATAGTTGGCGGGCTGTTAGTGTTCGTGCTGGGCAGTATTATCGCGGCGATGACCACCTCAATCTGGGGCGTGATCCTGGGTCGTGCTTTGCAAGGCTCAGGCGCAATTGCCGCTGCAGTCATGGCGCTACTCTCAGATCTCACTCGCGAACAAAACCGCACTAAAGCAATGGCGTTTATTGGCATCAGTTTCGGTGTGACCTTTGCTATTGCGATGGTGGTAGGCCCAATTGTTACCCATGCTCTGGGTTTGCATGCACTGTTCTGGATGATCGCTATTCTGGCCTCGCTGGGCATTGTTATCACGCTATTGGTGGTGCCGAGCGCACCGAATCACGTGCTTAACCGTGAGTCCGGCATGGTAAAAGCCAGCATTCGTGAAGTGTTAGCCAACCCTAAACTCCTGAAATTAAACATCGGTATTCTTTGCCTGCATATCCTGCTGATGTCGAGTTTTGTGGCTTTGCCAGGCCAGTTTGAACAAGCGGGCTTCCCGGCATCTGAACACTGGAAAGTCTATCTGGTCACCATGCTGGTCGCTTTCGTTCTGGTTGTGCCTTTCATCATCTATGCCGAAGTGAAACGCCGCATGAAGCGCGTTTTTGTTACCTGCGTGGCACTGATCATTATCGCGGAAATCGTACTGTGGGGTGCGGCTGGTCATTTCTGGACGCTGGTGATTGGCGTGCAGCTATTCTTCCTCGCCTTCAACCTGATGGAAGCCATTCTGCCTTCGCTGATCAGTAAAGAATCACCGCCGGGCTACAAAGGTACAGCGATGGGCATTTACTCCACCAGCCAGTTCATTGGCGTGGCGATTGGCGGCAGCATGGGCGGTTGGATCTTCGGTCACTTTGATGCGCAGACGGTGTTTCTGGTGGGTGCGATTGTCGCGGCAGCCTGGCTGTTTGTGGCGATGTCGATGCAGGAGCCACCTTACGTCAGCAGCCTGCGCATGGTACTCAGTGATGCCGTATTAGCGGTGCCTAACCTTGAGAAGCGTTTAAAAGCGCAGCCGGGTGTCTCTTCAGTATTTATCGTGCCGGAAGAGAAAAGTGCTTACATCAAGATCGACAGTAAAGTGACGAGCCGCGTCGAAATCGAAGCGCTGCTCGCCAGCTGTTAGTTAGTAGTCACACACTCTGTGGCGGCGCGATTAACCGCTCCGCCACAAACCATCACGCTAATTAAAGCGACATATCCACCACGATACGCCCTTCAATTTTTCCCGCATGCATACGCGCAAAAATGTCGTTAATGTTGGTCAACGGTTCAACCGCCACGTTGGCTTTCACTTTGTGACGACCGGCGAAATCCAACGCTTCCTGGAGATCTTTACGCGTGCCCACAATTGAACCGCGCACCGTAATCCCGTCCAGCACCATATCGAAAATCGACAAATCAAATTTGCCCGGTGGCAGACCGTTCAGCACCATGGTGCCGCCACGGCGCATGGTGCCAATCGCCTGCTCAAACGCTTTAGGTGATACGGCCGTAACCAGCACACCATGCGCGCCGCCAAAACTTTCCTGGAACACTTTTGCGGGATCGACGTTCTTCGCATTCGCTACCACACTGGCACCAAGACGTTTAGCAAACGCCAGTTTCTCATCGTCAATATCCACCGCAGCCACATTCAGTCCCATCGCCACCGCGTACTGCACCGCCATATGACCTAAACCTCCAATACCGGACACCACTACCCAATCGCCTGGCTTGGTATCGGTCATTTTCAGGCCTTTGTACACCGTCACGCCGGCACACAGAATTGGTGCGATTTCGTTGTAATCGATGTTTTCCGGAATGATGCCGACATAGTTCGCATCAGCGAGGCAATACTCTGCGAAACTGCCGTTCACCGAATAACCGGCATTCTGCTGTGACAGGCACAGGGTTTCCCAACTATCCAGACAGTGCTCGCAGTGGCCACATGCGGAATAGAGCCACGGCACGCCCACACGATCGCCCAATTTCAAATGCTTCACACCTTCACCGATCGCCACCACCTGCCCCACGCCCTCGTGGCCGGGAATAAACGGGGGATTGGGCTTAATCGGCCAGTCGCCTTCGGCGGCATGTAAGTCGGTATGGCACACGCCGGTCGCGGCGATTTTCACCAGAATCTGGCCCGGTCCCACTTGCGGTACTGGCACCTGCTCAATCACTAACGGTTCACCAAAGGCTTTAACAACGGCGGCTTTCATGGTGGTTTTGATTTGCATATTCATCTTTCACTCTCCATTTGATCGGATGCAGACTCAGAACAGGCCCAAAGGGGCGGTGCCATAGCTGACCAGCAGATTTTTGGTTTGTTGGTAGGCGCTAAGCGCCATCTTGTGCGTCTCGCGTCCCACGCCCGATTGCTTGTAGCCACCGAAAGCCGCGTGTGCGGGATAGATGTGATAGCAGTTGGTCCAGACACGACCGGCTTTGATGCCACGTCCCATGCGATACGCCAGATTGGTATCACGCGTCCACACGCCCGCCCCGAGACCAAACTGGGTTTCGTTGGCAATCGACAAGGCTTCCGCTTCATCTTTAAAGGTGGTGATGCCGATAACCGGCCCAAAAATCTCTTCCTGGAAACACCGCATCTGGTTGGTGCCTTTAATCAGGGTTGGCTGGATATAGAATCCGTTATCCAGTTCGGCAGCGACGTTGGCGCGATCGCCTCCGGTTAGAATTTGCCCCCCTTCGTCGCGCGCGATGTTGATGTAAGACAGGATTTTGTCGAATTGCTGACGGGAAGCCTGAGCACCGATCATGGTGTCTGTATCCAGCGGATCGCCCCGACGGATGTTTGCCACTTTCTCCATCACCCGCGCCATAAACGGCTCATAGATCGATTCATGGATCAACGCACGTGATGGACAAGTACAGACCTCGCCCTGGTTGAAGAAACCGAGCACCAGCCCTTCCACCGCTTTTTCGATAAAGTCCGATTCACCCTCCATCACATCGGCAAAGTAGATGTTCGGCGACTTGCCGCCCAGCTCAACGGTACAAGGAATGATGTTTTCAGCCGCGCACGCCATGATATGACGTCCGACCGGTGTTGAGCCGGTGAACGCGATTTTGGCGATACGTTTGCTGGTAGCTAACGCTTCACCGGCTTCACGGCCAAAGCCCTGCACCACATTGAGCACGCCCGCCGGGAACAGATCGCCGATCAATTCCATCAATAGCGTGATGGCCAGTGGCGTTTGTTCGGCCGGTTTCAGCACCACGCAGTTACCCGCCGCCAGCGCCGGAGCCAGTTTCCATGCCGCCATTAACAGCGGGAAGTTCCACGGGATGATCTGCCCGACCACGCCCAGCGGTTCATGGAAGTGATAGGCAACGGTGTTTTCATCAATCTCAGCGGTGCTGCCTTCCTGTGCACGCAGACAACCGGCAAAGTAGCGGAAGTGATCCACCGCCAGCGGCAGGTCGGCATTGAGGGTTTCGCGGATCGGTTTGCCGTTGTCCCAGCTCTCCGCCACAGACAACATTTCGAGATTTTGTTCAATGCAGTCGGCCACCTGCAGCAGCAGATTGGCACGATGTTGCACGCTGGTTTTTCCCCAGGCGTCAGCGGCCTGATGAGCAGCGTCCAGTGCTAAATCGATATCCCGCGCGTCAGAACGCGGAAACTGCGCAATATCGCTGCCATCAACTGGCGAGGTGTTCGTAAAATACTGGCCGCTGAGCGGCTCTGTGAATTTGCCCGCAATAAAATTGCCGTAGGTCGCTTTAAAAGTGACCAAAGCGCCGGGCGTGCCGGGATGTGCATAACGCATCGCAAACTCCTTCGTGTAGGGTCGTTTATTGTTAGCTGGCAGCGGCAACCTGTGGGTCAACAGATTGAACAGCCCGCTGCCTGATAAGCTATTGCAGCGGGCGTGCCAGTTTTTTTCAGCTTGCGAATTTTCGAAAAATCGTTTTATCTATCATCGATTTATAAAACCAATAGCCCCTTTAAACGCGCGGGTTCTGCCACCAAAATCCTCATCTGTGTTGCGTATCGCAACACCGCAGAAACCAAGTCGCTACAATGCTGCAACACTTTCGCTTAGGCATGAGGTTACCAATGCAGGGAAATTCAGCCGCGTCTGCCGTTAATACCAACCCGCTTTTGAGCGACTCCTGGTTTCGTAGCCAGCTGTATGGTCTCGACCGCACCGCCGATGATTTTCCTCGCGTCCGTCAGGGCGAACTGGCTGATGTGCTGGCCAGTAATGCCGGGCTACAACAGTTCGCTCAGCCGGTGATCAAACAGCTGGCGCAGAAACTGGCGGAAAAACAATCTGTGGTAATCCTTTCTGATGCCACCGGTCTGGTACTGAACACCTTTGGCGACATGCAGTCGATGGAGAAAGCGCAGCGATTTGCACTCGCCCCCGGCAATTTGTGGAGCGAATGCGGGCGCGGCACCAATGCAATTGGCACCGCACTGGCGATTGACGATGGCTGTGAAATTGAAGGCCAGCAACATTTTCTCACCTTGAATCAGGGGCTCTACTGCGCCGCCATGCCGTTGCAGATGCCCAACGGTCAGATTGCCGGCGTGTTGGATATCTCTGGCCCAGCGCACTTCCCGCATCCGCAAACGTTTCAGTGGGTCAAAGCCGCCGCTAAACAGATCGAGTATTTGTGGGTTAAGCAAAGCCTGCATCCCCAACAATGGTTGATGAGCCTGCACGTTGAGCCGCACGGCATTGATACCAGTGATGAGTTGCTGCTGGTGTTCTCCGATAATGTGCTCACCGCCGCAAACCGCCTGGCGATGCGTGAACTCAATCTCACCACCGGGCAGTTGGGCACCCTGACATTCCAGCAGCTGTTTGATCAGCTCGAACAGCAGGCCAACACCATTCCTTTACCGATTCATTTTGCACAACAGCGCTACTACTTCCGCCTGCGCGCTCCGCACCGCACCCACTTTGCTACGCCAAGTGAACCCAGCGTGGATCTTCCCTTCTCACTGGGTCGCGATGGCGAGAAAATGGTGCGTCTGATGAATGCCGGTGTGTCGTTGTGCATTCACGGTGAAACCGGCAGCGGTAAAGAGTATGTCAGCCGTGCGCTGCATCAGCAGAGTTGCTGGCGTGAGGGCAAATTTGTCGCCATCAACTGTGCTGCCATTCCGGAAGCGTTGATTGAATCCGAGCTATTTGGTTATCAGCCTGGTGCCTTTACCGGAGCCAGCAAAAATGGCTACATCGGTAAAATCCGCGAGGCGGATGGTGGCGTGCTGTTTCTTGATGAAATTGGAGATATGCCGCTGGCGCTACAAACCCGTTTGCTGCGCGTGCTGCAAGAAAAAGAGGTCGCGCCGCTCGGTTCCAGTCGCAGCTGGCCGGTGAATTTTGCCGTGATCTGCGCAACGCACCGTGATTTGGCGCAGCGTGTGGCCGAGGGCGAGTTCCGCGAGGATCTTCTCTATCGCTTGCAGGAATTTTCCATGACCATCCCGCCGTTGCGTGCCTGGCCAGATATCGAAGACTTTATTGGTCGGTTATGGATTGAGTTGGGCGGCGCAGATCGCGATATCCAGCTTTCTCCCGCCTTGCTGGCATCGCTGGCACAATTGCCATGGCCGGGTAACGTGCGGCAATTACGCAGTCTGTTGCGCGTGCTGCTGGCGTTGGCGGACGAAGGGGAAGAAGTCACTGATGTGCATTTGCCAGCCGAATATCGCCGGGCAGCGGCGGTGCCAGCGGAAGATAAGCAGAGCCATGATGAGCGGCTGATTAGCGAAACGCTGCAACGCTTTAATGGCAATATCAGTAAAACGGCAGAGGCATTAGGTGTCGCGCGCAGCACGCTTTATCGTCGTGCCGCACGCGACAAACGCGATTAATCGCGGAAGTTTTTGAACTGGAATGGCTGGCCGAGGTTGCCACCGCGCACCAGCGCCATCGCACCCTGCAAATCGTCGCGTGATTTACCGGTCACGCGCAACTCTTCACCCTGAATCTGCGTCTGCACTTTCAGCTTGCTGTCTTTAATCAGCTTCACCAGCTTTTTAGCGATATCGCTTTCGATACCCTTTTTCAGCTTGGCTTCTACGCTCCAGCTTTTACCGCTGTGAATGATCTCTTCTGGCACTTCAATCGCTGCGCCTTCAATGCCGCGTTTCAGCAGCTTTTCACGCAAAATATCCACCAGCTGTTTAACCTGGAAATCAGATTCGCTGGTGATTTTGATGGTCTCATTCTTTTCGTTAAGCTCAATGCTGGCGCTCACGTTGCGGAAATCGAAACGGGTTGAGATTTCACGGCTGGCATTCTCCACCGCATTACGCACTTCCGGCAGTTCGACTTCGGAAACGATATCGAAAGATGGCATCTTTTCTTCTCCTGATACTAAAGTGACATGCATAATACGCGTCTTATGGCGCTAATTAAACACGATACGCGGAAAGCTATACTTAACGATGTCGTGAAATTGAGAACCCGTCAGCGGGAGGCAAAATGAAAATTACCGTGTTGGGTTGTGGCGCCCTGGGTCAAATTTGGCTCGCCGCGCTCGCACGTCAGGGACATGAGGTTCAGGGCTGGTTGCGCGTGCCGCAGCCCTATTGCTCGGTGAACGTGATTGATCCGCAAGGACAGGTCAGCAATCACACGTTTATCGCCAACGATCCGCTGTTTCTTGCCGAAAGCCAGCTGTTGCTGGTGACACTAAAAGCGCCACAGGTTTCCCCGGCGGTCAAAAACCTGCAAAGCATCCTGCCTGCTCATGCTGCCATTTTGTTATTGCACAATGGCATGGGCACGCTGGAAGAGCTGAAGGAGTTGCAGCAACCGCTGCTGCGCGGCATTACCACCCACGCGGCGATGCGCGATGGCACGGTGATCAAACACGTTGCGCAGGGCATCACACATATCGGTCCCACCGGGCGTGAAAGTGCCGCGATGAGCGATATCGCCGATATCCTGCACCAGGCGCTGCCGGACGTGGCCTGGCACGACAACATTGCTTCTGCCAGCTGGCGCAAACTGGCGGTGAACTGCGTGATTAATCCGCTTACCGTTGAACACGATTGCCAGAACGGTGCCCTGCGCGCCTGGCCGCAGCAGATTGCCACGCTATGTGAAGAGATTGCCTGGGTGATGGAGCGTGAAGGCCAGCACATTGCGGTCGATAACCTGCGCGACATCATTTATGACGTCATCGACAGCACCGCAGCGAATACCTCCTCAATGTTGCAGGATGTGCGCGCCCAGCGCCTGACAGAAATTGACTACATCACCGGCTACCTGCTGCGCCGCGCTCGCGCACAGGGCATTGCGCTGCCGGAGAACACCCGTTTGTACGATCTGATTAAACGCAAGGAGTCCCAATATGAGCGCGACCGCATCGGTTCTGGTTTGCCTGGCACATGGCAGTGAAGAGATTGAAGCTGTCACCACTATCGACCTGCTGGTCCGCGCCGGCTTAAGCGTCACCACCGCCAGTGTCGAAAGCGATGGCACGCGCGAGATCGTCTGCTCACGCGGCGTGCGCCTGCTGGCCGATGCGCCACTGGTTGAGGTGGCGGATAACGATTATGACGCCGTGGTGCTGCCCGGCGGCCTCAAGGGCGCAGAGACCTTCCGTGACAGCCCACTGCTGGTGGAAACCGTACGCCAGTTTCATTTGGCAGGGAAAATCGTTGCCGCGATTTGTGCCGCACCTGGCACGGTGCTGATTCCGCACGATCTGTTCCCGGTAGGCAATATGACCGGCTTTCCTGGCTTGCGCGACACTATCCCTGACAAACACTGGATGGATCGCCGTGTGGTATGGGATCCGCGCGTCAACCTGCTATCCAGCCAGGGTCCAGGCACTTCGATTGATTTTGCACTGAAGCTGATTGATCTGCTGGTGGATAAAGAGAAAGCGCGTGAAGTGGCGTCACAGTTGGTATTAGCGGCGGGGATTTATAACTATCAGGAATTTGAAGAGCGTGAATAACCGCATTGTAATGCAGTAAAAAGCACTTAACGGTAGCGGCGCAATGTATTGCGCATGTCACAGTGGCAAGGTGCCGAGTGTGACACGCGCGATGAATCACGCCGTTACCAGGTTATCACCGTTACGGACGATAGACCTTCACGTTTTTAAAGCCTTGCTCATGCAGATACAACGCCTGTAAACGGCTCATCACGCCGCGATCGCAATACAGCAGCCAGGTTTTGTTCTGATCCAGATCGCCAAACTGCGTGCTCAATTTGTAGAACGGCAGAGATTTCACATCCACGCCTTCCAGCGCCAGCGGTGAGGCCTCTTGCTCATCCACAGAACGGATATCCAGCACCACATCATCTGCGGTGAACGAGACCACCGTCTCCACTTCCACCACTTCTTCCTGTGCCTTCTCCGCAATCTCGCGGATATCGACGTTGCTGGCTTCCTGCACCATGCGATTGAGGATCTCGAAATCGAAGTTTTGCTCTTCCGCTTCGATCTTCGCCTTCACCGCTTTCACCGTTGGGCTTTTCGAAATCACACCGCAGTATTCCGGCATGGTTTTGGCGAAATCTTCGGTGCCGATATGGCGCGCCAAATCGATGATGTGCTCTTTATCATGCGAGATCAGCGGACGCAGGATCAGGGTATCCGAGGCGTTATCAATCAGACGCAGGTTGGTCAGTGTCTGGCTCGATACCTGGCCCAGCGCTTCACCGGTCACCAGCGCCTGAACGCCGTAGCGCTCAGCGACCATCGACGCTGCACGCACCATCATGCGTTTCAGCACTACGCCCATCTGGCCGTCGTCCACTTTCTCTAAGATCTCGCCCACCACCGGCTCGAAGTTGATCGCCACGAAGCGCACGCGATGCGAACGACCATAACGCTGCCACAGATAATGCGCGACCTGACGCACGCCGATTTCATGGGCGGCACCGCCGAGATTGAAGAAGCAGTAGTGCACGCGGCAACCACGACGCATCAGCATATAGCTGGAAACGCCGGAGTCGAAGCCGCCAGAAATCAGCGACAGCACATCTTCTTGCGTCCCAATGGGGAAACCACCCAGCCCTTCATAACGGCCGGTGATCAGCAGCAGACGATCGTCTTCGATCTCAAGGTTGACCGTCACATCAGGATTTTTCAATTGCACGCGTGCAGTCTCAATGTGCTGATTGAGACCGCCACCCACGTAACGCTCAACCTCAATCGAGCTGAAGCTGTGTTTGCCACGACGCTTCACGCGCACGCAGAAACTTTTCCCTTCCAGACGTTCGCGATTCAGTGCCAACGTCTGCTCGAAGATATCGTGCATATCGGTGTAAGGCTGATCCTCAACCTCCAGTACATGGTGAATACCGGGGATGCGCGTCAGTTCATCAATAACGACGGTACGCAGTGCTTCTTTTTTAGCGCGTACTTCAATATGGTCCCAGTGGCGCACCACGGCGATTTCGTCGTCGACAGTACGCAGGGTATTGCGGATGTTACCGGTCAGGATCTTGATAAAGCGCAAACGCACCGACTGACTTTTGATGGTGATTTCAGGGAAGAGCTTAATGATAAACTTCATGGCGACACAGCTTCATTGGGCAAATAAGTGCTAAAACCATCGGCACTTAACTGGTAAAATCATATAATTACGGGTAACGCAGAAGCGCCCGCATCCGAGGCGCAAAAGTATACCACCTTTGTCAGATGACCGCTTCTGCAACCGCAATCACATTCATTATTTTGCTAATTAATCCTCGTCGGCTACCATGACCGATTGCAAGATGATTCCTAACCTGTGAGTCGACACTGATTATGCCGAAAAAAGCCGAAGCGCCAGCCAGTTTTGAAAGCGCATTACAGCAGCTGGAACAAATCGTCAGCCGTCTGGAAAGTGGTGAACTGCCGCTGGAAGAAGCACTGAACGAATTTGAACGCGGCGTACAGCTGGCACGCACCGGTCAGCAAACCCTGCAGCAGGCTGAACAGCGCGTGCAGATTCTGCTCAGCGACGACAAAGATGCCGCGCTCGCCCCGTTCACGCCGGAAAATGACTGATGGACTTCGCCAAATTACTCAACGCGTATCACGAACGCGTCAATCTGGCGTTGACACGCTTAATAGATCCACTTCCTTTTCAGAGTTCTCCTCTGGTGCAATCCATGCAATATGGGGCACTATTAGGCGGTAAGCGTCTGCGTCCATTTTTGGTTTACGCCACGGGCGAGATGTTAAAGGCCGATGCGGCCAGCCTGGATGCCCCGGCCGCTGCCGTAGAGTGCATTCATGCTTACTCTCTGATTCATGATGATCTGCCCGCGATGGATGACGATGCGTTACGTCGCGGACAGCCAACCTGCCATATAAAATATGGTGAAGACACAGCAATTCTCGCTGGTGATGCGTTGCAAACCCTGGCGTTTTCGATTCTGGCCGATGAGCCGATGCCCGGCGTCAGCCCGCAAGAACGCATTGCGATGATCTCCGAACTGGCTCAGGCCAGCGGTGTGGCAGGCATGTGCGGTGGCCAGGCGCTGGATCTCGCCGCAGAAGGCAAGCAAATCGACCTCGCACAGCTCGAGCAGATTCATCGTCATAAAACTGGCGCTTTGATTCGCGCTGCAGTGCGTCTTGGCGCATTGACGGCGGGTGAACGTGGCCGTGCGGCACTTCCGGTCCTGGATACCTACGCCAACGCCATCGGACTGGCGTTTCAGGTGCAGGATGACATTCTTGATGTGGTGGGCGATACCGCGGTGCTGGGCAAAACTCAGGGCGCGGATCAGGCATTGGGTAAGAGCACTTATCCGGCGCTGATGGGACTGGATAATGCCCGCAGTAAAGCGTGGGATCTTTATCAGGAAGCACTGGGCGCGTTAGAGATTCTGGCGGCGCAGTCCTACAACACCACCGCATTACAAGCACTGGCAAGCTTCATAATTGAACGCGATAAATAACTTTCATAATGAGTCTCTGATGAGTTTTGATATTGCAAAATACCCGACACTGGCATTAGCGAGCACGGTTCAGGAATTACGTTTACTACCGAAAGAAAAACTTCCGGTACTGTGTGACGAGCTGCGTCAGTATCTACTGGATAGCGTGAGCCGGTCTTCCGGCCACTTTGCTTCGGGTCTGGGCGTCGTCGAACTAACAGTCGCGCTGCATTATGTTTATAACACCCCGTTTGACCATCTGGTGTGGGACGTTGGTCATCAGGCCTATCCGCACAAAATTCTGACCGGACGCCGCGATCGTATCGGCACTATCCGCCAGAAAAATGGCCTGCATCCGTTCCCGTGGCGCGGCGAAAGTGAATACGACGTATTAAGCGTCGGTCACTCATCGACCTCGATCAGCGCCGGATTGGGCATGGCGGTTGCCGCTGAGCGCGAAGGCAAAGGACGTCGTACTGCCTGTATTATTGGTGATGGCGCCATTACCGCGGGCATGGCGTTCGAAGCCATGAACCACGCAGGCGACATCAAACCTGACATGCTGGTGATCCTTAACGACAACGAGATGTCGATCTCGGAAAACGTTGGCGCACTCAATAATCGTCTGGCACAGATTCTCTCTGGCAAAACCTACTCACGGCTGCGCGAAGGCGGCAAGCGTGTATTGGGCGGACTGCCACCGATCAAAGAGCTGGTGAAGCGCACCGAAGAGCACCTGAAAGGCATGGTGGTGCCGGGCACGCTGTTTGAAGAGCTGGGCTTTAATTACATTGGTCCGGTTGATGGCCACGATGTGCTGACGCTGGTGAGCACGCTGAAGAATATGCGTGACCTGAAAGGCCCGCAGTTCCTGCACATCATGACCAAAAAGGGCAAAGGCTACGCGCCTGCCGAGCAAGATCCTATCGCCTGGCATGCGGTACCGAAGTTCGATCCGGCCAGCGGTTCCCTGCCGAAAAGCGCGCCAGGCCTGCCGAGCTACTCGAAGATTTTCGGTAGCTGGCTGAGCGAAATGGCGGCGGACGATCCGCGTTTAATGGCGGTGACGCCGGCGATGCGTGAAGGTTCTGGCATGGTCAGCTACTCTCGTGACTATCCGCAACAGTACTTTGACGTGGCGATTGCTGAACAGCATGCGGTGACCTTTGCTGCAGGTATGGCGATTGGCGGTTATAAGCCGGTGGTGGCGATTTATTCCACCTTCCTGCAGCGCGCTTACGATCAGCTGATTCACGATGTGGCGATCCAGAAACTGCCGGTGCTGTTCGCTATCGATCGCGGCGGCATTGTTGGCGCCGATGGCCAAACGCATCAGGGCGCATTCGATATCGCCTTCCTGCGCTGTGTGCCCGAAATGGTGATCATGACGCCAAGCGATGAAAACGAATGCCGCCTGATGCTCTACACCGGCTATCACTATCAGGCGGGGCCAAGTGCAGTGCGCTATCCGCGTGGCACGGGCACTGGTGCTACGCTGGAGCCGTTGGCCAGCCTGCCGCTGGGCAAAGGCATTGTGAAGCGCCGTGGTGAAAAGCTGGCGATCCTCAACTTCGGCACGCTGTTGCCTGAAGCACAGGCTGCCGCTGAAGCGCTGAACGCCACGCTGGTAGATATGCGTTTTGTGAAGCCCCTGGATGAAGCCTTGATTGCCGAACTGTCCACCAGCCATGATTCGCTGGTGACGCTGGAAGAAGGCGCGATCAAAGGCGGAGCCGGTAGCGGCGTCAACGAATACGTGATGGCGAAACGTCTGCGTGTACACGTGCTGAACCTCGGCCTGCCAGATGAATTTATTCCGCAGGGCTCGCAGGAAGAAGTTCGTCAGGATTATCAGCTGGATGCCGCCGGTATTCAGCAGCAAATCACTGACTGGCTGGCACAGTAATCCCCTCCCCGCTCCTGCTGCTATGCTTAGGGCATTCCTAACGCATAAGAGCAGGAGCTCCCATGAAAACCATTCGTTTAGGCCAAACCGACTTACAGGTTTCGCGTCTCTGTTTAGGCTGCATGACTTACGGCGATCCGATGCGCGGCAATCACGCATGGACCCTGCCCGAAGAGAGCAGTCGACCGCTGATCAAGCAGGCGCTGGACGCGGGCATTAACTTTTTCGACACCGCCAACAGCTACTCCGATGGCAGCAGTGAAGAGATCGTCGGGCGTGCGCTGAAAGATTTCGCCCAGCGCGATCAGGTTGTTGTCGCCACCAA
Organism: Pantoea sp. Taur; assembly: GCF_009830025.1. Lineage (NCBI taxonomy): Bacteria > Pseudomonadati > Pseudomonadota > Gammaproteobacteria > Enterobacterales > Erwiniaceae > Pantoea > Pantoea sp. Taur. The sequence goes on from NZ_SZZZ01000004.1 coordinate 282,706, forward strand.
GGTCTATTTCCCGCTCAGCAACCTTTCTCAGGGGCTGTCACGCAAGAACATTCTGCAATCCATCGACGATAGCCTGACGCGTCTCGGCATGGAGTATGTCGACCTGCTGCAGATTCACCGCTGGGATTACGACACGCCGATCGAAGAGACGCTTGAGGCGCTGAATGAGGTGGTGAAATCGGGTAAAGCGCGCTACATCGGCGCTTCTTCGATGCATGCTGCACAGTTCGCTCAGGCGCTGGATCTGCAAAAGCAGAATGGCTGGGCATGTTTTGTCAGTATGCAGGATCAGTACAACCTGATTCAGCGTGAAGAAGAGAACGAGATGCACCCGCTGTGTGAACGTGAAAGCATTGCGGTGCTGCCGTGGAGCCCGCTAGCGCGCGGCAAGCTGACGCGTCCATGGGGCGAAACCACGGCGCGTTCGGTATCGGATAACGTGATGGAAAAACTCTATACCGGCACCGAAGAGAACGATGCGGCGATTGCAGAGCGTCTGGCGACCATTGCCGCCGATAAAGGCGTGACGCGTGCACAGGTGGCACTGGCGTGGCTGCTGCATAAACCGGTGGTCACAGCCCCGATTATCGGTGCATCGCGCGAGCAGCAGTTTGCAGAGTTGGTTAAAGCAGTGGATGTGGAGCTGAGTTCAACGGATATCGCCGAGCTGGAGACGGTATATCAACCGCATCCGGTTGTAGGATTCGAGTAATGATTTAACAGCCCGCATCCTGCGGGCTATCCTGGCAGACTCATTCCGTTTAGCGCTGCGGATTGCCAGCCCCTGAACGGCACCAGCTTGCTCTGAAGCTTTCGTACGCGTTGTGACAGAGGGCACGTGAGTTAGGCGCACCTGCCGAATTAAAGCACCAGCCCCAATCCATACAAAATTGCCGCTGATATCACGCCCGCGATAATGTCATCGACCATAATGCCCATGCCGCCATGCACGTTCTGATCGAACCAGCGAATCGGCCAGGGTTTCCACATATCGAAGATGCGGAAGATGACAAACCCGGCCAGCACCCACTGCCAGCTCATCGCTGGGATCGCCATCAGCGTAATCCACATGCCGATAAACTCATCCCAGACGATGCTGCCGTGGTCGTGCACACCCATGTCTTTCGCCGTGCGATGGCACAGATAAACGCCCACGCTAATGCCAATCAGCACCAGCAGAGAGTAAATCTGCAACGGCAGAAAGGTCATCAACCACCAAAAGGGAATCGCGGCAATCGAACCGGCGGTGCCAGGCATGATCGGGCTCAGGCCACTGCCAAAACCGGTTGCCAACAGATGCCAGGGATTGCTCAGGCGCAGGCGGCTTTTCGCTACATCTTTACTTCGCATTAAAGTGATCAAATCCCTTGTGATTAAAACGACGTGGCTTGCCATTCTCCAGCAGAGTCAACCCGTCGGCTTCAGGCGCAATCTGCCCGATGCAGGTATAAGGCACACCAAGATGACCCAGCGCCACGTCCAGCGCACCACGATTGACTTCCGGCACGGTAAAGCACAGCTCATAATCTTCGCCGCCACTTAACGCCCAGGTCAGCACCTGTTCCGGCTCAAAATGATCGCGCAACGCAGCAGACAGCGGCAACGCTTCCAGATTGAGGCGCGCACCGACGCGGCTCGCCGTGAGAATATGGCCGAGATCGGCAATCAAACCATCGGAGATATCGATCGCCGAGGTCGCCAGATTGCGCAGCGCCTGGCCCTGCAACACGCGTGGCATCGGGCGCAGATGGCGCTTGATCAACACTTCATGGACAGCCGGATCGTTCAGGCGATGACGATGTTGTAGCAGCGACAGGCCAGCCGCGCTGTCACCCAGCGTACCGGTGACAAAGATCCAGTCGCCAGGTTTGGCACCCGAACGCTTTAATGCGCGTCCTGTCGGCACCAGACCGTGAATCCCCAACGTCAGGCTCAGCGGTCCGCGCGTGGTATCACCGCCAATCAGCTGCATATCGTAGTAATCCAGCAGCTCAAAGAGGCTGTCGCTAAATGCGGCCAGCCAGCTTTCATTCACTTCAGGCAAGGTAATCGCCAGCGTCAACCACGCCGGATCGGCACCCATTGCCGCCAAATCACTGAGATTCACGGCCAGCGCTTTGTAACCCAAATCGGCAGGATGGATATCACGCAGGAAGTGCACGCCCGCCACCAACGTATCGGTGCTAATGGCCAGCGTCTGTTTTTCGGGCACGTTCAGTAACGCACAGTCGTCACCAATTCCCTTCTCCACATCGCGGCGGGAGCTGGTAACGCGGTTAAAATAACGTGCGATCAGTTCGAATTCACCACAGGACATAAGTCAGGTCTCAATGAGAAAAAGGCCGGTAAACCGGCCTTTCGCATTTATTTTTTATTGGGTCGAATTTGTGGGGCTGCTTTATCCAGCACGCCGTTGACAAACTTGTGGCTGTCTTCGGCGCCAAACACTTTGGCCAGTTCGATGCCTTCGTTGATGGCCACTTTATAAGGCACATCAGAACGTTTGCTCAACTCATACAGCGAAAGACGCAGAATGGCTTTTTCTACCTGACCCAGCTCTTCCAGCTGACGTGACAGGTAAGGCTTCATCAGACCGTCCAGGTACGCGCTGTTAGTCGCCACACCGGCCAGCAATTCGCGGAAATAGCTAATATCGACGTCTTTGACGTCTTGTTCCGCCAGAAACTGGTATTCCACATCGGCAATGTCGTTGTTCGACAGCTGCCAGGAGTAAAGCGCCTGGACAGCGCACTCACGGGCGCGACGACGAGCAGCAGGTTTCACAAAATTCCCCTTCCAAAAATCAGGCTTTGATGGCTTTCAATACGTTAATCATTTCGAGTGCAGTCAGGGCCGCTTCGGCGCCTTTATTACCTGCTTTGGTGCCGGCGCGTTCAATCGCCTGCTCGATGTTTTCGGTGGTTAACACGCCGAAAGTCACCGGAATTTCGCTGGTCATCGCCACGTTGGCAATGCCAGAGCTGGCTTCACCTGCCACATATTCGAAGTGGGCGGTGCCGCCACGGATCACGGTTCCCAGAGCCACGATTGCATCGTGCTTACCGGCTTTTGCCAGTGCGCGCGCTGCCAGAGGCAGTTCGTAAGCGCCTGGAACCCAGACCACAGTGATGTTTTCTGCTTTGACCTGGCCAATACGCTTCAGCGCATCGACCGCGCCATCCAGCAGGCTGTCATTAATGAAGTTGTTAAAACGCGCAATGACAATGGCAATGTGAGCATCAGGCGCGGCAACAGGAGCTTCGATAACTTTCATACATATCCTTTGGGTGTTTGATTTATGGCCCCGCAGAAGGGGGCGGATTCTATCATACTCTTCGACAACGCGCTCAGGCTTTTCAGTGGGTGCTTAAGCGGGCGTCAGGGTCAGTCGCAGGTCCGCGCCAACCTTGCGTACGTCACTAAACTTCAGCTCTGGCGCATCGGACAATCGTTCCAGCCCAGGCAGTTCACACAGGCCGCGTGCCGCATTGCCCAGCAGCTTTGGTGCCACATAGACAATCAGTTCATCGACCAGTCCAACCTGCAACAGCGCACCGGCTAAACCGGCACCTGCCTCAACCCACACCGAGTTAATCTGACGCTGGCCGAGTAACATCATCATCGCCACCAGATCCAGTTGCTCTCCGCGCAGCGGCACCGCAATCTGGCTGACGCTGTCTGGCCAGGTTTGCTGATCGATTTCACTGCGCATCAGCCAGGTTTCGCCCGGCTGACTCATCAGTCGATGTTGCGGCGTCACACGCTGTTGGCTATCAATCACCACGCGAACCGGTTGACGCAGCGTGGCTTCATCCAGCTGCTGGCGTGCATCTTCATTCAGTTCGCCCCAGCGCACGGTTAATGACGGATCGTCTGCCAGCACGGTGGCACTGGAGGTAAGAATAGCCGAACTCTGGGCACGTAATTGTTGCACATCGCGCCTTGCCGCCGCCGAGGTGATCCATTGACTTTCGCCACTGGCCATCGCGGTGCGCCCATCAAGGGATGCGCCGAGTTTGAGCTGAATCCACGGGAAGCCAGTGCGCATACGTTTCAGAAAACCACGATTCAATGCTTCCGCTTCGCTCATCATTAAGCCGTGGCTGACTTCAATGCCGGCCTGCTGCAAACGATACAAGCCGCGTCCCGCCACTTGCGGATTGGGATCCTGCATTGCCGCCACCACGCGACTGACGCCCGCAGCGATCAACGCATCGCAACACGGCGGCGTGCGGCCATGATGGCTGCAGGGCTCCAGCGTGACATAGGCGGTCGCACCTTTAGCTTTTTCACCCGCCATGCGCAGCGCGTGCACTTCAGCATGCGGCTCGCCCGCACGGTGATGCCAGCCTTCGCCGACAATCTCGCCGTCGCGTACAATCACGCAGCCAACATTAGGATTAGGTGTGGTGGTAAAACGTCCGCGACGCGCCAGTTCCAGCGCGCGCGCCATGTAGCGTTCGTCAGTCATGGCTTAGTCCTGTAAGCGGGCGATCTCTTCGCCAAAATCACGGATATCTTCGAAACTGCGGTATACAGAAGCAAAACGGATGTAAGCGACCTTATCGAGTTTCTTCAGCTCTTCCATCACCAGATTACCGACCAGCTTGCTGGGAATTTCGCGTTCGCCGGTGGCACGCAGTTGCGTTTTAATGTGGTTGACGGCGTTATCCACCGCATCGGCGCTCACCGGGCGCTTCTCCAGCGCCTTCATCATGCCGCTGGCGAGCTTATCTTCGTTAAAGGGTTCACGCACATCGTTGCTTTTCACCACGCGCGGCATCACCAGCTCAGCCACTTCAAAGGTGGTAAAACGCTCATGGCACACCAGACACTGGCGGCGGCGACGCACCGATGAACCTTCACTGACCAGGCGAGAATCAATCACTTTGGTGTCCACAGCGGAGCAGAAGGGGCAATGCATGGCGTTTCCTGTCGCGAGATAAATAGGCCACACAGTGTAGCGCGATCTTCAAAGCAACTGAATACACGCGACCGAATCACCGCCCGGCTCACAGACGCAGGATGTCACGCTCTGTAAACAAGAAAAGCCACTAAGCTTAAACAGCCAATCCGGCACATTTGCAGGAGGTCACATGGGTCTGTTCAATTTCGTGAAAGAAGCAGGTGAAAAGTTATGGGATGCCGTCACCGGCGCTGATGATCCCAGCAAAAAACTACAGGATCATATTAATCAACTCGGCTTACCTGACAGCGATAAAGTGAAAGTCGATGTGCAAGGCGACACCGTTACCGTGAGCGGTGATGGCATTTCACAGGAGCTGAAGGAGAAAATCCTGGTGGCCGCCGGTAACGTGGCAGGGATTACCAAGGTCGATGACAAGGTCACCGTCACCGACAGTGCGCCAGAAGCCGATTTCTATACGGTGAAAAAAGGAGACACCCTGAGTGCGATTTCCAAACAGGTCTACGGGAATCCCAATGAATACAACAAGATTTTCGCAGCAAACAAGCCAATGCTGACGCATCCTGATAAGATCTACCCCGGCCAGGTATTACGTATTCCGAAATAACAGAAAGGACAATGCATGACGATCAGGACGTTTTGGGCGCCCGCCGCACTTTCGCTGCTGGTGCTCAGTGGTTGTAGTTCAACGCCGACTTCACCGCAGGTCAAAGAGTTACATCAGGAAGTCAGCCAGCTTAACCAGCAGATGCGCAAGCTCACCAATCAGGCAACGGCGCTGGAAATTCAGGGTCAACTCAATGGGCAATCGACCCAGGGGGCATGGCTGTTGCCGCAAGCCAACACTCCCGTCGAGTTACAGACGCAGGTGGGCAAATTGCGCCTGTCACTGTCTCGCGTCGAGGGGGAAGCCAGTGGTAGTCGCGCCAACCTGAATATCCGTTCCACCGATGACCAGCCGATCCCCGCGCTGAGCGCCACCGTGGTATGGGGTGAGCTGGATCCAGCCAGTGGCAAACCGCTGAATGCGGAGAGTCTGAGCCAGACCATTCAGGTTGAAGCCAGTTTAACGCCGCGCAGTTCTGTCACAGTGCCGCTGCGGTTGAGCGGACTGACGCCGGAGCAACTCGGCTATGTGCGCGTGCATGATGTGTTGCCTGCAGCAGAAAAAGGGAAAGCGCCCTGATCGTATGGAGCATAAAAAAACGGGCTGCCCTTAGGCAGCCCGTTTCATTTCATCAGCAGAATTAAGGCAGGATCGAAGGCTGATCTGCGCCCTCTTTCTCCACTTTCTGCACCAGCATGTGTTCACGCTTCATACCCAGTTTCAATGCCAGAGCAGAAGAAACATAGATAGATGAAACGGTACCGATGGTGACACCGATCAGCATGGTCAGCGAGAAGCCTTTCAGCAGCGCACCACCAAAGATGAACAGAATCAGAATCATCGCCAGCGTGGTCAGCGAGGTGATCAGGGTACGGCTTAACGTTTGGGTCAGCGACACGTTAGTAATATCGTAGGAAGAACCGCGACGAATTTTGCGGAAGTTCTCACGAATACGGTCGGAAACCACGATTTTATCGTTAAGCGAGTAACCAATCACCGACATCAGTGACGCGACAATCGTCAGGTCGATCTCGATGTGTGACAACGCCAGAATGCCGCAGGTGATGATGACGTCATGCGCCAGTGCCAGCACGGTACCCAGCGCCAGACGCCACTCAAAGCGGAAGCCGATATAGATCAGAATCGCAATCAGTGCCGACAGCAGCGCCATCGCACCGGCTTGCGCCAGATCGCTACCCACGCTTGGGCCGACGAACTCAATGCGCTTCACGATCGCGTTCTGCTGCGTCGTCTCATTGATGGAGGTCACGACTTTGTTGCCGAGCTCCTGACCTGCTGCACCGGTGGCTGGCGGCATACGCACCATCACGTCACGGCTGCTGCCAAAGTTCTGCACCAGCGGCTCCTGGAAGCCCGCTTTCACCAAACCTTCACGCAGTGCGTCCAGATCGGCCGGTTTTTCCAGGTTAATCTCAATCACCGTTCCGCCGGTAAAGTCGAGGCCCCAGTTGAAGCCTCGCACACCGATAATGGCGATAGACGCCACAATCAGCAGACCGGAGATGATGAATGCCAGCGTATCCCAGCGCATAAAGTCGACGACCTTACGCCCGTGGTTCAGCTGCTCAATACTATATTCCTGTGCCACAACGCACTCCTCAGATGGACAGCTTGTTGATGCGTTTGCCGCCGTAAACCAGGTTAACGATGGCACGGGTGCCGACGATAGCGGTGAACATTGAGGTCGCGATACCGATAGCGGTGGTGATCGCAAAGCCTTTAATGGAGCCGGTACCGACCGCATAAAGAATGATAACTTTGATCAGCGTAGTGACGTTGGCGTCGACGATACTGGAGAAGGCGCCTTTGTAGCCTTCGTGAATCGCCTGCTGTACCGAGCGTCCGTTACGCAGTTCTTCTTTAATACGTTCGTTAATCAACACGTTGGCATCGACAGCAACCGCCAGCGTCAACACGATACCGGCAATCCCCGGCATGGTGAGGGTCGCACCCGGCAGCAGTGACATGATGCCGACAATCAGCACCAGGTTGCACAGCAGCGCGCTGGTCGCAATCAAACCAAATTTCTTATAGAACACCACCATAAACAGAATGGACGCGATCAGACCCCACAAGCAGGCTTCGAGACCCTGAGTGATGTTCTGCTGGCCCATTGTTGGACCAATGGTACGCTCTTCCACAATCTGAATTGGCGCGATCAACGCACCGGCACGCAGCAGCAGCGACAGCTGACGCGCTTCGTTCGGGTTGTTGATACCGGTGATGCGGAAGCTGTTACCGAGGCGCGACTGAATGTTCGCCACGTTAATCACCTGCTCCTGTTTCACCAGGATTGCACGACCGTTGGCGTCTTTCTTACCGCTGTCCTTGTACTCCACAAACAGGGTCGCCATCGCTTTACCGATGTTGTCCTTGGTGAAGTTCGACATCATGTTACCGCCCGCGCCATCCAGTGAAATGTTCACCTGCGGCTGGTTGTACTCGTCCATGCTGGACGTCGAATCGGTAATATGGTCACCGGTCAGAATCACACGCTTGTACAGCACCACTGGCTGGCCTTCACGCGTCTCTTTCACTTCCGAATCACCCGGCACACGGCCACTCGCCGCGGCAGTTGGATCAACGGTGGTGTTTACCAGACGGAATTCCAGGGTCGCAGTGGCACCCAGAATCTCTTTGGCACGCGCCGTATCCTGAATACCCGGCAGTTCCACCACGATGCGGTCAGAACCCTGACGCTGCACCAGAGGCTCGGCAACGCCAAGCTGGTTCACACGGTTACGCAAGATATTGATGTTCTGCTGAACCGCATACTCACGGGCTTCGCTCAGACGCGCATCGGTCATCACCGCACGCAGCGTATCGCTGCCGACGCTGGAGATCACCAGATCGCGATGACGCGGTGACAGGTAGCTGATCGCCGCATCACGGCTGGCGCCGTCGCGGAAACGCACTTCTACACCGTAGTTAGCGATTTTATTGACGTTGGTATACGGGATGCTTTTGTCGCGCAGGTCACTGCGCAGGCCATCGGCATTCTGCTCTTGCAGCTTGCCCAGAGCGGTATCCATATCCACTTCCATCAGGAAGTGTACGCCGCCACGCAGATCAAGACCGAGTTTCATCGGCTGTGCAGCCAGCATGGTCAGCCAGCGCGGGGTTGCCGGCGCGAGGTTGAGTGCCACAACATAGTTGTCGCCCAACGCGGTAGTGATGGCATCACGCGCGCGCAGCTGTGCATCCTGATTGTCAAAACGGGCCAGAATGGCGCCATTTTCCAGAGCGAGGGATTTGCTCTGGATATTATCTTGTTTTAATAAAGTCTGGACCTGATCCAACGTCTGTTCACTGGCGGCGCCACCGCGCGCACCAGTGATCTGAACGGCCGGATCCTCTCCATAAAGGTTAGGAAGCGCATAGAGCAGGCCGACGAGAATCACGACGACCAGCATGATGTACTTCCACAAAGGATAACGGTTTAACACGGCAGTTCCCTTCGGGAAGAAAAAATTACAGCGCCTTCATAGTACCTTTCGGCAGAACGGCGGCCACGAAATCACGTTTTACAACTACTTCAGTGGTGTCGTTCAGGGCGATAGAAACGTAGCCGTTGTCAGCCACTTTGGTCACACGACCTACCAGGCCACCGCTGGTCAACACTTCATCACCTTTAGAGATGGAATCCATCAGCTTCTTGTGATCTTTAGAACGTTTCTGCTGCGGGCGCAGAATCATGAAATAGAAGATCAGACCAAACACCACCAGCATGATCACCAGAGAATAAGGACTTCCCTGAGACGGAGCGCCTGCTGCGGCAACGGCGTCAGAAATGAAAAAGCTCATTAAATTTCCCTCATTGATAGAATTATCAGACGTTTAACGGTGGAACCGCTTTACCCGTCCGTTGGTAGAACTCGCTAACAAAGTGCTCTAATTTACCCTCTTCGATGGCCTTACGTAAACCCGCCATCAGACGCTGGTAATAGCGCAGATTGTGAATCGTATTCAGACGTGCGCCCAGTATTTCGTTACAACGATCAAGATGATACAAGTAGGCGCGACTGTAATTGCGACAGGTGTAGCAATCACAATCAGCATCCAACGTACTGGTGTCATCTTTATACCTGGCGTTACGGATTTTCACCACGCCATCGGTCACAAACAGGTGACCATTACGCGCATTACGCGTTGGCATGACGCAGTCAAACATATCGATACCGCGGCGAACGCCTTCCACCAGATCTTCTGGCTTGCCGACGCCCATCAAATAACGCGGTTTATCTTGCGGAATTTGCGGACAGACGTGTTCCAGGATACGGTGCATGTCCTCTTTAGGTTCACCCACCGCCAGGCCGCCCACAGCGTACCCATCAAAGCCGATATCTACCAGACCTTTAACCGAGACATCTCGTAAATCTTCGTAAACACCGCCCTGAATAATGCCGAACAGCGCATTTTTATTCCCGAGTGAATCAAAGCGATCGCGGCTACGCTGCGCCCAACGCAGTGACATCTCCATCGAACGTTTGGCGTAATCCCAGTCTGCTGGATACGGCGTACACTCGTCGAAAATCATCACCACGTCTGAACCGAGGTCGTACTGAATTTCCATCGATTTTTCCGGATCGAGGAAAATCGGATCGCCGTTGATCGGGTTACGGAAATGCACGCCCGCTTCGGTGATCTTACGAATGTCACCGAGGCTGAACACCTGAAAGCCGCCGGAGTCAGTGAGGATCGGTCCCTGCCAGTTCATGAAATCGTGCAGGTCACCGTGCAGTTTCATGATCTCCTGGCCCGGGCGCAGCCACAGGTGGAAGGTATTACCGAGCAGGATCTGCGCACCGGTGTCTTTCACTTCTTCCGGCGTCATGCCCTTCACGGTGCCGTAGGTGCCCACAGGCATGAATGCCGGGGTTTCCACCACACCACGATCGAACACCAAACGGCCACGGCGCGCGCGCCCGTCGGTGGTATCTAATTCAAATTTCACATTGACCTCATTAGATAATCAGAGAAACAGTCTGATTATTAAGCTCCAACCACTTCGTCAGGAGCCTGTGGATTACGGGTGATGTACATGGCATCCCCGTAGCTAAAGAAACGGTACTGCTCTGCCACCGCGCTTTGGTAAGCCGCCATGGTATTTTTGTAACCGGCAAATGCTGACACCAGCATAATCAGCGTCGATTCCGGCAGATGGAAGTTGGTGATCAGCGCATCAATCACCTGATAGTGATAGCCCGGATAGATGAAGATCTGCGTGTCGTCGAAGAAGGGTGCAATCAGCGCATCCTGAGCCGCCTGCGCCGCGCTCTCCAGAGAACGCACGGAGGTGGTGCCCACCGCGACCACTTTGTTGCCACGCGCTTTACACGCCAGCACCGCATCCACCACATCCTGCGGCACTTCGGCATACTCAGAGTGCATGATGTGGTCATTGATGTTCTCGACGCGCACCGGCTGGAAGGTACCTGCGCCAACGTGCAGCGTGACAAATGCCATTTCGATGCCTTTCGCGCGCAGCGCGTCCAGCAACGGTTCATCAAAATGCAAACCGGCGGTCGGTGCGGCTACCGCACCCGGACGCGCGCTGTAAACGGTTTGATAAAGTTCACGGTCTGCTTCTTCATCCGGACGATCAATATACGGCGGCAACGGCATATGGCCGACGCTGTTAAGGATATCCAGCACTGCGCGGTCATCGGCAAATTCGATTTCAAACAGCGTATCGTGGCGCGCGACCATGGTGGCTTTGACGCTTTCGTCATCGCCCAGCAGCAGCTCTGCACCCGGCTTCGGCGCTTTTGAGGCACGCACGTGCGCCAGCACGCGTTTGTCATCCAGCATGCGCTCTACCAGCATCTCGATTTTGCCGCCACTGGCTTTTCGGCCGAAGACACGCGCTGGGATCACGCGGGTATTGTTAAACACCAGCAGGTCGCCCGGATTGAGTTTATCCAGTACGTCGGTAAACACTTCATGGCTTAACGCCCCACTTGGGCCATCCAGCGCCAGCAAGCGGCAACCGCTGCGCTGCGCCTGCGGATAGTGGGCGATCAAAGATTCTGGCAACTCAAAAGCAAAATCGGCTACACGCATGCATCACTTCTTTCAGGACTCAAAAAACAGGCGGCATAGTTTAGCGGAAAAGCGGCAAATTCTGAACAACTGGCTGCATATCTGTGATTCTGCCTATAATGCGCCATGAACTTTCTCGCTCACCTTCACCTCGCACAGCTGGCAGACAGCTCCCTGCTGGGCAATCTGATGGCCGACTTCGTGCGCGGCAATGTGCAATCGCAATGGCCGGAACCGGTTGTGGCGGGCATCGCTATGCATCGCCGACTGGATGTTTTGACGGATAACCTGCCGGAAGTGCGTGAAGCGCGGCAATTCTTTCGCGCTGAAACTCGTCGCGTTGCGCCCATCACGTTGGATGTCATCTGGGATCACTTCCTCGCGCTGCACTGGGACCAGCTGCACCCTTCCCAATCGCTGGTCGCGTTCACGGCGGCAGCCGAGCGTGAAATCATGCCGCAACTGCCCGGCACGCCAGAAGGATTCATCGAACTCAATTCGGTGATGTGGCGCGAGCGCTGGTTTGAGCACTATGCCGAACCAACGCGGCTGGCCCGCGTATTGAGCGGTATGGCACATCGCCGCCCGCGTCTGGCAGCACTGCGCGACTCCTATCAGGATTTTGTCGATCATTATCAGCAACTTGAACCGCTGTTCTTCCAGTTCTATCCGCGCCTGATGGACGCTGCGCGCCACCAGCAACTCTAAACCCGCTTTTTTTCACAATCCCTGCATTTCCGCCTCTTGCCAGCCGCAGTCATCTGCGGCTTAATGAAACCTTTCTTAACTTTTGTTAAGTAGGTCACACCGCCAGATCGCCTTTTTCGGCGTTTTTTGTCACTTCGTTTGCCAGAAAATGATAAGAGGGAAAGATGTCATCAGCTACGCTAACCGAACTTGACGCGCGTTATCACTTTGCCTGTGATGTCGCTAAAACTGCAGCCAGCCGCGCTTTATCCTGGTATCAGCAGCGTCATCAACTGGTGATTGAGCATAAAAAGGATTTACAGGATGTGGTTAGCGAAGCCGACCGCAACGTGGAAGAATTGGTCAAGCACCTGATTTACGAACGCTTTCCCGATGACGCCGTGCTGGGTGAAGAGAGCGGTGGTGAAACTACAGGTGCGCGCTTTGTCTGGGTGATTGACCCGATTGATGGCACCAGTAACTTCCTGAATGGATTACATAATTGGTGCGTGTCACTGGCGATTGTCTGTGAAAATGAGCCGGTAATTGGCGTGGTCTGCGATCCCAACCATCATGAGACCTTCCATGCCTGTCGCGGTAAAGGTGCCTGGGTCAATGAAAAGCGCATTCAGGCGCACAGCGCTCAGCATCTCAATCAGGGCGTGCTCGGCATCAGCAGTTCGAACAGTCAGCCGGTAGAGCCGCTGACAGCCTTTATTGGTGGCTTGCTGTCACAGGGCGGGATGTTCATCCGTAATGGCTCTGGCGCATTAATGAGTGCCTGGGCCGCCGCTGGTCGTTTAATTGGTTATTACGAAGCGCATATGAATCCGTGGGACGGTTTACCCGGTATTGTATTGATGCGTGAGGCCGGCGGCATAACCAATGATTACCTTGGTCACAACGGTCTGCAGCAGGGCAATCCTGTGCTGCTCGCCAATAGCGTTATCTACCCTCAGCTCAAAGCACTGTTACCCGCGCATATCAGCCTGTAGCCGATTCACCACATCATGAAAGATAAGCCTGAAGGATAATCCGGGCTTATCTTTTCGCTATTTATGCTTCAGCGGTGTAAATACAAATACCACCTTAATCTGCGATTATTCTAATTTTCTTCCGCCCTGATATTTAGCGGCTAAAAGCGCGTATTCTGTCAGCGTCAATCATCCCTTGTAATACCCATGTTTCTCCTTTGTAACTTTTTTCGGCGACAGGATGCGCCGATTTATTTTTTCTGGAACGCATAACCATTCTTATCCAAACTTCTGGGTTAAATTATGACTGCGAATGCCTCTCACCATTATCGGGCGGATATTGACGGCCTGCGCGCCGTCGCCATCATTCTGGTGGTACTCTTTCACTCCGGCGTCACCTCGCTGCAGGGTGGCTTTATTGGTGTCGACCTCTTCTTTGTTATTTCCGGCTTTCTGATCGGCGGTATTATCAGCAAGGAAATATCCGAGGGTCGCTTCTCATTTTATCAATTCTATTTACGCCGCATTAAACGTATCGCTCCCGCGTTATTTTTCATGATGACGATATTGCTGCTACTGGGCTTCATCCTGCTCTCACCGCTAGAGTTCAGCCAGCTGGCCAAATACAGCCTGGCGGTATTTATCGCCGTACCCAATATGCTGCTACTCAAGAGCGGTGACTATTTCAGTACCGATTCCGATTTAAATCCCCTGCTCATGACCTGGTCATTGGGAATAGAAGAACAGTTCTATATTGTGCTGCCATTCATTCTGCTTTTGGCCGTACGACTCAAACGTTCGATGCGCTCTGTGGTACTGATACTGAGTGTGATCTCTTTGGTGGCCTGTATCGGGATCACACCGTTTGCCACCACCCACGCCTTTTATCTGTTGCCAACCCGCGCCTGGGAACTCGGTGCCGGTGTGCTGCTGGCGCTGTGGAAACCACAACCCCTCACCGGCCGAGCGGCCAGCCTGCTCAATCTGCTGGGCTGGGTGATGATTATCGCCGCCAGCCTGTTGCTTAGTAGCCATAGCCAATTTCCGGGCTGGTTGGCGATCATTCCCGTGCTGGCGGGTTGCCTGATGATCGGTGCGCGCAGCGAGCTTAACCAGTTACTGTTAGAAAATCCGCTGATGCGCTTTATCGGCAAGATCTCTTATTCCTGGTACCTGTGGCACTGGCCGCTGCTAAGTCTGGCGCGCATCTGTAGCGATCACCCCCTTACCGTCTGGCAAGGTTTGATGATCTGCGGTGCAGCGCTGGGTCTGGCCTGGTTTTCATGGCGCTTTGTCGAGCAGCCCTTCCGCCAGACGCGCATGGGCACGCGTTGGGTAATCCCCGGCTACTGTGCCTCATCCCTGATTGCGGCGGGTGCGATGCTGCTGTTGTGGCAAACCGGGGGCATGAAATCGCGGGTTAGTGAACTCGTCGTGAATGCGGACAGCTGGAAAATCTCGGCGCAGCGTAATCCGTGCTTGCTTGATTACGGGGCTAACCTGCCCTCCGGGCATGAGGAGTGTCATCCAAACACCGATCGCCCCGGTATCGCCTTAATTGGCGACAGTCACGCTGCCGCACTACGTGCTTCGGTGTCGGGCTATGCACAACGTCAGCATAAACCGCTGTATCAACTCACCAAAGCCTCCTGCCCGTTTCTGATTGGTGCCACGCGCGTGGTGAGCCAAATGCCACATCATGCGCAGCAATGCATCACTTTTAATCAGGAAGTGCTGAAGATGGTGCTGAGCGACAAGGTGGACGAAGTGGTGATCAGCGCCTATTGGGCATCGGGTATGAGCCTGTTGCCCGGTGCCGGTTTCCGCGAAACCGATCATCCTGAAAAGAGTAATCTGGAGGCGCTGCAAGCGGGTATGGATCGCGTGGTGGCTCAGCTGACTCAGGCGGGCAAAAAGGTCACGGTAATAGAGGATGCGCCTTCAGTGGACGTTGACCCGCTGCGCTACAGCAATAACCGTAACATTCCGATTCGTCGCGAACTGAGCGCCTGGCTGAGCAAGTGGGAAGCTCCGCCGCTGCTCTCTGAGCGCACCAGATTGTTTCAGTTCCCGGAAGAGGCCGTGGAGAAATTATTGCAGCGCTATAAGCAACAAGGCGTACGCGTGTTATCGCTGCGAGAGAATCTGTGTAATGAGCAGGGCTGTTTGATCACCAGCGGAGGATTGCCGCTCTATTATGATGACAATCACCTGAGCCCGGCGGGCGGAGAGATTGCGTTGGGTAGCAACTGGTAGTCGTGCTTCGGCCTGCGCTTTTCATCATACTTAAAAGCTCAGGGCGGGAATCTCTCCCGCCCTGAACACTACCTATCCTTCCACGCTTAACGGGCAAACATCCCACCCGTTATGCGCATCAGAATGATCAGGCTTTCCGCTTTTTCGCCAGCGGCCAGGCCAGCAACAGCAGCACAATCCACGCGAAGCCAACATACAGCGACACGCGCGTGTCAGGGAAATAACCGATCAAGGCAATGATGAACACCAGGAAAGCCACGCCAATCCAGGCGGTTTTGCTGCCGCCTGGCAGAGCGAATTGCAGCTTGCCCGCCTGCTCTTTGCCAATTTTGCGGCGAAACGCGATTTGCGACAGCAGAATCATGATCCACACCCACACCGTGGCGAAGGTCGCCAGCGACGCGATCACCAGGAACACTTTTTCCGGCATCAGGTAGTTGAGATACACGGCGATCAGCATCGCCACCATCATCACCAGCACGGTGACCCACGGAATCCCGCGATCCGAGACCTTCTGGAACATCTTCGGCGCATGGCCCTGCTGCGCCATGCCGTGCAGCATACGCCCGACGCCAAACACGTCGCTGTTGATCGCCGACAGTGACGCTGTCAATACCACAAAGTTAAGAATCGATGCCGCCGCCGCAATGCCCAGATGCTGGAAAGTCAGCACAAAAGGACTGCCGGAGGTGCCGACCTGGTTCCACGGATAGATCGACATGATGACAAACAGCGTGCCGACATAGAACACCAGAATGCGCAGCGGAACCGAGTTGATGGCGCGCGGAATCGACTTCTCAGGCTCTTCCGCTTCACCGGCGGTGATACCGATAATTTCAATGCCGCCATAGGCAAACATCACCATTTGCAGTGACAGCAGCATGCCGACAATGCCGTGAGCGAAGAAGCCGCCGTTGGTCCACAGATTATGGATACCCGTAGGCTGACCGCCGTTGCCGATGCCCCAGAAAATCATGCCAAAACCGGCGATGATCATGATGATAATGGTGGCGACTTTGAAGAAGGAGAACCAGAACTCGACTTCACCAAACACCTTCACGCTCATCAGGTTAATGGCACCGATAATCAGCACCACCGACAGCACCCAAATCCAGTGCGGTACTTCCGGGAACCACACGCCCATGTAGATACCAAAAGCCGTCACGTCGGCAATCGCCACAATCAGGATTTCAAAACAGTAGGTCCAGCCGGTGATGTAACCTGCTAACGGCCCCAGATAGTCCTGCGCGTAGCGCGAAAACGAGCTGGCCTGCGGGTTATTCACTGACATCTCACCCAAAGCACGCATGATGATGTACGCCACCGCACCGCCGATGATGTACGCCAGCAGCACGCTGGGGCCTGCCATTTTGATCGCATCCGCCGAGCCGTAAAACAGCCCGGTACCGATTGCCGATCCCAGCGCCATAAAACGGATGTGGCGCGTGCTCAGTCCGCGTTTGAGCTTGTTGGTTTCTTGCATAACACCAATACCTTGTAAATGAAAAAACCACGGGCAAGCCCGTGGTTGAAATTAACAGCAATGTCGATTACGAGTGGGCAGCGACCTGTTCGCGTCCTTTTGCCCGATCGACCACCGCGGCAATCACCAGCATCACCAGCGATGGCGGCAACCAGGAGAGTCCCTGATCGGCCAGTGGCAGATGCTGGCTAAACAGCGGCAGCACATCTTTAAAATTGGTGGTTTTGATGGCATCAACGATGCCAAACAGCAGGCTCACCAGCATGGTTGGCGCGATAATACGTGCGCTCTTATTCCACCATTTCAGGGTGAAGCTCAGCACCACCAGCACGATGCACGGTGGATAAATCGCCGTCAGCACCGGAATCGAGATCTGAATCAGGTGGCTCAGGCCGAGATTCGACACCACCATGGAGAACAGACCCAGAATAAACACCAGCGCTTTATACGACAACGGCAGGTATTGCGCAAAGAATTCCGCACAGGCGCAGGTTAGGCCAACCGCCGTCACCATGCAGGCCACGAAGATCAGTGCTGCCAGGAAGAAGCTGCCCATGCCGCCAAAGGTCTGCTGCACATACGCATGCAGAATCGCTGCACCATTGGCATTCTGATCAACCAGGCCAGCACTGCCAGAACCGAGTTTGAACAGGCTCAGATACACCAGCGTCAAGCCAACACCGGCAATCACGCCCGCCAGCATGGTGTAACGGGTCAGCAGTTTCGCATCTTCAACGCCGCGAGAACGTGCCGCATTGACGATAACAATACCAAACACCAGCGCACCCAGCGTATCCATCGTCAGATAGCCGTTAACGAAGCCGCTGGAGAAGGCCGCACGCTGGTAATCAGCCGTAGCAGGCGCGATACCACCGGCCGGCCACAGCAGTGCTGCCAGACCGAGAATGGTCAGCGCCACGATTTTCAGCGGAGCGAGGAAGTGGCCGACAGTGTCCAGCAATTTGCCAGGATACAGGGAAATGCCAATCACCAGCGCAAAATAAATCAGGCTGTAGATAAACAGCGGCAGCGCGCCATCACCGGTCAGCGGAGCAATCCCCACTTCAAACGACACGGTCGCCGTACGCGGCGTGGCGAACAGTGGGCCCACTGCCAGATAGCAAACCGTTGCCAGCAACAGACCTGCGGCTTTGCCAATCGGTGAGCTGAGAGCATCAATGCCGCCGCCCACGCGCGCCAGGGCGATAACGGTCATCACCGGCAAGCCAACGGCCGTAATAAGAAAGCCGAAAGCGGCAACCCAGACGTGTTCGCCAGACTGAATCCCCACCATCGGTGGAAAGATAATGTTTCCTGCGCCTACGAACAGGGCAAACGTCATGAAGCCCAGCGCCAGGATATCCTTGGAGGTTAAACGATGTGTCATAAACTTCTGTACTGCCTGTAGCTGATGTTGCGGTGGAAGTTGAGTGCGTGTTGTCCTCTGCATGCACAAAAACAAAGGCTTATCTGATGAGTTCAGAGCGTTATGCGGGCCTAATCGTTAAAGCGCAGGTGATTTAATCTACTTTTCTTCTGTTAGCAGAGGGATAAATCGACAACGGCGCAAATTAAAACGTTTATAGCGAAGAAAGGCAATACGGGATCGGAAAACCAGAAGGATATAGCAAGAAAGTGACTCAAAGCAGTGTATCAGCGGGGAATAGCGTGAAAACACCTCAGATGATTTGCTTAAAGTTTCCGCATCACGGGAGATCTCCTCGCAAAACCAGGCTTTAAAATGCACAAAAGGCGCGATTTACGCGCCTGTTTGCACAAGTTTACAGCATCACCACACCTGATTGGCGATATCGACCACCAGACGAATCTTCTGCCACTGTTGCGCTTCCGTCAGGCTGTTGCCCTCTTCCGTTGAAGCAAAGCCACACTGTGGGCTGAGGCAAATCTGGTTCAGGCTAACGAACTGCGAAGCTTCCTGCAGGCGCGCTTTCACCTGCTCCGGATCTTCCAGTTCACCGTTCTTAGTCGTGATCAGACCCAATACCACTTGCTGATGGCCGGGTTTGATAAAGCGCAGCGGCTCAAAACCACCGGAACGCTCGTTGTCATATTCGAGGAAGTAAGCATCGATATTCACCTGACCAAACAGAATCTCGGCCACCGGCTCATAGCCACCTTCGGAAATCCAGGTTGAGCGGAAGTTGCCGCGGCACACATGCAGACCAATGGTCAGGTCAGCTGGTTTATCTTCCAGCGCTTTGTTCAGCACCTCAGCGTAAATACGCGCCAGTTCCTGCGGATCTTCACCGCGCTCACGGATCTGCTGCTGCTGATCCGAAGAGCACAGGTAAGCCCAAACAGTGTCATCCAGCTGCAGAAAACGGCAGCCCGCCGCGTAGAAAGCCGCGATCGCATCTTTGTATGTCTGCGCCAGGTCAGCAAAGTACTCTTTCAGATCGGGATAGACGGTGGCATCGATCACTTTACGGCCACCACGGAAGTGCAGCACGCTTGGGCTTGGGATGGTCATTTTCGCCACGGCGTCGCCCGCAATGCTTTTCAGGAAGCGGAAGTGATCCAGCATCGGGTGATGTGGATTAAAGGCCACCTTGCCGGTGACTTTCACGCCGTGCGCTTTGGTTTGCACGCCGTTGAACTGGATGCCCTGCTCCGCTTCAAATAGCTCAACGCCTTGCAGATCGCCAAAGAAGTCAAAGTGCCACCAGGCGCGACGGAACTCGCCGTCGGTGACCACTTGCAGGCCGTTAGCGCGCTGCTGCTCGACCACGTGGCGGATTTCTTTATCTTCTACCTGACGCAGCTGCTCAGCCGTGATCTCGCCATTGGCAAACTGCACGCGCGCTTGCTTGATCGCCGCAGGACGCAGAAAACTGCCGACGGTATCGGCACGGAACGGTTGTTGTTGTGGCATGTTCACTCCTGGCTAAACGCATAATTGCGTCAGGGTATAATTTCACCCGGTTATTTATAGCCATCTGGATGGCTAAATGTCCAGAAAGAGTGACATGCTGAAACAAATTGGGCAATGGAAGAAAATTCAGGTGACGTGAATAAAATTCATGATCGGGTGCTCGTTCTTCCATTTTACTCAATGGCGGCACGTGCCTGGGCCATCTGGCTTTCGGAAAGTGGCAAATAACCGGCTTCAGTTACCCGGCGCTGCCCTTCAGGTGATAACACCTGATGCAGGAACGCATTCACCAGCGGCGGCAGCGGTTTGCCCGGCGCTTTATTGACGTAAATATAGAGCGGACGCGACCACGGATAGCGGCCGCTGCGAATGGTTTCGGCGTCCGGCATCACGCTATCGCCGCTGGCAGTGACGATGGGCACCATCTTCACGCCGCTTAAGTGAAAACCAAAACTGGCATAACCAATGCTGTTGGGTGTTGCCGCGACGGCCTGCACCACCGCCGCCGAGCCGGGAAACTCCGCGACGTCCGAGCGGAAATCCCCTTTACACAGCGCCTGCTGTTTGAAGAAGCCCCAGGTACCTGATGCCGAATTACGGCCAAAACGCTGAATACTGCGTCGCGCCCAATCTCCCTGGTTGAGGCCAAGATCGCCCCAGTGCTGCGGCACCGAGTGCGCACCACACAGACGAGTGACAGAGAAAAGGGCATCGAGTTGCGGTTGATCGATACGCGTTAGCGGGTTGTCCTGATTGACCACCACCACCAGCGCATCCATCGCCACCGGCACCGCCAGCGGGGGATAGCCGTAGCGCGTGGTAAACAGTTGGCGTTCATCAATTTGCATCGGGCGGCTCATCGCCCCGAGCTGGGCAGCGCCTGCCGCCAGCGCGGTGGGTGCGGTTGAGGATCCAGCCGCCTGTACCTGAACGTTAACGCCCGGTGACTGGCGGCTGAAATCCTCGCCCCATAAGGTCATCAGATAGCCGAGGGTATCGGAACCGACGCTGCTCAAATTGCCGGTGAGCATGGTTTGTTGGCTTTGTGCCAGCGTAGAGCACAGCAGCAACGTGAACAGCAACAGCGATCTCATCAGGTTTTTCCGCAAATCAGGTCAGGAACATTGAACTGCACATTCTGTCGCGCCGCGATTCATCACGCAATCAATTGCGCCACTTCATCGTGCTTAACTGACCTTACTGTGCACGCTCTTCGCCACAATCAAACGTGGCGGCAGCACGAAACTAAAACAGGTTTCCTGATGCGGAATACTGGTGATTTCCAGCCGTGCATTATGGTGGCTCAATGCATGCTTAACGATCGCCAACCCTAAGCCACTGCCCCCGGTGGCGCGCGATCGGGCTTTATCCACCCGATAGAAACGCTCGGTGAGGCGCGGCAAATGCTCCTCGCTGATCCCCGGTCCGTTATCGCACACTTTGAACTCCGCGCCCTCTTTGTTACGCAGCCAGCTAATATCGAGGCGCGTCCCTTCCGGCGTGTGATTCACCGCGTTGTACACCAGATTGGAAATGGCGCTGCGCAGCTGTTCATCATTACCGAAGACTTTGAGGTGCGGATCGGTGCGGAAATGAATGCTGTGCCGACCCTGGCTCAGCGTTTCCGCCTCGCGCTGCAACAGTTGCAGCATGCCCGGAACATCCACCGTCTCTTTGAGATCGATAGCCGGTGCGGCCTCGATACGTGACAAAGTCAGCAGCTGTTTCACCAGGCTATCCATGCGACGCGTTTGCTCCTGCATGGTATGCAACGCCTTGCCGCGCGTGCGCTCGTTCATCGTCGCATCGTCCATCATCTCCAGATAGCCCTGCAGCACCGTTAACGGCGTACGCAGTTCATGACTGACGTTGGCAAAGAAGTTACGCCGCGCCCCTTCCAGCTGGTGCATTTGGGTGACATCGCGCGCCACCATCAACCACTGCCCTTCGCTATAGGGCATCACACGGAATTCCATATGATGTTGATTGTTCAGCACCAGCGTCAGCGGCTTGTCAAAATCGCGTTGGCGAATATAGCGGGAAAACTCAGGATAGCGCAGCAAGTTGAGGATGTTCTGGCCATTATCTTCCGGCCAGCGCAGCCCGAGATGCTGTTGTGCCAGCCCGTTGCACCAGAAAATGGTGCCCTCTTCGGTGGTCAGGATCACTGCATCCGGCAGGGATTCCGCGCCGCTACGAAAGCGCTTAATCAGGTTACCCAGCTCGCGACGTCGACGGCGGTTACGCAGTTGCATCTGGTACAAGCCGTAGAACAAGGGCTCCCAGCTACCGCGACCGGCGGGCGGCGTCATGGAACGATCGACCCACAGCCAGTGCGACAGACGCATCAGATTTCTAAAGTGCCAAAACATCACACCCGACACCGCAATCAGCAGTAGCCAGGGCAGATAACCGAACAACAGACCAAGCACCAGCGCGGGCAAACAGACCAGCGCCAGCTCAGTCAATAATCTCTTCCAGGAGAGTCGTTCCAGCACGGTAAAAGACTCCGTTTAGTAGCGGGCAGAGAAACGATACCCTGTTCCGCGTACGGTTTGAACCATGCGATCGTGGCCAGATACTTCCAGTGCTTTACGTAAACGACGGATATGCACATCAACGGTACGATCTTCCACGTAGACGTTGGTGCCCCATACATGGTTCAGCAGCTGTTCGCGGCTGTAAACACGCTCCGGGTGCGTCATAAAGAAGTGCAGTAATTTATATTCGGTGGGTCCCATTTCCAGCGGGGTACTTTCCGACATCACGCGATGTGAGGAAGGATCCAGGCTCAGGCCCTGCATCTCAATCACCTCTTCCACCGCCATTGGTGAAATACGGCGCATCACCGCTTTGATACGTGCCATCAGCTCTTTCGGTGAGAAAGGCTTAGTGATGTAGTCATCGGCGCCGACTTCCAGACCGCGTACGCGATCCTCTTCTTCACCGCGTGCCGTCAGCATCATCACCGGGATGTCGCGCGTCATGGCTTCACGTTTCAAATGTTTAATAAACTGAATACCGCTGCCGCCAGGCAACATCCAATCCAGCAGAATTAAATCAGGCCAGGGTTCGATCAGCTTACCAATCGCGCTGTCATAGTCTTCTGCCTCAATAGGCTGGTAATCATTCTGTTCCAGCACGAAACATAACATTTCACGGATGGGAGCTTCGTCTTCCACAACCAAAATGCGCTTAGCCATTATAACTCCTGCTTTTGTGACAATAGGTCACTGGGATTTGCGGCGCCATTATGCGTCAGTTTTATGACACTTTTATGAAAAACCCGACCTATGATAAATAGTTAAAAAACAGAAATGTGACAACGATTATCGCTTTTTTTTCTTTGCGATCTGAAGAGGTTATAATTCGCCTTCGCTTAACGAAGCAGGGAGTATTCATGCGCATCATTCACACCGCGGATTGGCATCTCGGTCAGTTCTTTTACAGCAAAAGCCGGGCGGCCGAGCATCAGGCCTTCCTGGACTGGCTGCTGGCACAGATTACCCAGCATCAGGTGGATGCCTTAATCATCGCGGGAGACCTGTTTGATACCGGTTCGCCACCGAGCTATGCGCGTGAAATGTTTAACCGCTTCGTGGTGGCGCTACAGCCGACGCACTGTCAGCTGATTGTGCTGGCGGGCAACCATGATTCCGTCGCGACCCTGAATGAATCACGCGAGTTACTCGCCTGTTTAAATACGCGAGTGATCACCAGCGCCACGCCACAAGGCGAGCAGCAGGTGCTGACGCTACACCAACGCGATGGCACGCCGGGTGCGTTACTGTGCGCGATTCCCTATTTACGTCCGCGCGATATTTTGCGCAGCCAGGCGGGACAATCCGGGCGCGAGAAGCAGATCTCACTGCTGGAAGCGATTGAGCAGCATTATCAGCAGTGTTATGCCGCAGCGCTGGCCGAGCGGGCAGATCGTGCACTTCCCATCATTGCCACCGGTCATCTCACCACTGTTGGCGTGACCAAAAGCGACTCGGTGCGCGATATCTATATCGGCACGCTGGATGCCTTCCCGGCGCAGGCGTTTCCCGCCGCGGATTACATTGCCCTTGGCCATATTCACCGTGCCCAGCGCATTGCCGATAGCGATCATATTCGCTACAGCGGTTCACCGATTCCGCTCAGCTTTGATGAATTAGGTCGCGAGAAAAGCGTGTTCCTGCTGGAGTTCAGCGCTCAGCTGGAAAGCGTCACTCCCCTCCCGATCCCGCAGTTCCAGCCAATGCAGATGTTGAAAGGCTCAATGGCGGAGATCGAACAACAGCTGAGCGAATTTAGCGAGGGAGATCGCGAGCAGCCCGTCTGGCTTGATATTGAAATCACCACGCAAGAATATCTCAGCGATTTGCAGCGCCGCGTTGAGCAACTGACCGAAGCCCTGCCGGTGGACGTGCTGCTGGTGCGCCGCAGCCGCGAACAGCGTCAGCGCAGCCTGGCACGCATGGATAATGAAACGCTAAGCGAATTGAAAGTCGAAGAAGTGTTCGCCCGCCGTCTGGCGCAGGAAGATCAGTTAGATGCCGAACAAGCCGAGCAACTCACCCAACTGTTCCGCACCACCCTCGCCGCGCTGGAGAACCCGTCCGCATGAAAATCCTGACGTTACGCTTTAAAAACCTCAATGCGCTGCGCGGTGAATGGTTTATCGATTTCCGCCGTGAACCTTTTGCCAGCAACGGCTTATTTGCCATAACCGGCGCGACCGGCGCGGGGAAAACCACACTGCTGGATGCTATCTGCCTGGCGCTCTATCACCAGACGCCGCGCCTTGGCGTGCTGTCGCAGACACAAAACGAACTGATCACCCGCGACACCGCCGAATGTCTGGCTGAAGTAGAATTTGAGATTAAAGGCGAAGCCTGGCGCGCCTTCTGGAGCCAGAACCGCGCACGCGGCCAGGCGGATGGCAAATTGCAGGCACCGCGTGTCGAGCTGGCGCGCGTGGCGGATAACCAGATTGTGGCCGATAAGGTGGGTGACAAACTCAAGCTCATCGAAACCCTTTCTGGCCTCGATTTTGACCGTTTCACCCGTTCAATGATGCTGTCGCAAGGCCAGTTCGCTGCCTTCCTCAACGCCAAGCCGGGCGAACGCGCCGAACTGCTGGAAGAACTCACCGGCACCGAAATTTACGGCCAAATCTCGATGCAGATTTACGAGCGCTGGCGCACCGCACGCAGCGATCTGGAGACACTGCGCGCCCGCGCTGGCGGCATGATGCTGCTGGATGAGACGCGTCGCACAGAGCTGATGCAGCAGGTTGAAGCCTTAACGGCGCAGGAAAAAACGCTGAGCGAGCAGCTTGAGCAAGCGCAACAGCAACAACAGTGGCTGACGCACTCGCAACAGCTGGCGCAGGAGCAGCAGCAAATCGAACAGGCGAACCAGGATGCCGAACAGGCATGGCAGCAGGCGGAGAGTGATCGCCAACGCCTGGCACGCGCGGAACCGGCTGAAAAGCTGCGAGAAAAACTTCAGCAGCGTGAGCAGTTGCAACAAGATTACCAGCTCGCAACCCAGCAGGCGCAGCAGCTCCACACGCAGCAGCAAAATGCACAAACCGCGCTGCAGCAGGGTGAAAAAAGTTATCAGGCGGCACAACAGGCGCGTGAGCAGGCACTCGCCGATCAGCAGCAGCTGGAAACCTTGCTTACCGAACAGGTGATTCCGCTCGACCAACAGCTCGCCAGCCTCGCACAGCAGTTGGCGGAGCAGCAGCGCCTGCATGCACAACAGTCACAGACAGTGCAGCAAAGCCAGAACGCGCTCAGTCAGCATCAGCAAACCCGAGAACGCTTACAACAGCAGCTTTCAGAACAGCAGACATTTCGCAGCCGTGAAGCGGCGGTAGCAGACTGGGGGCCAGAACTGACGCGCTGGCAAGCTGATATCGCTCGTTTCGATGAACGCGAGCAGGCGCTGACACAACTTCGTGCGCAACAGCAGCAGCAAAACGCGCAGCTGACCCAGCAGCAGCTGGCGATTGCCGAAGGTGATCGCAGGTTACAACCTCTGCAGCAGGCTGAGACGCAGGCCAGCCAGCAACGTCAGCAAGCGGAGCAGGTACTCACTTCACTTGAGACTGAAATCAGCAGCACCTCACTGCGTGACGCGCTGACACAGCATCAACAGCAGCGCGCGGCACGCCACCAGCTCAGCTTACTGGCGGCACGCTGGCAGTCGCTGCAGCCGCAGTTGCAGCAGCGGCAACAAAAACTCACGCTGTTACAGCAACAGCATCAGCAAGACGAACGCGCTTTGCAGGCACTGCGCGACGATTACAAACGTGAGAACCAGACGCTGCTCGATCTGCGCAAAATCTGCGAGCTGGAGCGCACCATTGCACAGTTGGCTGATGAACGCGCCCGGCTGCAGCCCGATCAGCCCTGCCCGATGTGCGGTTCGTGCCAGCATCCGGCTATTGCGCAGTATCAGCAATTACAACCGGGTGAAAACCAGCAGCGGCTGGCGGCACAGGAAGCGCGGGTTAACAAGCTCAAAGAATCAGGCACGGCGAAAAGTGAACAGCACAAGCTCTCGCTGCAACAGCAGCAGGTGCTGCAACAGGAGATCGCCGAATTCGAACAGCAACTCGCGGTGGCGCGCGAGCAGTGGCAAGCTTTCAGCAGTGAGCTGGCACTTACCTGCACGTTAGATCAGCAGGAAGTCTTTACGGCGTGGCAACAGCAGCAGGATGCGCAGGAAGCCACGCAGCAGCAGCAACTACAGCAGCGCGAAAATGCGGCGCGAGCGTTACAACAGGCCAAAGACGCGCATCTTTTACAGCAACAGCAGTGGCAGCAGCAGCATAGCGCCCAACTGCTGGCACAACAGCAACTGAACAACCTGCAGCAAACGCTGGATGAACTTAATCAGCGGGAAACTCAGGAACATAGCGCCTGGCAGCAGTTAGCGCAGCAGCTGGAACAGCAGCTTACGGCACATCAGTTTGCGCTGCCCGAACGCGATGCCCGTGCCAGTTGGCTGGCTACGTTGCAGCAGCGCTGGCAAGCCTGGCAACAGAGTGAGCGCTTGCTGGCCGAGTTACAGCCGCAACTGGCTAAAGCCGACAGCGAGCAGAACAACCTGCAAAGCAACCTGACGCGCGAGCAGCAGCAGCTGGAGACATTGCAGCACGCGCTCAGCAGCCTGCAACAGCAGCACGCAGAACAGCAGCAGCAGCGTCAGCAACTGTTTGGCGATCGCCAGGTGAGCGTTGCGCGTCAGCAGCAGCAGGCCTTGCTGCAACAGTGCGAACAGGCGCTGGCGCAGCAGTTACAACTGTGGCAGCAGGCACAAAGTCAGCTGCACAGCCTGAATGGTCAGTGTGAGCAAATTGATAGCCAAATTCAGGCCATGCATCTGCGTATGCAGGCGGCAGAAACGGCGTTTAACAGCGCACTCCAGCAGAGCGACTTCGCCGACGAGCAGGCATTGCGCAGCGCGTTGCTGGACGAACAGGACATTCAGCATCTGCGCCAGCATCTGCAAGCCCTGGAGCAACAGCGTCAGCAGCAGATTACCCTGCACCAACAGCTGGCGCAGCGCGTCACTGCCCATCAGCAACAGCGCCCTGCCACGCTAAGTGACGAAGTGGCGGCGGGTATCACTGAACAGTTGGAATCCCTG
This sequence comes from Pantoea sp. Taur, assembly GCF_009830025.1. Lineage (NCBI taxonomy): Bacteria > Pseudomonadati > Pseudomonadota > Gammaproteobacteria > Enterobacterales > Erwiniaceae > Pantoea > Pantoea sp. Taur. Next base: position 310,246 of record NZ_SZZZ01000004.1, read on the forward strand.
CGTCTGGCCCTGCGCGACAATGCCCGTCAGCAGGGTGAAGCGCAGCAGCAGTTGCACAGTGATGCCCAACAGCGTCAGCAGCAGCAATCATTACTGACGCAGATTGCCAATGACGAGGTGGAGCTGACGCAACTGGGTCGCCTGAATGATTTAATCGGTTCAGCCAAAGGCGATAAATTCCGCCGCTTCGCCCAGGGATTAACGCTCGATCATCTGGTATGGCTGGCGAACCGTCAGCTGGATCGCTTACACGGACGCTACCTGTTGCAACGCCGTGTCACCGATGAGCTGGAGCTGGAAGTGGTCGATACCTGGCAGGCCGATGCCAAGCGCGATACCCGCACGCTGTCCGGCGGCGAAAGCTTCCTGGTGAGTCTGGCACTGGCGCTGGCGCTGTCTGATTTGGTCAGCCACAAAACGCGCATTGAATCGCTGTTCCTTGATGAAGGCTTCGGCACGCTGGACGCCGAAACACTCGATACCGCGCTGGATGCCCTCGACGCATTGAACGCCAGCGGTAAAACTATCGGCGTGATCAGCCACGTTGAAGCGATGAAAGAGCGGATTCCGGTGCAGATCAGGGTGCGGAAGATGAATGGACTGGGCTATAGCAAGCTGGAGTTGCCGGGGGAATAAACGTCCGTCCCGCCATCAAATGAGCCTCCTTTCACAGGGTGCGGCTGTCTGGCCGCACCTGACATTCAGCTGTGCGTCGTGCGAGCCATTGAGCGAAAAATTCTGGATCTAATCAGAGTCAGAGAAATGCCATAGCAATCCCCTTACTGCTCGGTAAACTGGCCACCATGTTTTGCAAATCCGGGCAAATAGATGAACGTATTTCACCGTGTTGCTGGCACATTGTTGTTGAGTACCCTACTCAGCGCCTGCCAGCATGCCCCATCGCATCCCATGGAAAGTATGACCAACCTGTGCCAGCCACAGAGCGAACCGGGCAGCGCATCCTGCAAATGGGCTGATGAGATGCAGCGACAGCTCAACCGGAAATTCACCGACGCGGTACATTACGCAGGACAGCAATGCATGGTGCGGCTGGAGTGGCAAAACAGCGGGCGCTATGCAGTCACGCAGACGCAAGGTGATGAAACCCTGTGTCTGCGCGCCTGGCAGTTAATTGGTCAGTCGAAAGGATTACCGCCGCCGCCGGATCGTACCCAGCCCGCGTGGTTCGGCTTTGCACCGCATCAGGCTAACTCGCCAGCCCATCCTGTCGCCACTGGCGCGGGCTGATGCCAAACCAGCGCCGGAAAGCGCGTGAAAACGCACTGACTTCGGAATAGCCCAGCAGCAGCGCCATCTCCGAGATGGGTAGCTGCTTCTGTTGCAGATAATGCGTGGCCATTTCGCAACGCACTTTATCCACCAGCGCGGTGAAGCTGATGCCCTCTTCGCGCAGTCGCCGTTGCAACGACCAGCTCGACAGCCCCATTTTATCCGCGATCTCTTCCAGCACCGGTTCGCCCTGCATCAACGATAAGTTGACCTGTGAACGCGCCTGCTCCACCACACTTTGCAGTGAAGCGCTGCTGTTCAGACGGCGGATGGCATCCTGCATCACCATTAACAACATCGGATCCTGCTCTGGCATGGTGCGCAGCAGATCGCGTTTGGGGATCAGCAGTGAGTTGAACGGTTGATCGAACCATACCGGCGCATCAAACACTTTGCAGTGCTCGTGCCACTGCTCCGGTCGGGGATGCTCAAAATGCACCTCGCGCGGCGCCCAGTTTTTGCCGGCCACGTGACGGATCAGATTGAGGAACATGCCGAGCGTCAATTCCGCATCCTGCCGACGTGAGAGGATCGCCCCGTGCCTTACCTGATAATCCAGCCGCCAGCAGTCGCCTTTGTCGACCAGGCGCGTCAGCGTATCGTGCTGATGCCAGGGGAAAGCATTCACCACGTTGTGCAGCGCCTGCTCCAGCGTCGGTGAACATAAGCCGATGTAGCCAATCAGCCCTAATGACTGCGGTTTGAACTGCTTGCCGTAATGCAAACCGAAGTTATCAAAACCAGAGTGGCGCGCCGCTTCTTCCATCACGCGGCAATAGTTGACCAGACCAAGGCTGAGCGTTGGGCTGGCCAGCAGTTCGGAATCAATGCCGCTGATACCAAAAATACGATCAACATCGCCGCCTTTGTCGGTGATAAAGGTGCTTAAGCCGGTGGCTGCTGCCGCCAGCACACCTCGGTTGCAGGCCTGAGCTGAGAGCGAATTGTACGCTTCAGAGGGAGTCATCAGTGATTGCATCGGAACCTCACAGGGATCGCGCGAGAGAAACTAATGGTGGGATCCAGCAAGATTCGTACCATGACGCTTGAAGAGGCCGCCATCAATGATGACCCGACTAGATTCAGTACCCTTTATCAGCGTGCGCGTTGATGCGCACCTTGCTAAAGGTCCGGTGTCATGCCGAAGCCTGTGCAGTGATGCGCATCTGGCTAAGCGCAGCTCAAGGATACGGAGGCATTCCGTTGCGCCCCGCTCACGCTCAGCACACAACATCAAGGAGCGATTTATGGCGCAACGGCGTGAAAGTCACCCCTAGAGATCGCAATGGATTGCGCCGCTACGACGCACTGCTGCCCGCTACTGGTGCAACTCAAACACCAACCGGCAGCTGATTGGTTTCCAGATAGCGACGGCATAGACGCACCGAGTGATCGGCCCAACGCGGCCCCAGGCTCAGCGCCATCTCGGTGTCTGCATGGGTGCCCATCCATGCGGTCATCTGGATACGACGTTGAATCAACAGCGTCGGCACCAGCGCCATCTCCTCATCACTGATGTGCGCCACACGCTCGTAGCCCTGGATCCAGTTATCCACCCATTCGGCGGCACGCGGATGATGCTCAACAAAACTGATCGCCGCCGCCAGATCGTGCAGATACCAGCCCATGCCGCAGTCATCAAAATCGATCACCCGGGTTTCACCTTTGTGCAGCAGCAAATTGGTGAGGCGCAGATCAGCGTGGATCAAGCCATAACGATCCTGTCCTTTACCAAAGCCCTGCAACTCTTGCCCGACCCGCGCTACCGCTTCAGCGACAATGCCATGATCGGCAGGATTGAGATTGGGCGCATCCTGCCAGCGGCCCCAGTGGCTGTGATCGCTGACCATGGTGTGATGATCCCAAATGATACGCTGGAAGCCAGCCGGTTTTTGCCAGCTGCGACTGTGCTGATGCAGGCGCGCAGTGATGTGCCCGAGCTGCTGGAAGGCTTTGGGATCGACATCGGTGGTGGGCATCTCGCCCTCGATCCAGTGGAACAGCACCGCATGTCGCATGCCTCCATCGGGCATGGCTATTGTCAGCACCGTTTCGCCATCACTGGCCGGGATCGCCTGCGGCACCATAATGCCAATCTCACGCAGCGCGTCGAGCCACAGCAGCTCACTCTGGATATCCGCTTTGCTGTGATAGTCAGGTCGATGCAGGCGCAACGCATAACGCTTACCGCCCGCCAGCAACAGGAAGGTGGCGTTCTCCGAGCGACAAAGTAGCTTCAGCTCGCCCTGCAAGGGCGCGGGATAACAGGCCAGCGCCTGCTGTGCCAGTACGGTGGTTTCCGCATCAGTAAGGGTATCGGATTGTTTGGCGCTCATTCATCTGTCTCCAGCATCAATCTTAAAGGAAGCAAGTGTTATCAGCATGGGATGACGGCGTTCTGACTGCTTGACCGCAGATAACCCAAAGTTGACCGCAGCGTACATCTGGCACTTTTCTTGCCTCAGAGTTGACCGTGGAGGACAAAACTCACTGCGCCCGCGTCAAGTTTTCCCGCAGCGGGCGGCGGCATTATCACTTCACTGTAGTGCATAGAACAAAACAGCGCGGTGCAGCCGCCGCACAACAATCACGACGGGGAGACGATTATGACGAGTAAGCTCAAACCCACGCTGGGCACTCTGCATTTGTGGGGTATCGCGGTTGGACTGGTAATTTCCGGGGAGTATTTTGGCTGGAGTTATGGCTGGGGTGTGGCGGGCACGTTGGGGTTCCTGATCACTACCGCACTGATCGCCACCATGTACACCTGCTTCATTTTTAGCTTTACCGAGCTGACCACCGCCATTCCACACGCCGGTGGCCCGTTTGCTTACAGTCGCCGCGCCTTTGGTGAAACCGGTGGTTTGATTGCCGGTCTGGCGACGTTGATTGAGTTTGTGTTCGCCCCACCGGCGATTGCCATGGCGATTGGTGCTTATCTCAACGTGCAGTACCCGGATCTCAACCCGAAAACCGCTGCGGTCGGCGCTTATCTGGTTTTCATGACCCTCAATATCCTCGGCGTGAAGCTGGCGGCGATGTTTGAACTGGTGGTGACGGTGCTGGCGGTGCTGGAACTGCTGGTGTTTATGGGCGTAGTGTCGCCGGGCTTCAGTATCGCCAATTTTGCCGCTAACGGTTGGGCGGGAAGCGATCATTTCGGTATGCCAGCCCTTTCCGGCATCTTCGCGGCTATTCCTTTTGCCATCTGGTTCTTCCTCGCCATTGAAGGCGCCGCCATGGCCGCCGAAGAGGCCAAAGATCCGAAGCGCACCATTCCCAAAGCTTACATCACCGGTATTCTGACGCTGGTGGTACTGGCGATTGGCGTGATGCTGCTGGCGGGCGGCGCAGGCGACTGGCGTAAACTGTCTGACATCAACGATCCGTTGCCGCAGGCGATGAAGATGATCGTCGGCGAGCATTCAAACTGGATGCACATGCTGGTGTGGATTGGCTTGTTCGGACTGGTCGCCAGCTTCCACGGCATTATCCTCGGCTATTCACGTCAGTTCTTTGCCCTGGCGCGCGCCGGTTATCTGCCGCAGGGTCTGGCGAAACTGTCACGCTTCCAGACGCCGCATCGCGCCATTATTGCCGGTGGCGTAATCGGTATCGCGGCAATCTACAGTGATGGTCTGATCAACCTGCAGGGCATGACACTGACAGCAGCGATGATCACCATGGCGGTGTTTGGTGCCATCGTGATGTACCTGATGAGTATGCTGAGCCTGTTCAAATTGCGCCGCACCGCACCCGACATGGAACGCAGCTTCCGCGCACCGGGTTATCCGATTATTCCCGGTATCGCGCTGGTGCTGTCACTGGTGTGTTTGATTGCCATGCTGTGGTTCAACCCGGTGATTGGCGGCCTGTTCGTGGGGATTATGGTGGTGGGATATATTTACTTCCTCGCGACCAAAACTCAGCGTCAGAATGCGCCGCAGGATGCGATGTTGATGGGTGAGTAATCGCGGGACCAGAGGGGCGCAAACTAGCGCCCCCGTCCAAAGGTCGCTATTGAGGCGACCTTTTTTCTAGGATTTCAGCGGCCACAACCATGCTGCGCCGCGCACGCCACTGGAATCGCCGTGCACCGCTTTCAATACCGGCGTTTCACACTCGCGACCAAACACCCACTGCTTCATCAGCGCAGGCACGGTCTGATAGAGGCGATCGTTATTACTCATCCCGCCGCCCAGCACGATCACATCCGGATCGAGCAAATTCACCACTTGCGCCAGCGACTTAGCTAAGCGCATTTCGTAACGGCTCATCGCCAGCTCTGCTACCGGATCCTGCTGCTCAATTAGTTTGATGATCTCTGCGCCCTTCAATGCTTTACCGCTCAAACGCTGATAATCGATGGCAAAGCCGGTGCCCGATACAAAGGTTTCAATACAGCCCTGCAAACCGCAATAGCAAGGCACTTCTTCGCGATGGCGCAGTTCATCTTCATCCATCCACGGCAAAGGATTGTGGCCCCACTCGCCCGCATTACCATTGCCGCCAATACGCGATTCACCGCCGATCGCCACGCCCGCGCCCGAGCCAGTGCCGATGATCACCGCGAACACCAACGGCTGACCCGCGCCTGCACCATCCACCGCTTCGGAAACCGCTAAACAATTCGCGTCATTAGCGATGCGCACGTCACGATTCAGCGCCTGCGCCAAATCCTTGTCCAGCGGCTGTCCGTTCAGCCAGGTGGAGTTGGCGTTTTTTACCCGCTGGGTGTACGGCGAAATGGTGCCGGGAATGCCAATGCCGACCGACCCTTTTTCTCCGGTTTTCTCTTCTGCCAGCAGCACTAAATCAACAATCGCCTGCACCGTGGCAGCATAGTCATCGCGCGGGGTATTGACGCGGTGACGGAACAGCTCTTGCCCCTGATCGGAGAGCGCAATCACTTCAATCTTGGTACCGCCTAAATCAATCCCAATACGCACGATTTATTCCTCATTATTCGTTCAGGTGACAGATACAGTAGAAGGCTGAATCGGGAAAGGCAATGAAACCAATCCGATGTTTCGCTATCATGCGCGCTGACTTTGAGACTTGTGCGCCCGATCGCACCCACGGTAAGGAATCCCGATGTTGTGGTTTAAAAATATGATGGTTTATCGTCTGAATCGTGACATCCCGCTGTCCGCAGACGATCTGGAAAAACAGCTCGACGCCTTCACGTTTTCGCCGTGCGGCAGCCAGGATATGGCGAAAACCGGCTGGGTTTCACCGATGGGCAACCGCGGCGAAGCGCTGACGCATGAAATCAACGGCCAGATCGTGATTTGCGCCCGCACCGAGCAAAAGATCCTGCCTTCGCCGGTGGTGAAGCAGGCGCTGGAAGCGAAGATCGATAAGCTGGAAGCGGAACAGAGCCGCAAGCTGAAGAAGACCGAAAAAGACTCGCTGAAAGATGAAGTGCTGCATAGCCTGCTGCCACGCGCGTTTAGCCGTTTCAGCCAGACGTTCATGTGGATCGATACCGTGAACAACCTGATCATCGTCGATTGCGCCAGCGCCAAAAAAGCAGAAGACACTTTAGCGCTGTTGCGTAAGAGCATCGGTTCACTGCCGGTGGTGCCGCTAACGCTGGAAACCCCGATTGAGCTGACGCTGACCGAATGGGTGCGTTCTGGCGAATTGCCTGCTGGTTTCGCGCTGATGGATGAAGCGGAACTGAAAGCGATTCTGGAAGACGGCGGCGTGATCCGGTGTAAGAAACAGGATCTGATCTCCGATGAGATCGCCACCCACATCGAAGCTGGCAAAGTAGTGACCAAACTGGCTCTGGACTGGCAGGAGCGTATTCAGCTGGTGATTGCCGACGATGCCTCGATCAAGCGTCTTAAGTTCAGCGACACGTTGCGTGAGCAGAATGACGACATCGACCGCGATGATTTTGCCCAGCGTTTTGATGCCGATTTCACCCTGATGACCGGCGAACTGGCCGCGTTGATCAGTAATCTGGTGGAAGCGTTAGGCGGCGAAGCCAAGCGCTGAAGCTTTTATTGATCTAACCCCGCTGTAGCGTAGTGCTTGTCCGTTAAGCGACGGTTGATAACGTAGTCTGGTGCCGTTCAGGGGTTGGCGGTCCTCGCGCCGCTAACGCGGTTCCTTCACTTCATTCATCTGCCTGACGGACCGGCGGGGATGGCACATCGTGTGCCGCCCCGCCTTTCGCCCGCATCCATGCGTGCTCTCCTGGCATCCTCATTACGTTCAGCGCTGCGGATTGCCAGCCCTTGAACAACACCAGCCTGCTCTGAAGCTTCAGTGCGAGTTGTTGAAATGGGCACTATAGTGAAGGCCTGAGCACCTCTGCTGCTGCAAGGGCTATCCGCAGCGCTGAGGCGAAAACGTTGTGCCAGGAGCCTGGCGCATGGATGCGCCAGGCAGTTCGGGTCGGCCATGGATGGCCATACCCGAACGATCCGCCCGGCACGACGTTGCAGCCGAAGGCACCGCGAAGCGGCGTGAGGACAGCCCGGCAGCAGCAGAGGTGCACTGGCCCGCACTTCCGCACAAAAGAAAACACGGCAGTTTAACGATGTCTCGTTCTGGCAATACGTAATTTCGCCAGAGCTTCCCTCAATGTCATTCCCTGATCGTTTGCGATTTCATGTTTTGCGATCATTGCCAATTCAAACAATGCGTTCTTCTGGCGTTCATCTTCAGGCTGTTCAGGACTATCCAAACGTTCAAGCGCGGCTTTATTGAATATAATCTCTGCCATGAGAACACATCCTTTTCTATTTTCGTGAAAATAGCTTTACCAGGCTCAACATAGACACACCTTAGTTTGATTCCTGGCTACGCTGAAGCCAAAAAGAAACCGGGAATGCTAAAAGCATTCCCGGTTTAATGATGACTCATGCTGAAAGTCAGCGTTTACAGATAGCGGCACAGATAAGACGTTGGCTCAGCCACCTGCAAATGGAATTCGCTGTGACCTGGCACGTTGAAAACCGAACCGGCTTCGTACCATTTCCACTCGGTTTCACCTGGCAGCAGCACTTTCAGTGCGCCGCTCACGACCGTCATCTCTTCCGGCTGTCCTGTACCGAAGGTGTATTCACCTTCCGCCATCACGCCAACGCTGGCACGGCCAATGGTTACACTGTCGAAACCAATGGATTTCACTTTTCCGTCGAAATACTCACTTACGTTGAGCATGTTACTTCCTCACAGCACAATATGGTGTCTGGCAGATTACAAGGGAACTCGCTGATCTGTCACGCGAAAAAGCAATACAGATCGCGACTTGTGATCGGCCTCAGTCAGACGATCAACTCTGCCGCTAACTTCGCCACCAGCACGTTGGATAACAGTACCGGAATGCCCAGCATTTTCTGCAGGAAATCCCGGTGCTTCTGGTGATAGCCAATACAGTCGAGCACCACCACATCCGCCCCCTGCTCTTGCAGCGACAGGCCCGCCTCGATCAAATCATTCTGCTGTGCCAGATAAGGGCTGGCGACGGCAAAGCATGGCGCGCTGTTCAGATTCCGCCATTTGCTGGCCTGCTCCGCGATCTGCTCTTCTACCGGCACCACAATCCCCACTTTATGTTCCTGCACGATGGCCTTGACCAACGGTGGGATAATGCGGTCCGGCTCCAGCAAGAGCGCCTTTTCGGTTTTCAGCGTGCCAAATTCACCGGTGCACAGCAGCAAAATCGTATCGTAGCCCTGCTGTTCCAGCGCCGTAATCTTGCGTTGCAGTCCCTGCTCAACTTTTGGCCCCGACAGGCGCACCTGCTCGCCGGTGGTCATACGCGAAACCAGCACTTTCTCACCCGCTTCAGGCGAGAAGAACTGCTCCACCTCAGCGAGTGTCAGCCCGTCGAGTAATCCGGCGTGAGCGACTTGCTCTTCCGGTAAGTGATCCTGCAGCAGCGGCAGAATATCGCTACGCGGGGATTGACCAATCGTTAAGGTAACCAGGGACTGTTTCATCATTAGGCTTTCCGCGTACGCAGGTGACTGAGACTACCATACAAAGAGTGTAGTAATGCGTACTCTTGTTTGTCATAGAACTGACAGGTTTCACGGCCAAACTCTTTCGCCACTTCCACCGCAAACTTCACGGTCGCCGCGATATCGACTTCATGGCTGGCACCGGTGCCGCAACCTGGCACGACCGATTCCGCGCAGATTGCCACGCCAACCACCGGCACATCGGTGGCGGTTGACGGCTGCAGGATGCTGTTAAGGTGATACACTCCGTTGCCATAAGGCGTGATGTCCTGGGTAGTGATCGGGAAGGTCACAGCAGGAAGACCGCTGGTCATCTCCATAATGCGCAGCAGATCTTCTGATACGCGCAGGATGTAACCCTCTTTCACCGTTGGGGAGATCGCATAGCCTTTATGATTCAGGATGCGGTTACCTTTGGTGGTATCGATGGAGAGAATCGCGTCCACGCCGTCGATCACTTCGTTGTCATTCATGGTGATGTCATCGCAAGGCGAATCCATGAAATCCACCGGCTCATGCGGACGGGTTGGCGCATCCGGGCAGATGTGAGTAGTGATAATCACGTCACCCGCCAGCACATCGCCTTTGGTCTGCATCTGTGCCAGCTTCAGCGCACTGCTCACCGCCGCCACTGCGCCATCTGCATCCGACACCATACCGATACGCGTTGGACGCGCACCGATGCCGCCCAAACGACCAACAATGCCCAGCGTGGGTGCAGTGCCGCCTTTGCTCTTGCCCTGCGCACCAGGAATATCAATGCGCACGAAATCAGTACGCCCTTTCGGGCCGGTGACGCGCTTGAAGCTGGCGGTCACGCCTGGGTAGCTGGCAAAAAGATCCACCACCTGCTGGCCATCCACGTAGGCGCTATCGAGTAACTCAAAAACCTGCAGTGTCTGCTGTAAACTCATATTGAATTCCCTGGGTTATTTCTTGGTGCTACTGGCAAAAAGAGAATGGAAGAAGCTGTACAGCGCGTCGCCCGCAATAAACCCTGCGGCCATCACCTCCATCGGTGAACGTCCACGCTCGCCCCACACTCGAATGATCAGGATACGCAGCGCGATCCCCACCATCACCGCCCAACCTGCTGCGGCGTTGTTGATTAACAAACCGGTCGCCAGCAAAACGCCTAACTGACGCTTCGGCCCACCGATAAACTGAATAATCGCACCCGGAATCGCCCACATCAGCAAGCTTCCGGCAATGCCTGGCTCGGCACCGGCCTGAATGGTTTTGGCGTAAACGCGTGCCACTGGTGGCAGCAGGTTTTCGGCGAAGAACAGGTTGTGTGCGTACCACACCACTGGAATACAGATCACAAAGGCGATCATCGCGGCGATCAGCTGGATACGGCGGCCCCATAGCTCTTGCTGCAGATCGGCACCGTTACCGCGCAGGATAAAGCCGGCTTTCAGGTCGTAGCCCATATCGGCAAAGGCCGGTCCTGTAGCGGCGGTAAAGCCACACAGCAGGCAGAGTGCCAGCGGCGGGAAGCCGAGCAGAATGCCGAGAATCAGCGTAATCAGCGCCACCGCAAACGCCGGGAACCAGCCCGAGTGCATCGCGGCGATGCCGACAATCAATTCATGCACGAAGGCAGCAAACGCGGCATACACGATAAACAGCACCAGCATCGGCAAGCCCATCTGGCTCCACAAACCGCCCGCCAGTGCCAGCAGCGTGGAGATGATGATGTAGCCAACGGTGCCGAAGCCGAGAGAACGCTTCACTTCGCTGTCGCTGCGGCTGACATTCAGCTGATCGTTGCGACGGCTGACAATCACCTGCACGACCTGAATCAGCGCCACCAATCCTGCGCCGACCATCATGCCGTGTGGGATATACAACGCATTGATATCGATACCAGCAACCGGTTGCGCATAAGCACGCAACAGAAAACCAATACCCAACATGCTCAGCGCCCAGATATTGCCAATAAAAGCAGTACCGAAGGCTGACATGGGGATTTTCAACATCGAACCGGCAATGCCGCCGACAATACCCACCACCAGCAACCACGCCTGACGGCCGCCTTTATCGCCGGCTTTGATCGCTTCCGCGGCTGCCACGCCCGGTGGCCACGCATTGCTGGCCGGGAACACGCGGGTATCGAACAGGCGGTATAGCAGATAGGCATCCAGCAGCATCGCCGCACTGACACCGACAAACAGCGGCAGTACCAGCTGTGGTTCACCCAGCGCCCACGGCACGGCAATCGGCATCAGCAGACTGTTCGCCGCACCAAAGGTGGCAGAAGAGATGGCGGTTTGCGCAAGGTTCTGTACTTCGATGGAGCGATAACGACGGAACCATTGCAGAGGAATGCGCGCCAGCAACATGGCAAACAGCGCACCGATAATAGAGGTATTGGGTGTCACCCCAATGGTGGTAATCAGCTGAACCCCGATGATGGCACCTGCTACAGACAGCAGAACCAGCATTAAGCCCACGCCGATACTTTTTATTGGATTATGTTGACGCATATTATCCCCGTATTTTCACCCTGTAGAAAACGCGTAATACGTTTTATGCCCGACACGCGGGACATCAACGCTTTTAATAAATCGTTCCCTGATTTTTGAAATAGGCAGGTCCGAAGACCTGCTATTTCCCTGGTGTGGCGCGAATAAACGCCTTTAAATCGAAAATAAGGTTATGCGCCGTATTTCTCGGCCATCAATGCAGCCGTTGCGCGCAGTTCGCTGAGCAGCGCGTCCGGATAACCCGGGGCCGCTTCTTGCGAGAGAAACGAGAGACACAGTGCGGCACTTTCGCCGCGATGCTTATTGGTGACCGCCACCGCCAGTGAGCTGATGCCTGGCAACGTCTCATTGCGTGCCAGTGCCCAGCCCTGCTGGCGAATCACCGCTAATTCTTTACAGAGTGCATCAATGTTCAGCGGCGAGTTTGCGGATGCGGCTTGCCAGTCATCGGCAAAACGCGCACGCACTTCGTCATCACTCAACTGTGCCAGCAGCACGCGCCCGGTAGAGGTACCGGAAAGGGAAACACGCGTACCTGGCGGCGTGACGAGTTGGGTGAAAAAACGGCCGTGATACATGCGCATCACCAGAACGTCTTGCCCATCCAGCACGGAGATGTACCCCATACAACCACTGCTGGCCGCCAACTGCGCCATCGGCGCAGAAGCACTATCCACCAACGGCGTAGATAAGTAGTGCCCCGCAACTGAAAGCAACACACGACCAATCTGGAAACAGCGACTATCGGGATCACGCTCAAGCAATCCTTCACTTTCCATGGTCGCCAGCAGGCGAGAAACGGTACTTTTCGGTAATCCTAACGCGTCAACCACCTCGGTGAAGGTCAGGCCCGGATGGCCCTGCGTCACGCCAAAGCGCTGGAAAAGCTTAAGTACGGCAGCGGCGTTTTCGAGTGTGGTCATGGCGTAGGTTTCACTATGTGGAACTGAGTTCCTATATCAATACAGTGAAAGTAATTCGCTCTGCTGAACGGGTCAAGCGCAAATTTTGAACCGGTTAAAAACGCGCCGATCTGGCGCAGCATAAAATAAGGCACAAACTAAGAATAAAAATACGTTATCAGGTCTGTGAGGGATGTCTCAGAGTGGGATATAGATTTGGCGAAGCTTATTAGCCTTTTCGTGGGAGTTGATATTTCTAATTAACCACGGGGAGTGATTAATCGTAAATTGGCATCCCTGCCATCGGTTATTACTCTTTGTCTGCGTCTTCGTAACGCTCTTTCGCATCCTGCGCTTCGGATTGCGTTTTATGTTCGCTGATTAAAGAATTGGGCTTTGGATGGTCAGCACGTAACTCATACCAGGTCACGGTGTTGCCAGCCGCGCCTTTCTCGACGGTGACGATGCGCGCTTCTCGCGGGTACGGTGGTTTGGTTGGCATAGATTTCCCTCTTATGTCTGGTTTCCACACAGACAGCGGCGATCCCCCTGTCTCTAATAAAGTATAGACAATGGAGGATCGCGAGAAAAAAGAGGGATAAATCTGAAGGGGTTAGCTGGCGCGGGCGAGCGAGAGGGATTGCAGAATTTGATCCACAACCTGCTCTGGCGCCTGCATGGCATTCACTTCATGGTGCGCGGTCTGGCGGTAAAGATGCGCGCGCTCGCGCAGAATATCGCTCATCTCCTCGGCAATCGGACGACCGGTTAGCGTCGGGCGCTGTGCGGCTTCGGGCTGACGTTCAAGACGATCGGCCAGTACCGTTGACGGGGCATTTAACCAAATCACCTGCCCATGTTCGCGCATAAAGCGACGATTCACCTCAGCCAACACCATCCCGCCGCCGGTGGCAATCACCGTTGCCGGCGCTGTGACCGCCCGCAGCGACTCGGTTTCGCGCGCACGGAAGCTGTCCCAGCCTTCAGCCGCGACGATTTCCGCCACGGTGCGTTGCGTCGTGAGCTGCAGGTTATGATCGGTATCGCTAAAGGCATAACCAAGCGCCTGGGAAAGGGCCTGGCCGATAGTAGTTTTACCGCAACCGCGTGCGCCGATCAGATAGATGGGTAATGACATCCGGGCTCATCCTCCGCCGTATTTATGCCGCACGGGCAAGGTCATCAGGTCAATATTGCGTCGCATGATACCTGGATTTTATTTTATCAGCCACCCGCGAAGCACGATTTACGCGTATTTACGGCCATGAATTCACTATCAACATGATTAATAAAGATAAAATGATGCGTATTTCGTGCATCAACCTATTTGTAAGCACGGGCAACATTTCCTTACCAGGCCATTGATTTACTTTCTGTCACGTTGACCACATATAAGAAGGTACGAATCATTGGAGGTTCACACCATGCAGAATGAAGAACAACAGTTAATTGATAATCTCTTTAGCCGACTGAAACAGGCTGAAACCCAGAGCGGACCGCGTGATGCCGGTGCCGAACAGCTGATTAAACAGCACTTGCAGAGCCAGCCTGGTGCGCCTTATTACATGTCTCAGGCAATCCTGATTCAGGAAGCAGCGCTGAAAAAACTCAACGCTCAGGTGGCCGATCTGGAGAATCGCCTGGCACAGGCTCAGCAACAACAACAGCAAGCACCGCAGCAGAGCAGCGGTGGTTTCCTGTCGAGTCTGTTTGGCGGCGGTTCTCGCCAGTCTGCGCCGCAGCAGCAACAGCCAGTGTGGGGCAGCGCGCCGCAGCAGCCTCAGCAGCAATACGCGCAGCCCCAACAGCAATATGCGGCTCCGCCTGCGCGCGGCACGGGTTTCCTCGGTGGTGCATTACAGACAGCTGTAGGTGTGGCCGGGGGTGTGGTGATGGCCGATATGCTCACCAGCATGTTCCATCATTCTCAGCCGGAAGAGATTGTGAATATCATCAACGAACCGGCGCTGCCGCAGGTGGATAACAGCCTCGATACCTTTAACGGTAATGACAGCAACAATGCCTTCCTGAACGACAACGCCAGCTGGGATAACAACAGCTTTGCGGATAACAACGACTTCAGCGACTTTGGCGGTGGCGATTACGACGACGATGACAGCTTCGTCTGATTAGCGTTGACGTAGCCACTTATCCAGTTCGTTAGCAAACAGCTGGCGGTCACGTTGGTTTAGCGCCGACGGGCCGCCGCTTTGCACCCCACTCGCTCGCATCGTTTCCATAAAGTCACGCATGGTTAGACGCTGACGAATGGTATCCGGTGAGTAGCGCTCGCCGCGCGGATTCAACGCCGCAGCGCCCTTCTCCAGCACTTCTGCCGCTAAGGGAATATCCCCGGTGATCACCAGCTCGCCCGGCTGCACACGCTTGACGATTTCGTTGTCAGCGACATCAAACCCCGCCGCCACCTGCAGCGTTTTCAGCCACGGAGAAGGCGGTACGCGCAGCGGCTGATTCGCCACGAAAGTCACGGTGATTTTGGCGCGTTCGGCGGCTCGGTACAGCACTTCTTTGATGACATTGGGGCAGGCATCGGCATCAACCCAAATCGACATGTGTTTTCCTTTTTCCTACAGAATTGCAGGCGATCTTGCCCGCTTGCGGCAGAATGGCAAATATTTTTACGCGGCTTGTTATTCAGCACAGCTGTCGTAAGCTAACTCGCACGAGAAAATGAACACTTAAAGGATAGAGCGATGCTGGAGAAGAAAATCGGGTTTATCGGCTGCGGCAATATGGCGAAGGCCATTATCAGCGGACTGGTCAACAGCGGGCTGATTGCCCCGGCTAACATCTGGGTTTGCGACCGCAAACCGGCCACCAATCAGGCGATGGCAGAGCAATATGGCGTGACAGCGGCTGAAAGCCCAGAGAGTCTGGCACGTGAAGTCGATATCCTGTTTGGTGCCGTGAAACCGAATGTGATTCTCAAAGTGCTGAAAGATCTCGCGGGTCAATTGAAGAAGGATTCGCTGGTGGTGTCGATCGCCGCAGGCGTCACCCTCGATTCACTGGCCGCCGTGCTGGGGCACGACCGCAAAATCATCCGCGTGATGCCGAATACGCCGTCGCTGGTGAACGAAGGCATGACTTCGATTACCCCTAACGTACTGGTGGAACCGCATGAAG
Organism: Pantoea sp. Taur; assembly: GCF_009830025.1. NCBI lineage: Bacteria > Pseudomonadati > Pseudomonadota > Gammaproteobacteria > Enterobacterales > Erwiniaceae > Pantoea > Pantoea sp. Taur. The sequence goes on from NZ_SZZZ01000004.1 coordinate 326,056, forward strand.
TCGACGAAGTGGTTGGCATCTTCGAGAGCTTCGGCAAAGCGGCGGTGGTAAATGAATATCTGATTCATGCCGTGGTCGGTGTGAGTGGTTCGGCTCCGGCCTACGTATTTATGTTTATCGAAGCAATGGCAGATGCTGCCGTGCTTGGCGGTATGCCGCGTGTGCAGGCTTATCAATTTGCCGCGCAGGCGGTAAAAGGTTCCGCGCAGATGGTACTGGAAACCGGTAAACACCCTGGCGAATTGAAAGATATGGTGTGCTCACCTGGCGGTACCACCATCGAAGCGGTGAAAGTGCTGGAGGAGAAAGGCTTCCGCGCGGCGGTGATCAACGCGATGCAGCAGTGCATGGCCAAGTCCGAAGCGTTAAGTAAGCAATAACCTATTGGGTTTCATCAGGTGCGTCTGTCCGCGCACCTGATCCCGCCCAGTGTTGCCCCCCCCCCTTTTTACGTGCCCTGTCCCTGATACGCTTCAAACAGCGCCAGCCCTTGCGCCAGCGTCATCGGTTGCTGCATGGTTTCCACCAGCGCCGCTGTCAGCGTGTACATACCTGCTGAACACACCGCCGCGATGATGCCCTGACGACAGTAAAAGGCGATAAAACTTTTGTCCTGAAGCGATCCCAGCAGTCGGTAGTCGTCCCACTCTTCGGCATGGCCCAGATATTCGTAGCGCGTACCGTAGTGTGCGGTCCAGAAAAACGGCACGCGATCATACATCATACCTTTGCCCAGTATATTGAGAGCCGCGATTCGCCCCTGCTGCTGCGCCACACGATAATGCTCAATACGCTGCGGGCCACGCGGCGTGAGATAACGGGCGATATCGCCCGCGACCCAGATATTGTCAGCAACGCGTAGCTGCCCGTCGGCGAGCAGGCTGCCATCGTCCTGCAGTGGCAAATCATGGATGAAATCCGTCGCCGGTTTCACGCCAGTGGCAAACAGCACCTGACTTGCAGGCACCGATTTGCCCCCTTTCAGACGCACCGCTTGCACCTGTTCTTTCCCTTCCAGCGCTTCCGGCTCACCCTCAACAAATTTCACCCCATTGCTGCGGTGCAGATCGTGAAAATAGCGGCCAATCTCTTCACCAAACTGCTTAGCAAACGGCAATGGATGGCGGGCAATCACCGTGACATCCACATCACGATTGCGCAGTGCACCCGCCATCTCCATACCGATAAAACTATTGCCGATGATCACCAGCTGCTCTGTTTGATCCACCTGTTTGAGTAGCTCCTCCGCCTGATTTAGCGAACGTAACAGATGCACACCCTGCAAATCCTTACCGGGGATATTGAGAGGCTGCGGCACGCCGCCGCTGGCAATAATTAGCTGGTCAAATTTCACTGTCTGACCATCAGCAAGAATTAACGTCTGATCCTGCGCCTTAAGTTGCGCGACCTCGCCCTGAATACGCTGTAGCGAACCCAGCACATCCGGCTTAAGGAGTTTAGGCACATCCTCAATCGCCATTTTTCCCGAAGGCACAAACTTGCTCAGCGCGGTGCGATCGTAAGGGGCGGCGGATTCGCGCTCCACCAGCACAATGCGCCCGCTGAAACCTTCATCGCGGAGCGTCCAGATCGCCGCACTGCCTGCGGCTCCGGAACCTAAAATCACGCACACCGGTGATTCGCCCTGAGCGGCGGGCGCACTGGCGGGTGACATCGCTTGTGGATTCACCAGCACCTTGCCCTGTTCAACACGCACCGGATAGCGTTTGAGGTTGGCCAATGCCAGCGGCTCACACATTTTGCCATCGCGCAGTTGAAATACCGCCTTGTGCCACGGACACACCAGCTTGTCGCCGCAAATTGCACCCTGCTCTAACGGCGCTCCCGCATGGGGGCACTTTGCCTGCAACGCCTGCACCCGTTCGCCATCGCGAACCAGCACCATATCAATATCACCCACGGTGAATTTGGTGGGTTTGTGCTGCGCCAGCGACTTAAGTTCCACGACAGATTGATAGCTCACGATTAGCCTCCTGCGTTGTTATTGGATTCAGGACAATAAATCCCTACAAACAGTAAGCCTGGCAAACCGGGAGGATTTCGCTGGAAAAACAAAGCGTAACGGCGGATAAGCTATTACTTATCACACCGTTAGTGAGGAAAATAAAATCGCGCTTCAGGCTGAGGCGGCTTGCCACACCTTTTTGCCCTGTTTGAGACAGGCGACTAACGCCACGCTCCCATCTGGCTGAGGTTTCAGCAACAGCACATCCGCCGGCGCGCCGGGTGCCAACCCATGCTGCTGTGGCAAATCTAACTGTCGTGCCGGACGAATCGATGCCATCTCAATCGCCTGCTGCAAAGGGGCTAATTGTTGCCGCAGCAGAAAATTGACGCCATCCAGCAGGCCCCGCGCGGAACCGGCCAGCAGCTGGGGCGCGTCCGCCATGCTGAGCCGCCCTTCCACGCTCAACTGCACACGTCCACCTATTGCCGAATCGTAAATCCCTGGCGGCTGCCCGGCAAAGCAGGTCACATCACTCACCAGCAGCGCCTGCTCGCCCTTCGCCCGTAAAAAGACTTTCACTACCTCTGCGGGCAGATGATCACCATCGGCAATCAGCGTGGCCGCCAGCGCATCCTCCGCCAGCTGCTGCCAGATGTAATTGGGATGGCGCGGCAGTTGCAGGTGCGCGCCATTGCCCAGATGAGTTGAAAGCGAAGCGCCCGCCAGCACCGCATCATGAATCTGCGCGGCAGAGGCCGACGTATGCCCAATCGCCACCCGCACCTGCTGCTTCACGCAATGCTGGATGAGCTCGCTGCTTTGCGGCCATTCCGGTGAGAGCGTCAGCAAACCAATACGCTGCTGCGCGGCCCGTTGCCAGCTTTCAAACAGAAACACATCCGGCGCACAGATCGCCTCCCGTGGATGCGCACCGCGCGGGCCGTCCTCCGGTGACAAAAATGGCCCTTCCAGATGAAAACCCGGCACCGCCAGCGCGACGTCCGAATAGTGCTCACAGGCGCTGGCCAGTCGCTGCAACGCTTGCGCAATCTCTCCGGGCTGAGCGGTGATCACCGTCGGCATAAAGCTGGTGACCCCTTGTTGCCACAACGCGTGCGTGGCATTCAGCACATCCTGTTCGCTAAAAGGAAAGTGATTAAAGTCCACGCCCTGAAAGCCGTTAACTTGCAGATCCACCAGCCCCGGCGCCAGAATCAGATCGTTATCGGGCTCTGTCAACGATCGCACCTCTGCCAGCAGGCCTTCACACATGTAGAGCTCAATCGGATCCAGCGTGCGGTAATCGCGACCGCGTAATAGCATTTCAGTCAAAAATCACCTCCGCGCAGGCATCGGCGTCGGTATATAGCGTGCAGTTGGGATGCTGGCGCAATCGGGTTGCCGGGCAAGCCGTGGATATCGCGTCGTACAATGCTGCCTGCACCGCTGCGCGTTTGGTCGCGCCCGGCACCATGCAGAACAGCCTGGTGCCACGCATCAAAGCGGGAATCGTCAGCGTCACCGCGTGCGTTGGCACCTGCTCGAGTGTGGGGAAACAGCCGTCATTGACCTGCTGCTGACGGCAGGCGTGATCCAGTTCCACTGGCTTGACGCTGAGCGGATCGCTGAAGTCCGCAACCGGCGGATCGTTAAAGGCCAGATGACCATTTTCACCAATGCCCAGACAGACCACATCGATCGGCGCCGCCTCCAGTTTGCGCGCATATTCGCGACACACTCCCGCAGGATCGCCACCCGAAGGGATGAGATACACTTCGCCAGGTTGTACCCGGTCAAACAGATGTTCACGCAGGAAATGGCTAAAGCGCTGCGGCGCATCTTCATTCAACCCAATGTATTCATCCATATGGAACGCGTGAATACGCGACCAGTCGAGATTCGGCGCGGCAGCCAGCGCGGCAAGAAACTCATGTTGTGAGGGGGCGGCAGCAAATACCATCCGCACCACCGCCTGCTGTTGCAGTAATTGCTGCAAATGGGCGATGGCATCCTCTGCCGCCGCGATGCCTAATGCATCACGATGGGCGAAGCGCTTGACCCACAAGCGGTCGCGCTTTCCCTGTTGTAAAAGCGTCATTCTTATCCCTCCTGAGAAGCGTTGTGACTTTTCGGCCAGTGCGCACTGGCGGGCATATCCTGATCCTGATTGAGTGCCGCGAGCAGCGCGTCGACTTCCGGACTGACCGGCGCACGACGCAGCCATCCCATCACCACAAACAGCACCAGCGATGACATCACGGGGGCGGCCACCTGAGTGGCAGTGCTGACATCAGTAAAGATAAATTTCACGCAGAAAAAGGTGCCCACGCCCACGGCCCAACTCACCAGCGCCGCGGCACTGCCGCTACGACGAAATGCGGGCAGTAAGCCTAAAAGCATCGGAATCGAAATGGGCCCCACTAATCCACCGAACCAGATAATCAGCAGAGACAGCACACCGCCGAAACGGCTGGCATTCATGGCGATAATCAACGTGGTGATGATGAAGAGAAAAGCCGTCAGACGCGCGACGAGTAGCGAGCTTTTACCGCGCTGAAAACGGCGCGGCAGCATGCCGGGCAAAATATCACGCGTGACCACCGCCGTGATGGCATTGGCATCTGATGAGGTCATCGACAGCGTGTGAGTAAACATTGCCACCAGCACTAATCCTATTAACCCATTCGGCAGTAATTCCATCGCCATCACCGAGTATGAACGTGAGGGATCGCTAAGATTGGGGAACAGCAGCGGTGCCGCCCACATCGGCCAGAACAGTATCAGCGGCCAGATCAGGTAAAGTGCGGCCGAGAGCAACGCCGCTTTACGTGCATCGCGACCCGCCGGTGCGGCGATAAAGCGCTGTGCCAGATTCCAGGTGCCGCCGTTGTAGCTCAGGGTGTAAATCACAAAGTAGGCGAGGATAAAGCCGAGCGTATACGGCTCCTGAACGATGTCGGTGTGGGTGGCAGGCAGGTGTTGCCAGATGGTGAGTAGCTCGCCGAAACCACCCAGATGCATCGCCACGGCCACCACCATGACCATCGCGGCGACAAACTGCACCACAAACTGGCCGAAGTCATTGCAGGCATCGGCCCATAAACCGCCCATCACGGTATAAAACAGGCTAAGCGCCCCGGAGATACAGATGCCAATCAACGGATCTAACCCGGTAAAGACATTGATGATTACGGCAATGGCGGCCCATTTAGCACCGACGTCGAAGGTTTTCAGCAGCACCCCACTCCATGCCAGCACCATTTGCGTTGGCAGGTTATAACGCGTCGCGAGGTACTCCATCGGCGATTCGATATTCATATGGATTCGCAGTCTGGCCCAGCGTGGGGCAAACAGGCGCGACCCGATTAATACCGCAACGGAGATGGGAAACGCCCACCAGAAATAGATGGTGATGCCCATGTTATAAGCCACTGCCGCATAGGCCACGAACACGGCCGCACTGTAGCCGGACATATGATGCGAGACGCCCGACAACCACCAGGGCATTTTCCCGCCTGCCGCAAAGAAATCACGCGTGCTGCCGACTTTACGCATCGCCCAGAGCGTAATGGCCACTATCATCAGCGCATAGAGCGCCATCACAGCATAATCAAGCACATTCATAGCCGTCTCCACAGGTCAAAGCTGCCCGACGAAAGCATCCGGTTCGAGGGGAAGGATAGATTATTTTTTAATTAGTCCTTATTTAGGATTAATGCATCCTGGCAGCATTACCGCGTTTAAAATGTGACGACGCTCCGGCTATTACTTTTTCTTCTGACCGGTGAATGGGAGCGAGTGAGAAGCAATAAAAAAGGGCTCATACGCAGTATGAACCCTTAAATCAGGTGCAATTCGATTAGGCTTTTTTCAGGCAGGAACTCATAAAGGTCTTGCGTGCATCGCCGCTGAGTTTTTTATCAGCCGCGTCGGTATTACAGGTTTTCATCTTCATTTGCTGCGGCGTCATGCTGCCCATCTTGCTGTCTTTTTTCAGACAGTCGCTCATGAAGGATTTACGCGCATCCCCTTTTAAATCCTGAGAGGAAGCGTGTTGATTACACATGGTCATTTTATTTTGTTGGGCGGTTTTCTCTGCTGCACCCGCATTACCCGCCAACAGCAGGCCTGCTGCTATCATTGCCAAAAGACACGATTTCATTGCCGGAATCTCCATAGAATTATTGCCTCTTAATCATGGCAGGAAATAAGCAATGCAGAAAAAAATATATTCCCTCGTCCAGAGCTTGCTGCGAGCACGCTAACAGCAAAATCGGTTCTTCAGCGTGGCGTGACGCTTACACGCGGGGATGATTCAGCAGCTTTTCAACGTAGTTACGCAGCAGAGTGGTATCTGGGGTTTCTGCCGCAGGGGCAAGTGGAGGCATCGCGGTGGCGATACCGGCCGCAATCTCGTTGAATTGTTCAGGATCCAGCTTACGCAGCATGGCCGTCAGCACAATTTCTAATGCCTCTACCTGGACCACTAATTCTTTTGACTCTTCTTCTTTCTCAGCCAGTTTTAGCAGAAGTTCCGCGATAAGGTTTTTCATGCGACAGGCTCAATAAGAGATGGAAAACAGACGTTAGCATTGAGGGGGTTAAAACAACAGGGATTTTTGGCGGTTTGCTTAAAATTTAGAATAAGCGCAGCGTTAAAAAAGAAACGGAATTTCAATATGTAACGGCGAAACGTTTCACTTCATTGATAGGGCTTTTTCGAAACGTTTCGCGCGTAATCATGCATTAACGTCTGGCGCTAATTAATGGGGTCCCATAAAGCCACGACCTGGACCGCCACCGCCGCCAGGACCACCCCAACCGCCTCCGCCACCCGGCGGTGGGAAGATACAACCGCTCAACGCGGTCACCAATGCCACAACGGCAGCGAGTTTAATAATACGGACCATAATTACCTCTGGATGGTGAAATCGGGCTGAGTGTATGAGGCGGTAACGGGCACGACAATACAGAATTCTCTGCAACCCGGCGCTATTCATCTCTGCTCACCACGCTTAACAAATTACTGGCACTACGCCCGCAAAAAAACCACAGAGGCATCATCATATTGAAGAAAATTTCAACCATTGCGGGCGGTCGATCACTTTACACGCCGCGCGAAATGACGCAATGTGAGCGCATTACAATCAATGAGATCTTACCATGACCCTGCCCACCCTTTCTCTCAGTGATATCCTGGCGCGTCGCGACTGGGAAAATCCGGTGATCACTAGCCTGAACCGTCTGGATGCCCATCCGCCGTTTTCCAGCTGGCGCGATGAAGTCAGTGCGCGCGACGATGCCCCTTCCCCATCACGCCAGTTACTGAATGGACAGTGGAGTTTCAGCTATTTCTCACAGCCTGAAGCGGTGCCACAAAGCTGGTTGCTGCAGGATTTGCCTGGCGCGCACTCCCTGCCCGTGCCTGCAAACTGGCAGCTGCATGGCTTTGACGCGCCAATCTACACTAACGTGCAATATCCGATTCCTGTGAATCCGCCGTTTGTTCCTAAGGATAACCCCACTGGATGTTATTCGCTCACATTTAATATCGATGAGAGTTGGCTGACGCAAGGACAAACGCGCATTGTGTTTGACGGCGTTAACTCGGCCTTTTTCCTGTGGTGTAACGGCCAGTGGATCGGCTATTCACAGGACAGCCGCCTACCAGCCGAGTTTGATCTCAGTCAGTCATTACAGCGTGGCCAGAACCGACTGGCAGTGATGGTGTTGCGCTGGAGCGATGGCAGCTATTTAGAAGATCAGGATATGTGGCGCATGAGCGGGATTTTCCGCGACGTCAGCCTGCTCCATAAGCCATCAACCCAACTGGCCGACGTGCAAATCGAAACGGCGCTGAGCCCGGAATATATCCGTGGCGATCTGCGCGTGAGTGTCAAAATTAACGCCAGTGAACGACCGCTTAATCAGTGCCGTCTGCGTGTGAGCCTGTGGCAGGACGAAACCTGCATCGGCAGTGAAGAACAAGCGCCGGGCAGTGCGGTGATCGACGAACGTGGGCATTACCCAGAGCGCGCGCTGCTGGTGCTGCCGATAAAAAATCCCCTGCTGTGGAGTGCGGAAACGCCCCATCTCTATCGTGCCGTGGTGACGCTATTGGATGACAACGGGCAGGTGATTGAAGCCGAAGCCTACGATGTCGGCTTCCGGCGTGTCAGCATTGAAAACGGTCAACTGTGCGTCAACGGCAAGGCCCTGCTGATTCGCGGCGTGAACCGTCATGAACATCATCCGGAAAATGGCCAGGTGGTGGATGAAGCCAGCATGCGGCGCGATATTGAATTAATGAAGCGCCACAACTTCAACGCCGTTCGCTGTGCGCATTATCCCAACCATCCGCGGTGGTATCGCCTGTGCGATGAATATGGCTTATATGTCGTTGATGAGGCCAATATTGAAACCCACGGCATGCAGCCAATGAACCGTTTATCGGCCGATCCACGCTGGTTCGCCGCCTATAGCGAGCGCGTCACGCGCATGGTGCAGCGCGATCGTAACCACGCTTGTATCATCATCTGGTCACTCGGCAATGAGTCCGGCCATGGCAGTACCCATGATGCGCTCTATCAATGGGTGAAAAGCAGCGATCCGACCCGTCCAGTGCAATATGAAGGCGGTGGCGCCAGTACTGCCGCCACCGATATTGTCTGCCCAATGTATGCGCGCGTCGATCAGGATCAGCCCTTCCCTGCCGTACCGAAGTGGTCATTGAAAAAATGGATTGGCCTGCCGGGTGAAACGCGTCCGCTGATCCTGTGCGAGTATGCGCACGCCATGGGCAATAGCTTCGGTGGCTTCGCCAAATACTGGCAGGCTTTCCGTCAGTTCCCGCGCCTGCAGGGCGGTTTTGTCTGGGATTGGGTCGATCAAAGCCTGACGCGTTATGACGAACAAGGCCAGCCATGGCAGGCTTACGGCGGCGATTTTGGCGACACGCCTAACGACCGTCAGTTCTGTATGAACGGTCTGGTGTTTGCCGATCGAACGCCGCATCCGGCTTTGTTTGAAGCGCAGCGTGCACAGCAATTCTTCCAGTTCCAGCGCGATGCCAGTAATGCCTGGCGTTTCACGATCTCCAGCGAGTACCTGTTCCGCAGCAGCGATAATGAAGTGCTGCGCTGGTCGATTGAACAGGATGGCGTTTCCGTCGCGCAGGGCGAACTGCCGCTGCATCTCGTCGCGCAGGGCAGCCAGACGATTGATATTCCAGCCGCTGAACATTTACAAGGGAATGCGCGGCTGAATCTCGCGGTGCATCAGATTGCTGCCACCGCATGGTCGGAAGCCGATGCCCGCGTAGCCTGGGATCAGTGGCCGCTGCCCGCCGCGTTAGTGCCCCGTGTGATTGATGCCACGCCCATCGCGCCAGAACTGATTGCCAATCACGATCTGGTTGCTGTGCAACTGCCGCAACAGCGTTGGCACTTCTCACGCCGCAGTGGCGAATTGGTGCAGTGGTTTGTTAACGATGAAGAGACAATGCTGACGTCATTGCAGGAGTGCTTTGTACGCGCGCCGATTGATAACGATATCGGCACCAGTGAAGCCGCCAATGTCGATCCCAATGCATGGGTGGAGCGCTGGAAACACGCGGGCTATAACCAGCTGGAAGCGGTGCTGCTGGATATGCAGGTCGATAGTCTGAAACACAGCGTGCTGATTGAAACCTGGCATCAGTGGCAGGCCAATGGGCAGGTGATCTTTACCAGCCACAAGCGTTATCAGATCGGTGGCAACGGTGAGTTGAGCGTCAGTGTCGAGGTGCAACAGGCGCCGGGCTTGCCTGCTCCCGCGCGCATCGGGTTGCGTTGTCAGTTGAGGAGCGCGCCGCAGAGTGTGAGCTGGCTCGGCCTGGGCCCGCATGAAAACTATCCGGATCGTCAGCTGGCGGCGCAGTTTTCACACTGGCAGCAGCCGCTGACTTCGCTGAGTACCGCCTATGTGTTTCCCGGTGAAAATGGATTGCGCTGCGGTACGCGCCAGCTTGATACCGGCAGCTGGCAGGCGAGCGGCGATTTTGCGTTCTCGCTCAGCCGCTACAGCCTCGAACAGCTGCGTGATACCTCGCATCGCCATCTGTTGCGGGAAGAGGAAGGCTGCTGGCTACACCTTGATGGCTTCCATATGGGCGTGGGCGGTGACGATTCCTGGAGCCCCAGCGTCAGCCCGGAGTTTTTGCTTTCTCAGCAGCAGTGGCACTACGCGCTGACGCTGCGCCAGTAGACTTCTTCGCCGCCTCACCTTGCTGGCTCAGCGGTGGAGTCAGCTCGGTTTTCGGGCGGCGATAGAAGCGGCGCAGAAGCAAGACATTCAACAGCACCACCACGGCGGTAGCGAAGAAGACCCAGCGATAGCCGGTCGCAGCAGACACCGCCGCACCCAATAGCGGGCCGGCCACGTTGCCGAGATACATAAAGGATTGGTTGTAGCCAAAGATGCGTCCGGTGACATTATCGCGCGAGTGGCGTACCAGCAGCGTTTGTACTGCAGGCATCATCGCGCCATCGGCAAAGCCCAGCAGGAAACGCAGCACGCCTAACTGAGTGGCGCTGGTAACGAATGACATCGCCATCAGCAACACCAGAGAAAACAGCATGGTGCCCATCAGAATGCGCTGCGTGCCAATGCGATCGCCCAGCTTACCCAAACGAGGGGCGGAGATCAGCGCCGAAACGCCCGGCAGTGCGGCAATCACACCACTGAGGAAGGCCAGATTCTGCGCATCGGGCGCCAGCTCACGCACGAACAGCGTCAGGATCGGGTTCACCGAACCGTTACACATCTGGATCACCATGGTGGTGACGAACAGACACATCATCAGGCGAGGATTGTCGAGGCTGCGGAACACCTCGCGTCCGCTCATTTTGTCCTGCTTGCTCACTGGCGTGTAGCCGGTCTCTTTGATCAGGAACAACGTGACAAGGAAGCTCACCATCAACAGCACTGCCGTGACAATAAACACCATGCGCAGTCCCAGCCAGTCAGCCAGAAGCCCGCCGATCATCGGCCCCAGAATCACGCCGCCAATTTGTCCGGTGGAGACACAGCTCAATGCCCAGCCGCTGCGCTCACGCGGAACCTGAGCGGCCACCAGCGCCATCGCATTAGGAATATAACCGGATGTCAGGCCCATTAGCGCACGCAGCAGCAGCAGTTGCCATGCTTCGGTCACAAACGCCTGCAACAGAATCACCGCGCCCATGCCAAAGGATGCGCGTAACAGCATCAGCTTGCGCCCTTTGCGGTCAGCCAGACTGCCCCACAGCGGCGCTACCGCAGCAGAGACGATGAAGGTGATACTGAAGGTGAGACCTGACCAGACGCTCAGTGCATTGGCGCCATGGATACCGAGTTCCTCAACGTAGAGCGGCAGGAAGGGAATGATCTGGCTGATGGCCAATCCAGTGAAAAAGCAGCCAAACCAGACCGAAATCAGATTGACCTTCCAGGACTCGATGGAGCGTAGCATGGGCATCTACATCAGAAAAAATGAAATGAGGGTTCAGTCTAACAACCTCATAACATCGCTGGACGGCAAAACATGGCATCGGGTTAAAAACGCAGTTTTCCGCTGCCGTGCGTGATTCTGCTCACAGCAAATAGTGTAAGGGGCACGATTTGTAGTGTCTTTATGTGCTGAAACAAACAACTCAGCAAGATAAGCGCATCGCGATAGAGAGCAAACGTGAAAAAATATGTCTATCCATTACTGACAATATTCGACGCCGCATCTATGTTTAAAAAATCACCGGCCATCGCTGGCGAGGCGCTGCCCGTTCTGGACAGTTCCCATGCTTAACCCATGTTTCCCAATGCTGCCAATAAACGGCGGTGGGCATCGTTGTCTCTGCGGAGGTCAGCCATGAGAGCACATCCTAATAGCGCCAGCCGGGCGATTACCGATTACTTCAACAGTCCTGCCTGGCATGCGCCGCACGAGAGCGATCTGCTGGCAGCGATCATGCGCGAATTGATGGATGATGGTCAGCCCGCGACCAGCAAAGCGATCATTGCGCGGGTGATTGCCAAACTGGAGTTTGAGGGGGATGAGCAGCAGCTCCAAAGCTATCGCAATCTGTTGGCGCAGTTGCTGGAAGACAGACAACAAAAGCCGTAAGGTGCCGTCATTCAGCCGCCGGGAAAATCGCCTTGTGTGCGGCGGATTTAAAGGACATTTACAGCGTTCAGGGACTTTAAGACGCGCCGTATGCGGGCGCGCCTCCATATCGTGTTACTTCACTGCGCGCAGGTGATCGGCCTCGCTGACCACCGCTTTTCCGCTTGTACGCTGGTACAGGCACAGCTCACGCCCAATCTGATTTTTCATGTGATTCTGCGGATAACGCCCTTCCAGTAGTACCGCGTCGTAGCCGACGCTGTCGTCATACTGAATCGGTTTCCCCACCACCTTCACCGCCTTCAGGCCGCTGGCTTTCAGACAGGCTTGCTGCCGGGTTTGCGCGTTTTGCTGCCAGGCGGCTTCGCTCGAGGCGTGCGCCAGTGGACTTAATAGCAGGGTGATTAGCAGAATTTTTTTGGTGTGCCTCATCGTCGCTCCTCATCAATCCAGTACGGATTAATAGATAAAAAAATTCCCGCCGAGGCGGGAAGAAACAAGACGAGCATTGCATATTCGAGAGTGACGAGGAAATCTCCGTAATGCGCAGCTATCCTCGCCCGGCGCCATGACAGCCCGATGACAATGCGATGTCCGTTTGAATTTATCCGCAATAAACCCGCGAAATTTTACCACTCTGATCAGCAGTAAAATTCAGACGGCGCAGGTTGAAGTCCATGGTGACGGCACCGTTCCACGGAATGGCGCGCACCGGCACCGCAAAGCGTTGGGTATCAAGGCTACTCAGTGGCTGGCCGATATAATTCTGATATTGCGATGCGCCACACTGATCGGTTTCGGGATCGTGGCTGACGGCAGCGGTGCTGTCCGGTTTGCTGGCGGACTGACAGGCGGTTAAGGCAAAAAAGGCCGTGGCCAGTAACGCTTTTCCATAATGGGTCACAAGTTTCTCCTCCTGGATAGTAAACGAACCATTCCCGAGAGTAACAAAGCAAGCCCTTATTGTGAAAACAATGACAGAGGATTAGTCGAATAATTGTGCTCTAACACGCGATCTTCCTCTCAACTTCCAGGATTAACCGCACGCACGGTCTAAAGTTCACGCGCTGAGTCACTACAATTAACTAAGAATTATCTGAGGTGACGATGATGGAACTTGCCATTTTTATCGGCTTTGCCATCCTGATGACCGTGGTTGCGGTGCGGGTGCGTTAAGCCCTGATGAGACGGGCGGCTAAACTGCCGCCATAACCGAGAAGCCGCACTTATTGAGCGGCTTCTTTTTCATCCTGCAAGCGCACTTTAAACGCCGCAAGTGGCATTGGCTTGCCGAGAAAATAGCCCTGCCCCTCTTCACAGGAAAGCGCCTTCAGCTCATTGAGCTGCGCTTCGGTTTCAATCCCTTCTGCCGTGATGGTGAGTGCAAATGCCCGCGCCAATCCGACAATCCCCGCCACCACTGATTGCGCCTGCCTGGATTCCGGGAACTCTTTCATCCATGATCGATCGATTTTCAAGCCATTGAACGGGAAGGTTTTGAGATAGCCTAAGGCAGCATAGCCAGTACCAAAATCATCCACCGTCAGCCGCACGCCCAGCGCACGCAACCCCTGCATGATTTCCAGCGCACGATCGGGATGCTCGAAGGTCACGTTTTCAGTGATCTCCAGTTCCAGCCGTGTGGCCGGTAAACCGCTCACCGCCAGCGCGTGTGCGACACGATCCACCAGATCGCTGTTACGGAATTCCACCGGAGAGATGTTCACGGATACGTAGCGCTGGTCGCCCCAATCGCTGGCATCATGGCAGGCGCGCATTAACACCCAGTCACTGATGGCCGCGATCAACCCATTCTCTTCCGCCAGCGGAATAAAGCGGTCAGGGGTAATCCATTGATCCTCAGCCACTTGCCAGCGAATCAGCGCTTCTGCGCCAGCCAGCTGTCCACTTTGCAGCTGGTAACGCGGCTGATAGTGCAGGGAAAACGTGTTGTTGCGCAGCGCCTCTTCAATCGCCTGCACCATATCGCGTTTCGATTGAATATGGTTGGCCATATCGTTGGAGTACCACACCCAGCGATCGCGTCCAGCCGTGCGGGCCTGACCGAGTGCAATGTCCGCCAGTCGCAGCAAGGCTTCCGGCTGGCTGGCATCCTGCGGTGCGCTGACAATCCCCATGCTGGCGGTAAGGCTCAGTTGGTGTGAGCCGGTGATAATTGGCTGATGGACGGCGCGCTGCAGCGCACGGCAACGATACTCCAGCCCGGCACGCGAGCTTTCGCGCAGCAGCAGAATAAACTCATCCCCGCCCAGCCGTGCCGCCAGTTCATCGGGACCAATCAGATTTTTCAGCCGCTGAGAAATCTCATTCAGCACCACATCGCCCACTGCGTGGCCCCATGAATCGTTGATCGGTTTGAACTGATCCAGATCGAAGCTGATCACAAACAGCGGTGCCTCTTGCGTGGCGTGTTCCAGATGCGTGGTCAGAAATTCCTGCAGTTGCATGCGGTTGGCGAGGCCAGTGAGCAGATCGTGGCGTGACAGGAACTGGATGCGCGCTTCCGCATCCACTTCATGGGTGATATCGGACACCGTGCCGCGAAAGCCGGTGCGCAAGCCGTTGCGGCGAATGGTCTTCGCCATCAGTTCACCGATACGACGCTCACCATTGGCGGCCATAAACTGGCAGCGCAGCGGCACATGCTGCATTTCATCGCCCTGACGCAGCAGCCAGGCCACCAGCGAATGGCTAGGATGGCTAAGGAGTTGATCCAGCGGGCGTCCAATCCAGCTTTTAATATCGTGTCCGGTGACTGCCGCAAAGCGCGAGGAGAGATAGCAAAGACGGCCCTGATCGTCAACTTCCCAAATCCAGTCCGAGGCCGCTTCTGCCAGATCGCGAAAACGCTCTTCACTGTTGGCCAGTTCACGCTGGCTGATGGCCAGCATTTCAAAGCGACGATCGGAAATGACGGCGTTATGCAGCGCATGGCGGATCACCCGCCGTGTCACCAAAGCAACCGCCAGTACCGTGAAACAGAGTAATGGCATCATCAGCCAGATCACCCCGAAGCCGGGATTTTTGGCCTGCCAGCGAAGCACCAGTGGCTCGCCCTGAATCACCGGTTCGACCAACCGCGGTTCATACAGCGCATCGTTTAAGCCATTGGCAATGCGCGGCGCAATCACATTGAGCGACTTGCCAAGGGCCTGCAATTTTTCCGGCGTCATGATGTTGATGAACACCATCACCGAAGCCGGGCCTGGGATGGTGGGGAGATCGGGCACCTTGCCTGGCGTGATCGGCGCAGCCACCACCAATGCCGGTTGTTGGTTGATTATCGCATTGCGCGTGATGCCATCATCAGGCTGGTGACGGGCGGCGGCCAGCAACAGTGCACTTTGCCCGCCCAACCAACTTTCCAGCGACGCCTCTGACAATTTGCCATTCACCACCGCATAGCGCGTTTTGCCGGCACCATCGATCACAAACACGCCATCGTAGTGATACTCTTTGTAGAGGCTGGGGCCAAAGTTCTCTTCGTCCCACGCCCAGACTTTGTTCACCGTCAGGTGCAAATTTTTCCAGCCTTCCCCCCAGTTCGCATAATCACGCACATCGATGATCATCTTCTCCTGCTGCTGTAGCCAGGCCTGGCGCATCAGGTTGACATCCTGCTGGATCGAGTCGCTGTTTTGTCGGTGGGCTATCACCAGCACCATCACGACTGAAAGCAGCAGCACGCCAAACAGCAACGACGTCAAGGTGCGCAAACTGCGTCGCGTCACCCGAACGGTGTGCGCTTCCATATTGGCCCTGGCAGGCAAGGTCGCGTGCCGGTGATACTCAGAATTCATGCAATATGCTCGCAAAACAGAGGCAGCAAAAGAGAAGACAGAGTGCGCGTTCAAGACGCCTCTGTCCTGTAATGGTTTTTTCGGTTATCGGCGCAGGCCGCCGCAGATTTAGTCCTCGCGGCGGAATTTTTGAGCAGTGCGATTCTGTGTGGGGCCATCTCGACAGCAATGATCGCCATTGCTACTATGCGTTTTCCTCTGCCCATTGAGCTGATTATGGACACCCAATCCGACAAAGTGACGCTGACGCTGTTCTATGCCGCGAGCTTTGTGGTGTATTACGTCGTGACCATGCTGATTACGCTGTTTCCCAACTACGGGGCGCTGCGTAATAACGGTTTACTGGTGCCGGTGCTCTGCTTGTTCGAATTCGCGGTAATTTACCCGCTGTATCGTTTTTACTGCCAACGCCGCACTGACATTCCGCTGGGATATCTGCGTCCCGGCCAGGCGTTGCTGTTTGTGGGTGCGCTGGTGGCACTGATGGTGGCGCAAACGCAATTCCTGCAACCGGAAGGCTGGTTGATTGCCCAGAGCCAACAGGGTCGCAGTTCGATGTTGATCCTGCTGCTGACCGCCGTGCTGCTCGCGCCAGTGTTTGAAGAGGTGTTGTTCCGCGGTTTTCTGTTACAGGGGTTTCTGTTATGGGCGCCGAAAAGTCGCTTCGCCTGCATGCTACTCACCTCGCTGCTGTTCGCCGCGATGCACACGCAGTACGTGCACTGGGAGACCATCGTGGCCCTGACGCTGTTTTCACTGTTGCTGTGTTACGCCCGTCTGCGCAGCAATAGCCTCGCGCTGCCCATCTTCCTGCATACGCTGAATAACCTGATCGCGATTCTGCCCGCCTGGTTCTATGCATAAAAAAACAGCGCAAGAGATTGCGCTGTTTTCAGAATAAAAGCATCAGGAAATGGCCGAGTCTTTGTGTTTGTCCGCCTCAAAATGGGCTTTGAACTGCTCGTAAATAGAAATCATGTTTGAAGCATCGCCTTGCATTGGGCTGAGTTTGCCTGCACGCACCAGTTCAATCACCAGTTGCAGCGCGGCTTGTTTTGGGCTGCTGGCCGGATGGGCAATTTCGTTCAACATTGGTCACTCACTCATCATTTTTGTCAGGGCCGCACAGTTTAGCTCAGATTGTCATGGTGATGTGTGTCCGGCTGGTTATAATCTCACCGTTCGCACCACAAGGCCGCTCAAGGTGATCATTGACTCTCCTGCCGTTTGGCTATACTGGATTAAAAAAAGGAACGAACAGCCACTGCTTCCGTATCATCAGGAACGTGTTTAAGGAGTCCAATCATGCTGATTGGTTTTGTGTTGTTAGTGAGCGCGTGTGGACATGATGCCTGTGACGCCTTACCGGTGTCAGAACGTATCTACCCGACCAAAGTGGCCTGTGAGCAAATGGCCGACCGCATCCATAAAGTTCGACCGAATGTGGTCCTGCTGTGCGGGGAAGTGCACCGTTAATTCGGTGCCAGTTTTATTTGAGCTGTACAAAAATAAGCCAGACGGCATTGCAAGATCGGCGCATAGCGTCCAAAATATAAGCTGCTTTACACTATTACCGTTGTGAATCCCATGAAGAAGACTCGCCCCCGTCGTCCAAACGGACGCTGGGTTTATTACATTTTGTATGATGGCATTCTCTGGCCCTGCCCGGTGCGCTGGGAGTGGGAGAGCAGCTTTGAAGGCTGGTTGCCATTCTACTACTCGCCGACCTTTGAGTTTGTGGCGGGCGACCCACGCAAGGCCTATCGCATTGCGCGCAGCAGTGTGCGTAACGTTCGCCATCCAGACAGCGAGTACGCCTGAATCAACCGAGTTGCCATGGCAACCAGGAGGCGGTCAGCAGATAGTGCACCCCTTCCAGCACCAGAATCACCATCACTAGCACGCCGAGCTTATGGCGGCAGATCCAGTCTTTCAACCCCATATCATCGCCGCCCAGCGAATCAGCATCAGCGCGCCGCAGATGCACAGCAGCACCACAATCATTTTCCAGTGTTTAGTTGCAGCCAGTTTTTTCCCCACGCATCCTCCAGACGGCAGAAAGCAACGATGCGCCCTAAGGCGCATCGTTATTCTACCGCTGGTAACCCGTAAGGGCGATTAATTATTCAGCGTATAGTCCAGGCTAATTTCAGCATTCAGGACTTGTGACACCGGGCAGCCCGCTTTGGCTTTCTGAATAATCTCATCAAATTTGGCGCTATCGATACCTGGCAGCGCGATGGTGCTGGTGAGTGCAATTTTGGTAATGGCAAAACCTTCACCTTTCTTGTCCAGCGACACATCCGCAGTGGTGTCGATGCTTTTAGGCGGATGCCCAGCCTGACCCAGCATCAGCGACAACGCCATGGAGAAGCACGCCGCATGTGCAGCACCGATCAGCTCTTCCGGATTCGTGCCCTTCTCACCCTCAAAGCGGGTATTGAAGCCATAAGGCTGGTTGCTCAGCACGCCGCTTTCGGTGCTCACGGTACCCTTGCCTTTGATGTCGCCTTCCCAATGGGCCGATCCTTTCTTATGAATGGTCATGTCATTCCTCCTGTTAGTCAGACAGCAGTCAGTATAGACAACGCCTCTAATTTTGCTTTCCGCAACTCAGCTCACGGCACGTGGTCGAGCCGGATGTAGACCCGCTTCGCTCAGCAGCGCATTCGCCTGCACCAGCGAGTCCTGGGTGATCTCAGCAATGCTTTTGGCCCCGGTCAGCGTCATCGCCACTTTCATCTCTTTTTCGATCAAATTCAGCAAATTCTCAACGCCACGCTGACCATGCGTCGCCAGCGCATAGATAAAGGCGCGGCCCAACAGGACAGTGTCTGCACCGAGCGCGATCATGCGCACCACATCCAACCCGTTGCGGATACCACTGTCGGCCAGAATGGCAATATCGCCTTTCACGGCGTCTGCAATGGCGGGCAGTGCGCGCGCCGATGACAGCACGCCATCCAGCTGGCGTCCGCCATGGTTAGAGACCACAATGCCGTCCGCGCCGAAGCGCACCGCATCACGCGCATCTTCGGGATCCAGAATGCCTTTGATCACCATTGGGCCATCCCAAAACTCACGAATCCACTCCAGATCTTTCCATGAGATCGACGGATCAAAGTTATTGGCCAGCCAGCCAATGTAATCTTCCAGCCCCGTAGGTTTACCGAGATAGGCTGAGATATTACCGAGATCGTGCGGACGGCCATGCAGCCCCACATCCCACGCCCACTGCGGATGCGTTACCGCCTGCCAGTAGCGACGCATCGCCGCGTTTGGCCCGCTCATGCCCGAATGCGCATCGCGATAGCGTGCGCCCGGTGTCGGCATGTCTACGGTAAAGACCAGCGTCGAGCAGCCCGCCGCTTTCGCGCGTTCCAGTGCGTTACGCATGAAGCCACGATCGCGCAGCACATACAGCTGGAACCACATCGGACGATTAATGGCTGGCGCCACCTCTTCAATCGGACACAGCGATACCGTGGAGAGCGTGAACGGAATACCTTTCAGTGCCGCTGCACGCGCGGCCTGCACTTCCCCACGTCGCGCGTACATGCCGCACAACCCCACAGGCGCTAACGCCACCGGCATCGACAGCGTTTCGTTGAACAGTTTGGTTTCCAGACTGAGATCGGACATGTTCTTCAGCACCCGCTGACGCAGCGCCACGTCCGACAGATCGGACACATTGCGCTTCAGGGTGTGTTCGGCATACGCGCCGCCGTCAAGGTAGTGGAACAGGAACGGGGGCAGGATGCGTTGCGCCGCGGTGCGATAGTCACTGGCTGCAGAGATGATCATCAGTTTTTTTCCTTACGATTATCCAGGGATTCGCCTGGCAAGCGGGTAATGCGCGCCTGTCGGGCTTCATCTTCATGGAGCGATTTCAAGGTGGTATGTACAAAGCCGAGGTGATCCATCGCCGCCTGGCGTGCCGCCTCGGCATCACCGGCCATCACCGCATCGAACATCGCCTGATGCTGTTCATTCAGGCGATTAAAAATCACCGGCTGGGTGTACATGCGCTGGCGGCTGTGCAGTACCGAAGACTGCAGCAAATCGAAGAAACCACGCATGGTTTGCAGTAGCACCACATTGTGCGAGGCCTCAGCAATAGCGAGATGGAAGCGCAGGTCGGCCTGCGCCGCGATATCGGGATCGTCACAGTCGTGCATCTTGAGCAGAGCATCAAAGGCAAGACGCAGCTTCTCTTTATCCGCTTCAGTGGCACGCAAGGCGGCGTGCCAGGCGGTACTGGCTTCGATGGCGTGACGCGCTTCCAGGATATCCCAACGATAATCCGGGTCGTCCGCCAGCAGTTGGCGAATCGGTTCGACAATCCGCTGTTCTGACCAGGGCTCCTGCGGCTCACACAGCCAGGTACCGCCGCCGCGTTTACTGATTAACACGCCGCTACTGATCAGCTGCTGAATCGCCTCACGCAATGATGAGCGTGACACACCGAACTCAGCGGCCAGCTGGCGCTCGGCCGGTAAGCGCATACCCGGCTCCAGCTGGTGTTCCTCAATCCAGGCGAGCAATCGCGCCCGTAGCGTTTCCGCTAATCGCGGCGTGTTTTCTGTCATGGAATCATCCAGGTTAAGACATAAGCTTGCAGCGTTGTGATCACCCCCACCATGCAGGTGAAGATCAGACTGTGTTTAACGGTAAAGCGGAACAGATCCGACTCTTTACCCACCAGCCCCACGGCGGCGCAGGCGATGGCGATCGACTGAGGTGAAATCATCTTACCCGTCACGCCACCCGTGGTGTTGGCGGCCACCAGCAGCACATCCGACACACCAATCTGCTGCGCGGTGGTGGCCTGCAACGCCGCGAACAACGCATTTGAAGAAGTATCAGATCCTGTCAGAAACACGCCAAGCCAGCCAAGGAACGGCGAGAAGAAAGTAAAGGCATTGCCGGTGTGCGCCAGCGCTAAGGCCAGTGTGGCAGACAATCCGGAGTAGTTGGAGATAAAGGCGAAGGCCAGCACCATACCGATGGAGTAGATGGGCAGTGCCAGTTCTTTCAGCGTCTCACCGAAGGTCTGGATCGCCGCAGCGGGCTTCATACGCAGCCAGATCACGGACAGCACCGCCGCCACGATAATCGCTGTACCGGTGGCTGACAGCACATCAAACTTGAAGATGGCCGCATAAGGCGTTGCCGCACTCACCACCGGCGGCATACGTGCCACCAGCTCATGCAGCAGCGGTACCGGAACGCTGAACACCCAGTCATACATCACGCCACCTTTAGCAAACAGCGCCTTGAACGGCGGAATGCTCCACAGAGTGACGGTAGCCGTGAGGAACAGGAATGGCATCCACGCGCGCACAATCTGGCCCAGCGTATAGCGCTGAGAGGTTTGCGTCGGGTCAACGGCGGTTTTCTCATCGAAACGGAAAATACGTACTGGCTTCCAGCGGCGCAGGAACAGCGTGAGGCAGATAAGAGAGGCCAGTGACGAGATGATGTCCGGCAATTCCGGGCCAAGGAAGTTGGAGCTGAGGAACTGCGCAATGGCGAACGATCCGCCCGCGACGATCACCGCTGGCCATGTTTCCTTGATACCGCGCCAGCCATCCATAATCGCCATGATCCAGAACAGCACAATGAGGGTCAGGAACGGCAATTGACGCCCGGCCATCTGGCCAATCTGGAAGCTGTCGAGTCCGGTGACTTGACCGGCGACAATAATCGGAATCCCCATCGCACCAAAGGCTACTGGCGCGGTGTTGACGATCAAGCATAAGCCAGCCGCGTACAGCGGATTAAAGCCCAATCCCACCAGCAGGGCTGCGGTGATTGCCACCGGTGCGCCAAAACCCGCCGCCCCTTCGAGAAACGCGCCGAAGGAGAATCCGACGATCAGCATCTGCAAGCGCTGATCGGGTGTGATGGAGAGGATCGAAGCACGGATGATGTCGAATTGCCCGGTTTTCACCGAGATTTTATACACAAACACCGCCGCGACAATGATCCAGGCGATTGGCCACAGGCCGTACAGGAAGCCATACACCACGGAAGCCAGCGCCTGGCCCAACGGCATGCCATACAGGAACAGCGCCACCAGCAGTGCAATCACCACCGTGGCGGTGCCCGCCTGATAGCCTTTCAGCTTGAGCTTCAGCAGGGCGAAGAAGAAGAACACAATCGGGATCACCGCCACCAGGCTGGAGAGCCACAGATTGTTGAGAGGATCGTAGTTTTGTTGCCACACCGGCATGCCGTTATCTCCAGAGGTTACCAGATGAGTGCGGCGCAACGGCAATGCAGGTTTGCGCCACAGGTCTTGCCCTTCTGATCATCGAAATTGGTAGGACCAAAATGCGATGCGGGGCTTTCTGGCTCCAGATAGTTAATGCATTGTTAACCTAAAGCAACGAAGCTGGAGTGATTTTTCGTGTTCTGTGACGATGCGGCAACATTTAAATCGATTTGGTAGGACCAATCATCATTCTGTCTGACCAAAGGCCCGATGATAACTGTGGGGATGAAAGCGAAGGTTCAGCACAATCAATCCCACCGTCACGGCCCCCTGCATCATCCACACGCTGCTAAAACTGTGCGTCATCGCCTGCAACTGTCCGGCGATAAACGGCATACACCCTGCGATGATGAAACCTGCGCCCTGCATAAACGCCACCAGTCGAGCGCCGGCCTGCGGATGCGGCAGGTGATCGAGCGCCAGCACCATCGCCAGCGGGAACGCGGCCCCTAAACCAAATCCGGCAATCGCCGCCCACAACCATGGCGCCATCAGGGGGGCAAACAGGAAGCCGCACATACCCAGCAATTGGCACACTAAACTGATAATCAGCTGTGGACGGCGATCCGCCTTGCGCGCCAGTAATGGCATCAATAACGCGCCAGCCACCTGACAGAGAATCATTACGCCCAGCAGCGAACCTCCTGCCTGCGCTGACCAGCCAAGATGATGATAGGTATCAGGAAGCCAGGCCACGCAGGTGGCGTAGCCGCCATTCACCAGGCCAAAACTGAGTGCCAGCGACCAGGCGCGCGGTTTGCGCCATAGCGAGGGCATAGATACCGTCTCTGCGCTTTGCGCCACCGGCACACGCACGATCCACCACAGCACAATCGCCAGCAATACGGGCAATGCCCAACCGGTGAGCGCCAGTGACCAGCCGAAATGCGCACTGAGCCACGGCGAGAGTGCTGCCCCCAATCCTCCGCCGCCCATTAACGCGCCCGCCCACAACCCGGTAACGGGGGCGCTGCGCTGGGCAAAGCGCTGGCGGATCAACCCTGGCATCGCCATCTGCACCACGCCAACCCCCAGCCCGGCAAAAAGCGCGCTGACCACCAGCCATTGCCCGTCGTGAATCACACCGCGTGCGGCCAGCGCCAGCAGCAGCAGAACCAGCCCGGCGATCAACAAACGTTGCAGCGGAACACGTTGCATCAGGGAGGCACTGAGTAGCGCCACCGCGCCCATCATCACCATCGGTACGGCGGGTAACAACGAAGCGGCAATGGAAGAGAGGCTCATGGCCTGGCGCAGTTCGCCCAGCAATGGGCTAACAGAAGTCAGTAACGGACGCATATTGAGCCCGGCCAGCACCAAAGCGGCGAGCGTCAATCCGTTGGAATGTCGGTTCATACACAATCCTGCAGTAGAAAGGTTGTCAGGGTCGCAGCAATGGTTACTATTTGGAAATGAAATAACACCATAGCGATCAGTGGAAAAATGAATCGTCAGCCGATGTTTACGCCGCAGCAGTTACTTAGTTTTGTTGCGGTATGCGAAACCGCCAGCTTTACGCGCGCCGCCGACCGCGTGCATCTATCGCAATCCACCGTCAGCCAGCAGGTGCGCCGCCTGGAGGAGATGATTGGCAAAGCGTTGCTGGAGCGCACCTCGCATCAGGTGGTCTTAACTGAAGAGGGAGAGAAATTACTGGGCTATGCCCGCCGCATTATTGCGCTCAACGGTGAAGCGCACGATGTGCTGAGCGACAAGTGGCGCGATGGCGTCCTGCGCCTCGGTGTACCGGAGGATTTTGCCGCCCCTACCGCAGCTCTGTTAGCGCAGTTTAGCCGAGAGCATCCTCAGTTGCGCCTCGATGTGATGAGCGGCATGTATGTCGACTTGCATCGTGCGTGGCAGCGAGAAGAGCTGGATATCATGCTGATCAAGCAACCCGGCGGTGAACGCCCATTGGCAGCGCGACCGGAACCCCTGCTGTGGCTGGACAGCGCCGAACACCCCTGCTTTGAGCAGACGCCAGTGCCGCTGGTGGTATTTCCCCAGCAGGGACTGTATCGCGAGGAGATGTGTCAGACGCTGGATGCGCTGGGCCGCAGCTGGCGCATCAGCTACAGCAGCGCCAGTCTGGTGGCACTCGCCAGTGCCAGCGCGGCCGGATTAGGTTTAACGCTGCTGCCTGCCAGTTGTCGCCTGCCCGGCCATCGTGTGCTGGACGAAGCCGCAGGCTTACCGCCGATCAGCCACTTTGAGCTGGCGCTGTTTTGCCGCTCTCCACAGGATGATTTGCAACAGGCGCTGGCCGTGGCGTTAGTGGAATTTGGCCAGTTAAAGTGGCAGTGATTTTTCCACTGCTCAGCAGTGGGAAATATCGCAGCGCCGCGCCCTGGGTTTTGCCAGATTAACGTTTTCCTTGTTGACTGGAGCCTCTGATGCACCTCACTTCACCTAGCCGTCGCGATTTCATTAGCCAGGGCGTCCGCCTCACCGCAGCCGGAAGCCTGCTGGCTGCCGGCATGAGCGCCGCCGCTCCCTCACACTCTTCTGCCGCAGCGCCAATCTCTACGCCGCCACCGCGCGTGGATCATTACCAATTGCTCAACGTACGCCTCGAGGAAGGCTTTGAGCGTGAGGGCAACGACATCATCGCGACGCGTACTGCGCTTTACGATATCACCGTCAAAGACGGCAAATTTGCCGCCATCGAAGCCGCTGGTAAAGCGCGCAACGCCGACATTCCGCAGTGGGATGCCGAAGGCTCGCTGCTGTTGCCACGCACCCGCGACATGCACATCCACCTGGACAAAACATTTTACAGCGGCCCCTGGCAAGCCCCACGTCCGCGCCAGGGCAAAACCATCATGGATATGATCGCCCGTGAGCAGGTATTGATCCCGCAGTTGCTCCCAACCTCGCAGGCGCGTGCCGAAGCTTTGATCGGTTTGCTGCACAGTAAAGGCACCACCGAAGCACGCAGCCACTGCAACATTGATCCGGTGAGTGGCCTAAAAAGCCTGGAGCATCTGAAGCGGGCGCTGGCGAACCACCCCGAATTTCCCTGTGAAATTGTCGCCTTCCCACAGCACGGTTTACTGCATTCAAAAGTGGATGGCCTGATGCGCGAAGCGATGCAGATGGGCGTGCAGTACGTTGGCGGATTGGATCCCACCAATGTGGATGGCGCGATGCAGGCCTCGCTGGATGCCATGTTCCAGATTGCGCTCGATTTTGATCGTGGCGTCGATATCCATCTGCACGAAACCGCACCTTCTGGCATGGCGGCCATTCAGTATATGGTGGACACCATCGCGAAGAACCCGCCGCTCAAAGGCAGAGTGACGCTGAGCCATGGCTTTGCGCTGGCCACGCTGGAAGGCAAAACGCTCGATAAGATGATTGCAGGCATGGCTGAACAACAGATGAGCGTGGCGTCCACCATCCCCATCGGCAAACTCACCATGCCGTTACCGCAATTGCAGGCCGCGGGCATCACGGTAATGACCGGCACCGACAGCGTGATCGATCACTGGTCACCGTTTGGCACCGGCAGCATGCTGGAGAAAGCCAACCTGTATGCACAACTCTATCGCGGTTCGGATGAGTTTGGTTTGAGCCGGGCACTGCACATTGCCACCGGCGGCATCTTGCCGCTATCGAACCAGGGCGAGCGCCAGTGGCCAAAAGTCCAGGATGACGCCAGCATGATGCTGGTTGAAGCAAGCTGCTCCGCTGAGGCTGTCGCCCGCATCTCGCCGGTACGAGCCACCTTCCACAGCGGTATGCCGGTGTTCAGCGTCTGAGATCAAAAAAGCCTCCTTACGGAGGCTTGATGAACGAAAAATGCAGGGGCGGCAAGCGCCCCATGCGAGTTGCTGGATTTACGATAACATCTGAATCGCCAGCGCGTATAAACGCTGGTTTTCATCGTCGCTAACAGGCTCTTCTTCCGCGTAACAGGCAATCATGGAGCTGACTTTATCCGAAGACAGGGTCTCTCCGTGCAGATGCAGGGTTAACACGGCGCGGCCGACGATTTTCAGAATGTCTTCGTTTTGTCCCTGGACGTAAAGACTCAAAGTGGACCTCTGAATATATTATTGTTTGCCAAATGGCGCGCCAAATATAAAGCAAAACGGCAGGTTATTTTAATCGGAATTTTACCCATCTTAAGTGACACATAAGCGTAACATAGACAAAAACAGGTCAAAAAGACGCTATATAGTCCCTTTATCAACGCTAATTGCACCTTTTCATTCAGGAAAGACGTTTCACATCTTTTGAAGCAACCGGTCACAAAGAGTAAAATGATTAGAATTTTACACCTATTAAAGGCGAAAATTTAATCAAACGATCATCGCGCTAATTGATTTCAATGCGTTATCAATTGCGCAATTTGCATTGCCGATAGCAGCCCTTTCTGCGAGACTGACCGCCGCAATCCTGACCGCTATTTGAGACATTCCCGTGACCGCTTTTTCTACCCTGACGCAACTCCCTGCCAGCCAACTCGACAACCTGCGCGAGATGGGCTTCGACGCCATGACACCTATTCAGGCGGCTTCATTGCCCGCCATTCTTGAAGGGCGCGATGTACGTGCGCAGGCGAAAACCGGCAGCGGTAAAACGGCAGCCTTTGGTATTGGCTTGCTGCAGCGCATTGACAACACCCGAACCCAAACTCAGGCGTTGATTCTATGTCCAACGCGTGAACTGGCCGATCAGGTGAGTAATGTGCTGCGTCAGCTGGCACGTTTTACCCGCAACATCAAAATATTGACGCTGTGCGGCGGTCAACCGATGAGTGCGCAGCGCGATTCGCTGGTGCACGCACCGCATATTGTGGTCGGCACGCCGGGCCGCATCCTTGATCACCTGAAGCGCGACAACCTCGATCTCACCGCACTGCAAACGCTGGTGTTAGATGAAGCCGATCGCATGCTGGAGATGGGCTTCCGAGACGATATGGAAGCGATCATTGGTTTCACGCCGGATGCACGCCAGACGCTGCTGTTCTCTGCCACCTGGCCGGATACCATCGCCAGCCTCAGCCAGCGTTTCCAGCGCGATGCATTGGCCGTGGCCACGGAAGACAAAGCGGAACTGCCTGCTATTGATCAGCAATTTATCGAAGCCAGCGTCAGTGAGCGTGGCAATCTGCTCAGTGCCCTGCTCAGCCAGCAGCAGCCCGCTTCTTGCGTGGTGTTCTGTAATACCAAACGTGAGTGTGATGACGTTGCAGCGGCATTGAACGATCGTCAAATCAGTGCACTGGCACTGCATGGCGATCTGGAGCAGCGCGATCGTGAACGAGTGCTGATCCGTTTCGCCAACGGCAGCATCCGCGTACTGATTGCCACCGACGTGGCTGCACGCGGGCTGGATATCAAATCGCTGGCGTTGGTGGTGAACTTCCAGCTGGCATGGGATCCTGAAGTGCATATCCATCGCATCGGTCGTACCGGTCGTGCAGGCGAAAAAGGACTGGCGGTCAGCTTCGTCGCGCCCGATGAAATGGTGCGGGCTAATGCGCTGGAAGAGTATCTGAGCCAGAAACTCAACTGGGTTTCCTCCGCTACCCTGAAAGGGAAAGCGGCGCAAGCTCTGCCTGCCACCAAAATGACGCTGTGCATTGATGGTGGTCGTAAAGCCAAAATCCGCCCTGGCGATATCCTCGGCGCGCTCACCGGTGAAGCCGGATTCAGCGCTGATCAAATCGGTAAGATCGACCTGACACAAACCCACGCTTATGTGGCGATCGATGCCGCACAAGCGAAGAAAGCGCTGATCAAACTGAAAGAAGGCAAGATCAAAGGCAAAAGCGTCCGCGCCATCCTGCTGAAGTAATCCCCTATGCGCGAGGGTATTCACTCTCGCGCTAAATTTTCTGCCCCGCCCCTTCATTTTTTTTCCGCGCTGCCGATAAGTTAATCATTGCCCCTTTACCCAGCCCAGATTCCGCTTGAGGCCATGATGGATAATTTTCAGAAAGAGATCGATGAACGCGCTAACCTTGCGCTTTCCAATAAATTCGAACTGCTGCTGTTCCGCCTGGGTTCCGATCAGCTGAAAGGCAAATCTGAGCTATACGGCATCAACGTGTTTAAACTGCGCGAAATCGTACCGATGCCCACCATTACCCGTGCAGCGGGTATGCAGTCACCGCTGCTCGGTATGGCCAGTATTCGCGGTCAGTTTATCCCGGTCATCGACCTGCCCGCAGTGACCGGTTGTAAACCGGAAACCGGCCTCAATCTGCTGCTGGTGACCGAATATGCGCGCAGCACCCAGGCCTTCGCGGTGGAGTCGGTGGAGAATATCGTCCGTCTCGACTGGAACCAGGTGCACACTGCCGAAGCCGGCATTGGCAGCCGCAATATCACCAGTATCGCCTGCCTCGATACCGACGGTCAGAGCAACAATCTGGCAATGGTGCTGGACGTTGAGCAGATTCTGTATGACATCATCCCTTCGGTGCGTGGCGTTGAGCCAAGTGCTGAGACGGCGAAAGATTTCAACCTCAAGCCTGGCCAGGTGGCGATTGTCGCGGAAGACTCCAAAGTGGCGCGTCAGTTGCTGGAACAGGGTCTGAAAAGCATGGGCATTCCGGCCATCATGCATAACACCGGTCTGGAAGCCTGGATCAAAATTAACGAGATGCAGAAAGAAGCCGCAGCGGCAGGCGAGTCGATACACGACAAAATCGCGCTGGTGTTAACCGATCTGGAAATGCCAGAGATGGATGGCTTTACCCTGACGCGTAATATCAAACGTGATGATGCATTGCGTCAGATTCCGGTAGTGATCCACTCCTCGCTCTCCGGCAGTGCCAACGAAGACCACGTGCGTAAAGTCGGCGCCGATGGCTATGTGGCGAAATTTGAGATTAATGAACTGTCGAGCGTGATCCATCGCGTGCTGGAAAAGAAACGTTAATCCTTTCTAATCTCACCTACCTCCCTATAAGGCGCGTTATTCGCGCCTTTTTTACGTCCTGCCTTCCCTGATAAAACCGATCCACTCATTAATCATGTTAACGGTTTTGTGACGCACCTCTAAAAAATTAAAGTTAAAACATTAACAACCGATAACTGATAGCGCTTGAACCGGTGCTGCCATACCAGATTAATTACGCCCGGAAAGTATCTTTACCTTATAAAACATCAGCCTGATGCGGGCCCTCAGCCTGCTTTTCCGTCTTGAAAACAACACTATTTAGCATTACGGGGAGAACCAATGTTGAGCTTAAAGAATATGAAAGTGGGCGTCCGTTTAGGGATAGCCTTCGCACTTGTTGTGGCCCTTCTGGGGGTAGTCGGTGTGACGTCGATTATGAAAATCAACAACATTAAAAACGGCATCACCTCCATTGTGGAAGACCGCTATGTCAAAGTCCGTCTGGGTTTTGACGTGCGCGATGGTGTGAACGATCAGATCAAATACTTACGCGGCATGGTGATTGATACGCTGCGCCCGGAAAACAACGTACAGCGTTTTAAGCAGCTGGATGAGGCAACCGAGCGCACCAACAGCGCCATGAAAAAGATCGAAGCCATTCAGGTTACCGAAATCGGTAAAAAGAAAATCGCCGGTCTGCTGGCCGCCAGCCAGCTGTTTGAGCAGCAAAAGAATGAAGTGCTGGATCTGGTACGTGCAGGCAAGCTTGAAGAAGCCAGCACTTATGTGCTCAAGAAAATCACCAGTACCCAGAACGCCTACCTTGATAGCGCGGTGGCTTTTGCCAACTCACAGTCCGATCAACTGCGCAAAGAGGGGACGGGCATTATTGATGACGGCTCGACCGCCATCGAAATCACACTGATCTTCTCGGCGATTGCGATTGCCGCCTCCGTGCTGCTTGGCTTTATGCTGACGCGCTCAATTGTCCGCCCGCTCAATGAAGCGGTTGGCATCGCCAAGAAAGTGGCGGCGGGCGATCTCAGCTCCCACATCGAGGTCAGCGGCAAAGATGAAACCGCCGTGCTGATGCAGGCACTGCAGGCGATGAACGATAACCTGCTGACCATCGTGTCCAACGTGCGTGCCGGTTCTGACACTATTGCCGTGGCCTCAAATCAGATCTCCAGCGGCAACATCGATCTCTCATCCC
Organism: Pantoea sp. Taur; assembly: GCF_009830025.1. NCBI lineage: Bacteria > Pseudomonadati > Pseudomonadota > Gammaproteobacteria > Enterobacterales > Erwiniaceae > Pantoea > Pantoea sp. Taur. The sequence goes on from NZ_SZZZ01000004.1 coordinate 356,329, forward strand.
GTACCGAGCAGCAGGCCAGCTCGCTGGAAGAGACCGCCTCCGCCATGGAGCAGATGACCGCGACCGTGAAGCACAATGCGGATAACGCGCGTGAAGCCAATCAGCTGGTGGCCACCACCTCAACCGTTGCCAAAGAGGGTGGCGTGGTGATGGAACAGGTCATCGAGAAGATGGAGGCGATCACTCTCTCTTCTAAAAAGATTGTCGATATCATCAGCGTGATCGACTCCATTGCCTTCCAGACCAACATTCTCTCGCTTAACGCTGCGGTTGAAGCTGCTCGCGCCGGTGAACAAGGCCGTGGATTTGCTGTGGTCGCCACCGAAGTGCGCAATCTGGCACAGCGCTCCGCCTCTGCCGCGAAAGAGATCAAAGTCCTGATTGAAGACTCAGTCTCGAAAGTGGATGAAGGCAGCCGTCTGGTGACGCACGCGGGAACCACCATTGGTGAAGTGGTGAACAGCGTGAAGAGCGTGGCGGATATCATGAGTGAAATTACCATTGCCAGCAGCGAGCAGAGCAGTGGTATTAGTGAGATCAATCTGGCCATAACCCAGATGGAAGCGGTCACTCAGCAAAATGCCGCGTTGGTGCAGGAAGCCTCTGCCGCTTCACAAGCGTTGCAGGAGCAGGCCGATCGTCTGGCGCAGTCAATGAGCGTCTTCAAAACCGCGGCAGTGTAAGACAGAGCGGCGCGAGGAGTCGCGCCGCCCTTTTGCATCAATGCATCAGCGAATACGCAATCGACGAAATCGCTAACAGGCCAACAATCACCACAAACACATTGCTGATTTTGCCACTGTACTGACGCATCGCCGGGACTTTCTGAATGGCGTACATCGGCATCAGGAACAGAATCATCGCAATGATCGGCCCGCCGAGGGTTTCAATCATGCCGAGAATACTCGGGTTCCAGGTGGCAACCAGCCAGGTCGTCAGCAGCATAAAGCCGGTTGTGACGCGGTTCAGACGCTGAGGCGACACGTTTTTTCCCCGGCTGCGCAGCGATTTCACCACAATTCCATTGAAGCCTTCACGCGCACCCAGATAGTGGCCGAGGAACGATTTGGTGATTGCCACCATCGCCACAATCGGTCCCATCCAGGCAATCATCGGCACATTAAAGTGGTTTGCCAGATAGGAGAGAATGGTGATGTTCTGCTCTTTCGCCGCCTGCAAATCCGCCGGTGATAGGCTCAGCACACAGCTGAACACAAAGAACATCACCGTCACCACCATCATCAAGTGTGCGCTAGCGAGAATGCGTGAGCATTTCTTTTCCGCTGCTGCGCCATACTCGTTGCGCTTCGCCACCGCGAACGACGAGATAATCGGCGAGTGGTTAAAGGAGAACACCATCACCGGAATTGCCAGCCACAGCGTCATCCAGATGCTGCTATCGCCAGCGCTTTGGCTGAACGACAGCGTTTCCAGTGCAGCGCCGTGCCAGTGTGGCACCAGATAGGCGGCCAGTAGCATCAGCACCGCGACAAACGGGAACACCAGCACGCTCATTGCCTTGACGATCATCTGCTCGCCAAAGCGTACCACCGTCATCATGCCGATGATCAGTACCAATGACAGCACCACGCGCGGCGGCGAGACCATCCCGAGTTGATGCACGATAAAGCTGTCGACGGTGTTGGTGATCGCCACGCTGTACATCAGCAGGATCGGGAAAATAGCGAAGAAATAGAGCAAGGTGATGATCTTGCCTGCGCCCACACCGAAATGCTCTTCCACCACTTCAGTAATATCTTCACCGGGGTTTTTACCCGACAGCACAAAGCGCGTCAGAGCTCGGTGTGCATAGTAGGTCATCGGGAACGCGAGGATTGTCATAATAATCAGGGGGATTAGACCACCTGCACCTGCATTGATAGGCAGGAACAAAACGCCTGCGCCTATCGCTGTACCGTAGAGGCCCAGCATCCACACGGTATCACTCTTACGCCAGCCTGTTGAACGGGCCTCAACCGTGCCCTGCGCAACGGTTTGTGAGTTGTCCATCTGTCTCTCCAGAATTTAAAGCTTTTTAAACAATGCAGCCGAAATCACGGCGGCTAAACATGCCATTGGTGCGACGGGGCACATGCTACGCGTTTTTGACGACTTAAGGTTGCCTGAACGCAAGACATGCATCACAAAGCCATCATAAATGCGCGAATCGGTTATTTAATCAACAAAAATGCATGATTCGCGCACGCAAACGTTTGCATGGGGCGCTATTTGACCTGAGAGCATGCTGGAGTGCAAGGGTTTGTCGGGCGCGAATGGCAGACCGCCAGGGTATTGGCAGGAGAATCATGCGTGAGACAGCGAGGAGTGAAAAGCAGGCCGTGCTGGCAGAGAAAATGTGGCAACGGCGAACCGTTGCCACAGGGACTGCAGTAGAGAAAGGTGAAACTCCCCCGGCAACTGCTCTCTGGCGAAGCCATCGTTCCACTCGGCATTCTGAGGAATATCCGCAGCAGACAATGACAGAGAATAATCCCGGGGGAATTTCAAATCAGAATGCGCGCATTCTGTAGAGTGCATAGAGGAAATAGTACGCTGTGATAGTATTCAAATTCATAATCATGTACTTCAGTTTTTCATTTTTATTCAGCAGAATGAAAATCCCTTTCGAGTATTTCCCCCGCTTTATTTCATTTATTTCCTGCGCGATGTCCGCAGGTGAAAACGACGAATGATACATCGCTGTGACAATTTGCATATCTAACGCCAGTACGCGTTTTGAAATGCCTTTTAGCAGGTAATCGAGATTACTTCCCTGATATTTTTCAACGATAGAATCATACAGCGTGGTCAGAAACTGTTTCCTGACTTTAAGCTCGCTATAATGCACCTTTTGCTTGGATAATGAACCGGCAACATCTTCATAATGGTAAGCCGTTCCCTGAGTGACCAGAAAATTGCTAATACAGCTGAAGAATTTGAGGTTAAATAAAAGATCTTCACTCATTGAGATCCCCTCAATAAAGCGCAGATTCAGCTCACTCAGTATCTGACGGCGATAACACTTATTATGCAAATAACCAATGTTGTCGCTCATCTCCAGCTCACCGAGCACATAAGGAATATCCTCGTTGCTGAAGAAGCCAGCCTGAGAGACCTTGCCCACACGGCCGTCGTTGAGGTTTCCTACCATCAAATCTACCGACTCCGTTGGCCATGCATCCAGATTCAGTTTGAAGATCATTAGAAAATCATCATCCACCCAATCATCTGCATCGAGGAAAAGAACATATTCCCCACTGGCCTGTTGCAATCCGCTATTGCGAGCCGCGCTGACACCGGCGTTCCTTTGGTTTATTACCGTGACCTGATAATAACGTGAAAACTCCTCCAGTACGTTTAGGGTTGAATCAGTGCTACCATCATTGACCACCACAATTTCATAATCGCTGAACGTCTGATTAAGCACACTCAGCAATGTCCGCTTGATGGTTTTTTGTGAGTTATAGACGGGAATAATAATACTGAAAAGTGGTTTTTCATTCATGATAAACTCTCTTTACTGTCTGAGGTTTTGTAATTGACAAATAACTGCCATAGTTTCCTGGGGTTGATGAAAATCTGATGAATACGCATCACCGGTTGCGCAGTGAAGAAATAATTAAGCAGCGAGAAAGAGAGGAATTCGGTTAATACCACGCTGAGGGCAGCGCCGGTTAAACCCAAAAGCGGCACCAATAAAATGGACGATGCCAGGCAGATAATTAATACCGCAAAGGTCTTTTTCACTAAAAAGCGATAACCGTTGTACTTAATAATAAAACGGTCCATGAGGCTGCTGAGCACACCACACATCGCGCCCACACTGAGCAGCAGCGTCGGCGCGATGGCATCGAGATACGCCTCGCCGTAAAAGTCACGGATAAACCAGCCTGCGAGTTGCCATATCGCCATGATCACAATGGCGGACACCCCCACGACCAGCAGATGCAGTTTTTGCGCTTTGACAATTGACTGCTCATCATCACGCTCGGCAAAGAACGCCGGAAAAAATGAGGCCAACAAGGCATTAGGTAAAAACACCCATGAGGTTGCCAGCGTCATGGCAACAGCAAATATCCCCGCCTCCTTTACACCGAGGAAATACGAAACGCTGAGTTGGTTGACGCGGGTATAAATCGCGATAGCGATCACCGAGAACACCAGCGAAATGCCAGAAGCCACCATGTAGCGCGAATACTTTTTGATGTGGCGCAGCGCCGGAATCGGCCCCTGGCGATGATAGCGCCAGAAAATCGCCAGCTTGATGCTGAACGGCAGCAACGTAGCCAGCACAATGGGGATCGCCAGAAACTGAGGGTCCAGTTGCAGATACGAAATAATGAAGCGCACTGACAGACTGATGGCGAGGCCGATCACGTTGGCGATCACATTGAGTCGAGCGTTGAGCATGGCCTCGTTGTAGATATTGACCAGATCAATCGACGAGAACAGACAGGCCATCGCCGCTGCGCAGATAAATACCAGCGCTTCACGGCTCCACGCCTCTCCCATGATCACCATGCCGCTGAGCGCTAAACCGCAGTAAATCAGCATCACCAGCAGAAAAGTCGCCATCATCAGGCGAATACCTGAATGACGATTTTGCGAAATACGCTTCAGCAAAATCACATCGCTGCCCATCACGGCGATCGACTGAATAAACTGAAACACCAGCATGGAGAGTGAGATAATGCCGAAGGTGGTCGGTCCAACATATTTCGCGACATAGGACGTCACAAAAATCAGACCAAACACTGCGATGAGTTTTTCAGCAATCATCCACATCGAATTTTTTAATTTATCTTTCACAGATCAACCTCAGTGAGAATCATGACTAAGCCAAACTTCACGTCCCTTTCGTCCGACTTAACATTAACTTTGATTTATTTAGGAGTTTCCTCAGGCAGAAATCGCCGGCCTTTTAACTCTCATAAAACGGTGGGTTAAATAAGATTATCGCCAATCAAATCGTGCAATTTTATTATTCATTCATTTAACTAAAAGCGCAGGCTACCGCCCCTGGCTTACAGCTACCAGTTTACTGACTACCTGTTACGGGCTATTTTTGGCGCAAAGAAACCACACTGCACTCAGACGAGTTCAGTTAAATATCATGTGGTTATATTAAATCTCATATTGAAGACAAGATGACGCTTAGTGCAATCACCGTGACATCAATAAGAAACGCCAATTATCAATATGCCATTCAATATGATTAAAACGGGTGCAGCCTACTGAATTTTTTTGCACCACAAGAAATGCCGACCGGGATTGAAAAGGTACATCTAAAGACGGCCTTCTCAACGAACGTTACGACATTAACGATTTTGCTGTATGCCCTGCCTTTTTATTATCTCGATGCGTCTTTCGCCGTTCGATAAAGGCAAGTGGCGTTAATTCAACATGGCTCTCGCAGCCGTGTTGCAATGGGCTCAGGGCCCTAATTTTGCGATCTGATTCAAACTTTTAATCGCATTCTCACCAGACAACGCGATGAGGTCAATGGCCTGGAGGCCAATACGGAATTTACTTAGCTGATAAACGGATTAAGCAGAGTGGAAAAGATTAGCCGTGATGAATTGGGATTCTTCAAATTGATAAGTTCAGCTGTAACAGATTGTTAGGAATAATAAGATAGAAAACAATTTAAAAGGCCATCCGACGCTAACACGTTGTTCTTTAAGTTATCAGGCAAATCATCTCATTGAATTAAACTGTAATTAATCTTCAGTTACTTTCGGACCTACTATATTTAGTAGTCTGTTGTCGATATCTCCATAAAAAGCCGCTTATGCAACACTATGCAGAACAACATTAATTTCAAAGGCAAACTTATCGAATAAAACACTGATAATTTAAGCGAAGCGTAGCCAATAAAGGTTACTTAGCTCAAATATTTTTTAAAGTCTGGGATGAGATGCCGATAATGCATACAGTGCAATTTGGCCTTGAGAACCCCGATGATCAGCCTTCAAACCAACGTGTCTGCGATGATCGCGACGAAGCAATCAAACCAAAATGGTTCCGCACTGAGCGTGGCGATTGAGCGCCTGTCCTCAGGGATGCGCATTAACAGCGCCCGTGATGATGCGGCAGGCCAGGCGATAGCAAACCGTTTTAGCAGCCAGCAGAGTGGTCTGGCGCAGGCGCAGCGTAACACTGGCGATGGTTTATCGATGGTGGATACTGCCAGTAGCGCACTGGATGAAGTCAACAATCGCTTGCAGCGTATCCGTCAGCTAACGGTGCAGGGGTTGAACGGCACCAACTCTCAGGAAGATACCGATTCCATTCAGGCGGAAATTAACCTGAATCTCAAGGAGATCAATCGCCTCAACAGCAGTTCAAGCTTCAACGGATTAAAACTCCTGGATGGCAGCGCGGGTCGTGTGGGAATTCAGGTGGGTGCCAATGATAATCAAAAGATTGGCGTCGATTTATCGAGCGGATTCAGCGTCAGTGAGTTAGGTCTGGATGACTTCGTGATCAGCGGTATCAGTGGCAAGGTTACGGCGGTTCCGAGCCTGACCGGTTTGGCGCTGAATATGTCATTGAGTAGTCCGGACATTACCGTGGCCTACTCTCCTGCAGCGGACTCGCCACAGTTGGTGCAAAGCAGTAGCAATGGCCAGCAATTCATTCAAACCACAGGCAGCGATGGCAAGCCAACCTATTATCTGGCCAGTGTCAGCGCCCGCTGGGATACCGCCTCAGCGGCGGGTAATGTTTTAATTAGCAGAAGCACCAGCGTGCCGCTTTACAGCCCGGTGGAGAGCATTGCTTCCCGCAGCATGACCTCGATTAACTACCAGGATAATACTGGCACCGCATTGAGTAACACGCCCGCCCCAACGCTGACTGAAGACAGCGGCCAGTATTATATTCAACAGGATGATAATTATTATCCTGCTACCATAAGTTACGGCTCCAGTGGCGCCATTACGGCGACAATGACCACCGATCCTGCGAAGACGGACAGTGATTTCACCACACTGCCAACCACGGTGAACGCCACGCCAACCGTCACCACCAGTAGTGCGACCCTGAGTTTTAGCGATAGCTTAAACAATGCAGTTGCCAACAGTGATGCACGCTTACTCCGCACCACAGGCGGACAATATGTGATGGAAGTGGATAATGGCGGCGGTAGCTACCAATATTACAACGCCACGGTGACCACCACCTCGGATGGCAACGACGTAAGCCTGAGTGTTAAGGCCACCAGCGCCACCAGCATCAACAGTTTTAATGACGTCACCAGCGTGACCGGTACTTCGTACATCACGCTGGATCCCGCCAATGTCGATGTCAGGTATACCGATGCCCAGGGCGTCAGCAGCAATGACGTATTGCGGCTGGACAGTGATGGGAACTACTACATGGGGGTACCTGACGGGCGTGAAAGCAAAACCGCCACCTTTGTGACGGAAGACAGCGCACCGAACGCTTTGATGCTGAAGACTTTACGGGGCGTCGGTGATGTTCAAATCTACTATATGGCCAATGTGTCCTCGGTCACGGATACCTCAACTAACCTCACCACCACCAGCGTAAAAGAAGTGGGTGACGAGATCCGCCTGAAGCATCCTGATGATCCACTGGCAACACTGGATAGAGCGATTGCACGCGTTGATAGCCAACGCAGTGAGTTGGGTGCAACGGCCAATCGGTTGAGTTCGGCGCAAAGCTTACAAAGTGGTGCTACGACCAACCTGGCAAGTGCTCGCTCACGTATCGAAGATGCAGATTATGCAGCGGAGGTTTCCGCGCTGACCCGGGCACAGATTGTGCAGCAAGCCAGTTCTTCCGTGCTGGCTAAAGCCAACCTCCAGCCGCAGCAGGTGCTTACCTTATTGCAGGGGTAATGCAGCGCCTCTGAGGCCCCTTCACACAGCCCGAAGTCCGCCCCCATGAAATAGATGGCAGCCTCACGCCACAAACAAAAAAGGCGAGGCCAAAGCCTCGCCAAAATGTGCTGAACCTAATCGTAATAGGGAAGTTTACGATCGACACCGTTGATATTCACCAGCACAAAGCCGGTTGGCGCGGTTTTATTGGTTGGCGTGCCGGCGGCAGTGGCTACTGTCAGCACGCCCTTCTCATTAGCACCAATCCCCGCCAGCCCATTGTGCATGCCAAAGCGTGCGGCTGGCTTCAGTGTGCCCATGTTGGTGGTATCGGTAACAACCGACAGATCAGACTGGAACAGCGAGCATGAGCCTGAATCGAAACGCGTTGGGCCGGTAGTTTTCAGGTTCAGCATGGTGTCGCCACTGTTCGCTTTCAGCTTCACCCACACCACGGCATAAGTGGTACCGACACGGCCGTAACGCATATCCAGGATGGCGGGCTGCCCCATATGAAAGGCATCCGCCCACACCGTTTCCAGCCGTTGCAAATTGATCCAGGTTTTGCCGCTACTTGCCACGTTAACCGGGGTGCCGGCGGTGCCGGTGGGCTGGGTGGCATCGGCTTTACCAATAAACTCCATCACCCACTGCTGGTTCGCATTCGGGAAGAACAACTGCCCCAGGCGATACCAGTTGTCAGTTGACGTGTTATTGGTGATCTTGTAGCCGCTATAATAGCCGGCACGTAGCGATCCGGTCAGGAAACTACCGTAACTCTCGTCGCGGCGATAACCATATTCGAAGGTGGAGAGCCATCTGCCGGCCACCAGATCGTTCGACACTTTCGCGCCAGATTGCAGGTTGATTTGACGCATCACCACGCGCGCATTATTGAGATTGAAAGGATTGCCGCAATCCTCAATATTGAGCGTGTCAATGGTCCAGCCACCATCCGACAAGTCTCCTGGATTGCGCGTGTGCTCGATCCACACATTGCGCAAAATCCCCTGTGTACAGCGCGGCATATACAACGTGGCGTCACCATAACCCGTCTGGAAGTTACAGTTACAAATCTCAATCGCGGTAGAGTGATCCCATACCCCATTTGGTGAATTTGACCAGCCCACATCGAAGACGCGCGCATAGGTGTAGAGGGTATAAATCTGGTCAAATTTGGTGTCCAGCGTATCCAGCACTTTAATCACCGTGCCGCCGTTATTCTGTGCGCGGAAACAGTAGATATTTACCGTGGTGCCTTCGATACAGGTATTTTCGAAGAACGGCTGCACGTTGCTGCACATATCGGCAGTGATGGTGCCTTTGTTGGTGGTGATATCGGCCGAGGCCTGACCATTCCAGGCAATGCCGCGAATTGAGGTGCGGCGCGCCTTCACCTTGAATACCGGGTTGGCACTCTTATCCGAGATAATCGTGGTACGCGGCAGCGAACCCAGCTCAACATCATCACCCTGCAGACCGAAGAAGGCGTTATCGGTGCCGCTGATATCAATTGGACTGATCAGAAACTTCCCGCCGGGAAAACGAATCGGCAGGTCCTTAATATTACCGCTGTAATTCTGCGTCCAGGTTAGCATGCGATTAACCGCGTCCGTGTCATTGGCATAACCGTCTCCTTTGGCACCAAAGTGATAGACGTTCACGTCAGAAGGATCGTTAATCACGCGTTTCCAGTAAAAGCCATTACCGATGGCTAAGGTACCGCCATCGTCTGTCGCAGTAGTGGTGCCAATAAAACCGGTGAAGTCACCGCCTCCATGGAAGGTGGAGTCCGCGTTGTAGCGGCGCAAAAACGCCAGATCGCCATTTTTAGTCGGCGTGGTGGTGCGCAGTTCTGCGAATGAATTAACTTCGATCATCATAGCCTCCTCGGCCTTTTCAGGTTTGCAATGCAAGTGTGGGAACGGCGTTACTGCGCCAATCGGCCGCAGTGCTGATCCCAGAGATCGTTGTGGTTGTTGATGGCGCGCACGGTGCGAACATCCATACGCTCGGCATCATTGCCGTGGGTGTAAATCGGGGAGAAAAGCGTGCAAGCAGAGTCGATAACGACGGGGGATTCAGGGCTGGTTGTATTTCGAGTGCTGCAGCTTGTCGCGAGCAGCAGCGTCATCAAGATTAAGATTGCTGGCTTCCACACGTTTAGCCTCCTCGCGCAACTGTTGTTGCTGCTGGTTAACCGCGACAGCCTGCACGGCCGCTTTGTTCGCGGAGTCCACCTCTGATTTGGCTTGTTGCTGCACCTTGCCAATCTTTCTGCCACCGAAGTAGCTGGCCACCAGTGCCGCAACAATGCCCGCCAGCGCAGCCAGCCAGTGCCAGCTGCCGCCAAGCAGTGAAGTAATAAGCGTCATGGTTTCTCCTCCAGCGTCTTGCGCTGTTCAATCAGGTTTTTCTGTCGGACAAACTGCGCCAGAACCCCCATCGCCACCATGAAGGCACCAATCAAACCGAGGTAGTTGTGGGGAAGAATGTCTTTGATGTCCTGAGGCAATGCATTCCAGGTATCCAGCGCGGATGAGGGGAAGGATTGCGCCCAGGCGCTGAGCATCGAACCCAATGAAGCCAGCCATACTGACCAGGTTTTGAACAACAGTCGCGCATGCTTCACAAACTCCAGCGTGGTGAAACGCTGGAGCAGCAACAGCACAATCACTGCTGCCAGCACCGCGATGACAAACACCATCCATCTCATGTTCATAACAGCCCCCGATAAATGTCGTAGCTGCCGCTGCGCATGACTTCAGCGTGACGCCGTGCGCGCCCGGGCGTTTGCCGTGCCCACAAGCTGTCGAGCATGGCATTGGCGGCGCCATTAAAGTCCCCCTGGGTGATGGCGCTCAGCATGCCGCGAAACAGGGATAACCCATCAACGCCCAATTGATATGCCATGCTGATCAGCACATCACAGCGCGCCTCACTGCACTTGCTTAGCGCTTGCTGCACCAGAGCACGCTGGTTCATCTCCAGCACTTTGTTTTCCACAATGCACTGCTTCCACACATCCCCGACTCGTCGCGGTACCTGGAAGATGTAGTTGCTGAGTGAGGCTCCTTTAGGCCCGATGCGGATACCGCCGGCCACGGTAGGAAACCCTTGCGTATCAAGGTAGGGCGCCTCGCGGTAGCCCTCTTCAAAATTCAAAATGGCAATAATCTGGCTCATAGCGATTCCTCTTTGACGGGCGCAACGATGCAAAAATGACTGCGCAAAGACTCCAAAACATAAATCTCACTGATCTATCCGCCCTTCTGAGACCACGCGTAATCCGCGCTACGCTCAAGCGAGGCTAAACAGTGAGCAACAACGAAACGTTCCGCTTAAAGCTGGGAAATATGACAAGGATTTAGCGCACGGCGTACAAATGGACGTGGGGCAGACAGCAGTTGTCGAAGCTGGCGCTTTCGGCCTGACGTGGTGTGGGGGCCATTACCGCACAGTCGACTCGCGATTGCGTCTGGCGCTGGCAGATGCGTTCTGCGCTACGCAGGCTTGGGTTATCGGGCTCAAGGCCTAAGGCGCAGTCAATACTGCGCTTCAGGCGGCTAAGTGACTGGCGGCGTCGGTGACGGCGGGTGCGCGCGTTCCCGGTGAAGACTGACTTGCCATACTGGATAATCGCCATAACTCCTCCTGTGAATGAGTCTTTGGCGATGGGGTGGCAGGCGCGGCGTGTCGGCTGAAGCCGAGGCGTCCGTGATTCCACTGCAAACACTCGACATCGACCCGCCCGGCTGCGTTCGCGGCCAGGAATAAGCAGAGGAGAGTGAAGTCAGAAGAGAGCTGACGACGCTGCATAATGCGCATCCACCCCATCCCAAAATTCACTGACTTTGGGTGGTGGGTATCGCGCTTGTGCAGCGCCTCAATTGTTTAAGAGCGGGCTCATCCGGGAGCAGTGATGTCGTCCTTCCATGGTCAAATTATTAACAGGTTCTAATGCATTGGCAAACACCAACAGTTAATTTTTTATTTACCATCGGTTAAATTTATGATTTCAGCCGGAATATTTTTTTACCTGCTCAGCGCGTTTTGTGATCAACCTAAAATCTGGTAATCACGCGCCTGGCTCATGATGACGCGCGCCACGACCTGCAATGAGGCCGCCTCATCCAGCGTTAAGTACCAGGTCTCATAGCGCTTGTTGTCGGAGATGACCGCGACCTTTCTGTGCTGCAGCTGCAGACGTTTGAGATAAAGTTGATCATCCAGCGTAAACAGGTAAATCCCGTCTCCGTCAAAGCGATGCACGCTGATGTCCACGAACAGCTGATCACGTGGCGCAAAGGTGCCGGCCATCGAATCATTGTTTAGCGCGATGAGGCGGATGCTCTCTGCCGGACGGCCGCTGAACAGCACGCGTGCCTCATCCAGCCCATACTCGATAGCCTGAATGGTTTCGACCAGTTCATCACGCGCAGCAATGCCCTGAGCGCTTCGCTGCCCAATATCCAGACTCTCGACGCGGAACCGATGTTGCGGGTCAATAAGTGCATGCTGGCTCACCGTGGCATCGGGTTGCTCCATGCCAAACTGCAGCCACTCTACGCGCACGTCCAGCAACTGGCTGAGCGCCAGTAGATTACTGTCATCCGGAATCGATTGAGCGTTAAACCATTTCCAGACCCCCGGTGTTGAGATCCTGCATCCCCTTTTCTGCAGCGCCTGTGCAACCTGTTTGTTTCGTCCATGTCCGACAATTCCCGCGCTATCACACGCGGCAATCAGCCTGGCAGTAAAAGCTTGTCTGCTACTCTCTTTTTTAACCATCAGTTAATAATCTGCCATCAGTTAAAGACTGAATGTTATTTTCTTTTTTGCTACCAGTTCATTTTATATTACCGTCAGTTTACTACCCAACAGCTTTTATCAATGAAGCTGGATGATCATTATCCTCTTCGACGGGGTGGAAACCAGCAATGAATGCCCTACAGCTTGTTCTGACAGGGGTTTTCAGGATTGTTCTGTGACGCTGATACCAGCACCTAAAACAAAAAATGCGCGAAAAAGCGCGTCGGCGCCATAGATGACAGAAATAAATCAAAAAGCTCTGGAAATAATTGGATCGGAAGCAAAAAAAATGGGCACCCTTACGGTGCCCATTGTGTTGCAGAAGTGAAAATTAGCCGCGCAGCGTATCGTCGCCCCAGCCAATCCACTTGTAGGTCGTCAGCGCTTCCAGCCCCATCGGGCCACGCGCATGCAGCTTCTGCGTACTGACCGCGACTTCCGCGCCCAGACCGAACTGCCCGCCATCGGTGAAACGCGTACTGGCATTGACATAAACGGCGGAGGAATCGACCTGATTCACAAAGCGATTGGCGTTGCCAATGCTGCGCGTCAGGATGCCATCCGAATGCTGCGTACCGTGTTCGCGAATGTGTGCAACCGCATCGTCGAGATCCGCCACCAGCTTGACGTTAAGGTCGTTGGATAACCACTCATCGTCATACTGTTCGGTTTTCACCGCCACCACGCTGGCCGGGCCGTTTTGCAGCAGCGACAGGACATTTTCATCGCCGTGCAGCGGGATGTTTTCCTGCGCCATGCGCTGCAAAAATGCAGGAATAAAGCGTTCAGCCTGATCGCGGTGAATCAGCAAGGTTTCCAGTGAATTGCAGGCGCTTGGACGCTGTTTTTTCGCATTAACAATCACCTCCAGCGCGGGTTCGATTTCCATGGTTTCATCAAGATAGAGATGACACACACCGATACCTCCGGTGATCACCGGAATCGTCGAGTTTTCACGACACAGCTTGTGCAACCCTGCACCGCCGCGTGGAATCAACATATCGACGTAGCGATCAAGTTTCAGCAGTTGGTTAACCAACTCGCGATCCGGGTTTTCAATCGCCTGCACCGCACCTTTTGGCAGGCCATGCTCGCTCAGCGCGTTTTGGATTACGCGAACGGTAGCCGCGTTAGTGCGATAGGTCTCTTTACCGCCGCGCAAAATCGCCGCATTGCCGGTTTTCAGGCACAGAGAAGCCACATCCACGGTGACGTTAGGACGCGCTTCATAAATCACCCCAATCACGCCCAATGGCACGCGGCGACGTTCAATACGTAAACCGCTGTCCAGCACGCCGCCATCGATCAACTGTCCGACCGGATCGGCCAAACGGCACACCTGACGCACATCGTCAGCGATACCTTTCAGACGCTGTGGATTGAGCGTCAGGCGATCCAGCAATGCCGCGCTCATGCCATTTTGCCGCGCATCGGCCAAATCCAGCTCGTTAGCCGCCAGAATGTCGGTACTTTCCGCTTCCAGGCGATCGGCAATCGTCAGCAGCACCTGATTTTTTTGTTCTGTGGAGAGTTCTGCCAGCTTGTACGACGCTACACGCGCCGCTTTTCCCATTTCTTCTAACATCATCTGCTCCTTAACTGACGATCATGTCGTCACGATGCACCGCAACCGGGCCATATTCGTAACCGAGGATGTCGCTGATTTCCTGGCTGTGATGACCGGCAATCATGCGCATGGCGTCGCTGTTGTAGCGCGTCACGCCGTGAGCGATATCGCGGCCTTGCAGGTTACGAATGCGGATCACTTCGCCACGAGAGAAGTTGCCCTGTACTTCACGCACGCCTTTCGGCAGCAGTGAGCTGCCGCGTTCTAATACCGCAGCCAGCGCACCGTCATCAATGACAATTTCGCCAGCCGGCGGTGCGCCGAAGATCCAGCGCTTGCGGTTCTCCAGCGGTGATTGCTGTGCGTGGAATCGGGTGCCGACGGGCTTGCCATACAGCACATCGCTGATCACATCCGGGCGGCTGCCCGCCGCAATGATCACGTCGATACCGGCGCGGCAGGCCACATCGGCCGCCTGCAGTTTGGTCGCCATGCCACCCGTGCCGAGGCCGGAAACACTGCCTCCAGCCAGCGTGCGCAACGCATCATCAATCTGGTGCACATCGCTGATCAGTTCCGCTTCCGGATTGGTACGCGGATCGGCCGTGAACAGGCCCTGTTGATCGGTCAGCAGCAGCAGTTTATCCGCGCCGCCGAGCATCGCCGCCAGCGCAGACAGGTTATCGTTATCGCCGACTTTAATTTCAGCGGTAGCAACAGCATCGTTTTCGTTAATCACCGGCACGATATGGTTGTCGAGCAGCGCACGCAGCATGTCACGCGCGTAGAGGAAGCGCTCACGATCTTCCATATCCGCACGCGTCAGCAGCATCTGGCCGATATGAATTCCGTAGATGGAGAACAGCTGTTCCCACAGCTGAATCAAACGGCTCTGCCCCACCGCAGCCAGCAGCTGCTTTGAGGCGATGGTGGGCGGCAGTTCGGGGTAACCCAGGTGTTCGCGTCCAGCGGCAATCGCGCCTGATGTGACGATAACGATACGATGACCCGCCGCGTGCAGTTGTGCACACTGACGAACCAACTCCACCATGTGCGCACGATTCAGCCGACGCGAGCCGCCGGTGAGGACGCTGGTACCCAATTTGACCACAAGGGTCTGACTGCCACTCATGTTTTTCCTGCCATATAAGAAAAAAATTCTGCGAAGGGACGTTTTATCAGGAGTGAGCGAGGAAGCCAATAACAGCAAGGGGAAAAGCACAAAAATCCCCTGACAATGCAGTAGACCAAAAGTTCGCGATTAACAAGAAATCAGAAAAACTGTCATAAAACTTTCATCACCAGTCGGTAAAAAGTCCCCTGTTTTACAAACCCTTTCAAGGGTACAACAAATTTTACTCATTGGGATTGATAGCAAATGAAGAAGAGCACACTGGCATTAGTCGTATCAGCGCTGGCACTGGCTTCCACCGCCCAAGCCGCAGAAGTTTATAACAAAGACGGCAACAAACTGGATCTGTACGGTCGCGTTAAAGGCATGCACTATTTCAGTGACAACGCGGGTTCAGACGGTGACAAAACTTACATCCGTCTGGGCTTCAAAGGTCAGACTCAGATCAACGACCTGATGACCGGTTACGGTCAGTGGGAATATCAATTCCAGGGTAACCGCACTGAAGGCAGCGATGCTAACAGTGGTAACAAAACCCGTCTGGGCTTCGCCGGTATCAAGTTTGGTCAATATGGTTCTATCGACTATGGCCGTAACTACGGTGTTGTATACGACGTAATGGGCTGGACTGACGTTCTGCCAGAATTCGGCGGTGACAGCGATTACACCGATACTTACCTGCTGGGCCGTACCTCTGGCGTGGCAACTTACCGCAATAATAACTTCTTTGGTCTGGTTGATGGCCTGCGCTTCGCGCTGCAATATCAGGGCAAAAACGACGCGACCAGCGCTAACAGCCGTTCAGATGCTTCTAAGCAGAATGGCGACGGTTACGGTGCGTCACTGGGTTACACCATTGCTGATACCGGCATCAGCCTGATGGGTGCATTGTCTTCTGCGGACCGTACTGACACTCAGACCTCTACTGGTCGTCTGGGCAGCGGCGACAAGGCAGAAGCATGGGCTGCAGGTATCAAATACGATGCTAACAGCATCTACCTGGCGACCACCTACTCTGAAAACCGTAACATGACCCCAATCACGGGTGGTGTGGCGAACAAAGCACAGAACTTCGAAGTGGTTGCACAGTACCAGTTCGACTTCGGCCTGCGTCCATCCCTGGGCTATGTACAGAGCAAAGGTAAAGACATCGAAGGTATCGGCGATGCGGATATCGTTAAATATGTTGACGTAGCAATGACTTACTACTTCAACAAAAACATGTCTGCCATGGTTGACTACAAAATCAACCAGCTGGATGACAACAACCCACTCGGCCTGAACACTGACGACGTGGTTGCTGTTGGTCTGACTTATCAGTTCTAAGTCGTTAGCTTTACCCTCAATGTGTCTATAAAAAAAGAGCCGGCTCATCACCGGCTCTTTCTTCTTTTTGTCTGTTTAGTTGGCTTAAAAGCCGAGCCCGACGATGGCGTGCTTAAGCGCTGAGCTTCACCGGCTCTTCTTTAAAACCTGATGCAGGTTTGAGATCCAACTTAAGATCCTTCAAGACCGCTTTCAGACGCTCATGGAAATTACGCAGCGTACTCTCCACTTTCTCGTTGTTCTCTTTGCCTTTGATCGTCGCCACACCCCAGTCACCGTCTTTATCAAACAACCCAAAGTGGTATTCATAGGTGAAATGGTCTTCGTGCGCTTCCAGCGTCATCCACCAGCCCCAAAACTCACGGAGTTCGGGTGCGGGTTTAACGTTGACACACGCCGCCAGGCAATCAAAGAAGAAACGCTGCTCTTCACATTTTCCTTCACGGATGTACGGCCCCAATTCGGTGAAGCGCTTCAGCAGGCGACTACGGGGATGACCACTCGGTAACGTCATGCTAATTCTCCCTCAAATAACCGTAAAATTGTTTCTCGTTACGCGAATCACGCGCGCAACGCAAAATATCCCGGATATAAGTAGTAGCAGAGCGTCGAATTTTTGCCAGTCATACACCCAATTGTTTTGCTAACCAGTCACAGATTTGATTTAACGCTTTCTCAAAACTGGAGAACACCGGCGTGGCGGGTATTGCCAATACTTTGCCCTGTGCGGAAGAGTTGGCAATCAATTGAGCCTCCTCTTCTGGGCTGAACAAATCGCCCGGCCAGTATGCCGCCAGCATCGGCGTCGGCGTGCGACGCCCCAACAGACCCTGCACCTTCAGTGAATAGCGATTGAGCTCAATGCGCAGGTTGCTGTCAGACGCGGACGGCATCCCCAGGCGACTGGCCAGCATATCCATGTACATGTCCGGCAGTTGTTGCTGGCGTTGCTCATCGACAAACACGTTATGCACCATCGCGCCCAGTGTCGCGACCGCACGCAGGCGTGGCACTTCCAGATAAGCCAGTCGGGTGGCGACATTGGCGCCAAAGCGATAGCCAAACAGCGCAACGCGCGTGTGATCAATCCACGGCACATTGCTCAGCTCACGCAGCACCTGCTGGTGAAGCTGACTGGTGTCCTGGTTCAGCTTCCATTTGCTGCTGAAGCCCACCGAGGGCATATCCAGCGTCAACATGGCGATGCCACGCGGAGCCAGATAATCGTGGAACAGGCGATAATGATCGCTCTGCAGCGAATCCAGGCCACCGCACAGCAGCACCGTTGGGTATGGGGCTTTGGCCTCAGCAGGCATATGCAGGAAACCGGTGACCGGGCTGCCACCGCTGATCTGGAAGGTCAGCGCTTTCAGCTCACCCGGCAGACGCTGCGTGGCCTCTTCGTATGCCCGGTTTGCCAGCACCTGTGCCTGATCGGCCAGATCATCGCCTTTGATATAGGGATAGGCGGCAATACTGTAGAGATTAGATGCGCGCATCCACTGATGCCCGGCTTCCTCGTGATCTTCATTCTCCATCGCGCGCTGTTGCCATAAGGCGGCCTGCTTCGACCACTCATAGTTCCAGTTACCCCCGCGATAGCCAATCACCGTGTCGAGTTGGGTGTCATCAGTGTGCTCATACTCACTGATAGCGATGCGCGCCAGCACTTCGCTGATCTCCTGCGGAGACAAGCCGCGCCACGTCCACAGCAGCTTGTTGAGCATGCGATACCAGCAAGGTTGGGTATCCCCTTCGAGGGTGTTGTGCACCTGAACCGGATGATGGTGCTGACGATGCACCAGAGAGGAGGTTTCCGGGTGTTTAAAGCGGGGCTTAAAAAGCTCTTCGCTGAGGTTTTTATCCGACATCTTAGACGTTCTCCCGCGATAGTCGCATAGATGCCTAAGAGTGTACTGCACCCACATGTTGGGTGCGAGGCGTAGAATGCACAACGCCCGGCATAACCGGGCGTTGTTTGCGTTGCATCAATCAGCTTTTGACGATTGGCGGGATGTAAACCACGCCCATGTCCCACGGCTGTTCGATCCAGGTGTTCTGCGGAATATCAACAATGTAGTCGTCCACCAGCGAACGACCAGCTGGCTTAGCGAAGATGGTGCAGAAACGCGCTTTTGGATACATATCGCGAATCGCTTGCGCGGTGCCACCGGTATCCACCAGGTCATCAATCACGATGAAACCTTCACCGTCGCCTTCCGCACGCTTCAGCACTTTCATTTCGCGCTGATGATCGTGGTCATAGCTTGAGATGCAGACGGTATCGACATAGCGAATACCCAATTCACGCGCCAGCAGCGATGCCGGAACCAGACCACCGCGGCTTACCGCAATGATACCTTTCCACTGTTCCACAGGAAGCAGGCGCTGGGCCAGTTTGCGGGCATGGATCTGCAACATGTCCCAGGTGACGACGTATTTTTCGCTCATAAAAGAAATCCCGACCAACAATGTTGGTTTAAAAATAGGCAAGGGGGAAAAGGTTGCGCGAGATTATAAGGATCTGACGCGTTAAAAACCAGCATCTGTCGCATTGGATGCAGGATTTTAGCGCGCCTGAGTACGCACCCGGTGAAAAACAGTGATATTCTCAGCCACATCACGTCAGATGTGCTGACGGCGATCTTTCACTGGAACCCGGCGTGCGAGCGGTATGTCCGCCGCGCTGACACAGGAGATGCATTGTGTCTGAATTGTCGCAACTTTCCCCCCAACCGCTGTGGGATATTTTCGCTAAAATCTGCTCCATTCCGCACCCTTCTTACCATGAAGAAGCGCTGGCCGAACACGTGGTCAGCTGGGCCAAAGAGCAAGGCTTTTGGGTTGAGCGCGATCAGGTCGGCAATATCCTGATTCGTAAACCGGCCACTGCGGGCATGGAAAAACGTACCCCTGTCGCGCTGCAGGCGCACCTCGATATGGTGCCGCAGAAGAACAACGATACGGTGCACGACTTCACTAAAGACCCGATTCAACCTTATGTTGATGGCGAGTGGGTTAAAGCGCGTGGCACCACGCTGGGTGCCGACAACGGTATTGGCATGGCTTCTGCGCTGGCGGTGCTGGCTGATAACAGCCTGACCCACGGCCCACTGGAAGTACTGCTGACCATGACCGAAGAATCGGGCATGGATGGTGCTTTTGGTCTCCAGCCAAACTGGCTGCAAGCCGATATCCTGATCAACACCGACTCTGAAGAAGAGGGTGAGATCTACATGGGTTGCGCGGGCGGTATTGATTTCATCACCACCCTGCCATTAAACCGTGAAGCCGTACCTGCGGGCTTTGAAACCCTGAAGCTAACGCTGAAAGGCCTGAAAGGCGGCCACTCCGGTGCCGATATTCATCATGGTCTGGGCAACGCCAACAAGCTGCTGGCGCGTTTCTTTGCGGTCTACGCGCAGGAACTGGATGTGCGTCTGATTGAGTTCACTGGCGGCACGCTGCGTAATGCGATTCCGCGCGAAGCTTTTGCCACGCTGGCAATCGACAGCCATAAAGTGGATGCACTCAAATCGGCTGCGGCTCATTTCCAGGCCACGCTGCTGAACGAGCTGGGCATTAAAGAGAAGAACATTGCGTTAACCACCGAGCCGCTGGCACATCAGGGCCAGGCGCTGACCACCGAAAGCCGCGATCGCTTTATCAACCTGCTGAACAGCACGCCGAACGGTGTAATCCGCAACTCTGACGTGGCCAAAGGCGTGGTGGAAACCTCGCTGAACGTCGGCGTGGTGACCATGGATCAGGACAATGCCGAAATCATCTGCCTGATTCGTTCACTGATCGACACCGGCAAAGATTGGGTGGTGGAAACCCTGACTTCACTGGGCCAGTTGGCTGGCGCGAAAACCGCACCAAAAGGCGGTTATCCTGGCTGGCAGCCTGATGCTGATTCACCGGTGATGGCGCTGACGCGTAAAACCTACGAAGCCCTGTTTGGCAAAACGCCAAACATTCAGGTGATTCACGCGGGTCTGGAGTGTGGTCTGTTCAAGAAGCCGTATCCGAACATGGATATGGTGTCGATTGGGCCAACCATTACCGGTCCACACTCACCGGATGAGCAGGTGCACATTGAGAGCGTCGGTCTTTACTGGAAACTGCTGACTGCGCTGCTGAACGTGGTGCCAGAGAAGGCGTAAATCTTTGCGATGCTGTAAGGAACCAGGCTAAGGCCTGGTTTTTTTATGCCTGCAATCCTGAGGTTAAGGATTCTCTTGCTAATAAGGTCGCAATATTTGCCGGAACCCATTTTGAGACCGACGGTAACATGCAGCATATTTCACTATAAATCCTGCTTATTACCCCAGCATTCTACCACTCCACACTCCCTCTCTAGTTTTAGACGCCGTTACGCCCAGATGTCTGGATGGCTAATAAGATTTCGTGCTAGCTTATGCGCTTTCGTTTGTTGCCCAGCGTTATGGGTTCAGAAAAAATGCCACCCACTCTCTTAATGAAAGGCCTGCCCCATGAGTGCGATTAACCGCCTGGAGATGCGTAATATCTCCATCGCTTTTGGCGGTTTTGCCGCGCTGACCCAGGTCGATTTTCTGACCGAAGGCGGGTCGGTGCATGCGTTGACCGGGGCCAATGGCGCAGGAAAATCCACGCTGATGGCGGTGCTATCCGGCGCACACAGTGATTACAGTGGCGAGATTCTGCTGGACGATGCGCCGGTCTCCATTCGTTCACCGCGCGATGCCAAAAAACTCGGTATTCATCTGGTGCAACAGGAGGTGGATGTGGCGCTGGTGCCGCAGCTCAGCGTGGCAGAAAACATCCTGCTCGATCAGCTGGCAGAACCCGGCCATGTCTATAGCTGGCGTGAAATCCGTCGCCAGGCGCGTGCCCTGCTCAATCAGCTGGAAGTGAACATCGATGTTAATCGTCTGGTGGAACGCTGCTCACTGGCGGAGAAACAACAAATCCTGCTGGCGCGCGCCCTCTCCCATCACTGCCGTTTTCTCATTCTGGATGAACCGACCGCGCCGCTGGATCAGCATGAAAGCGAGCGTCTGTTTACCGTGGTACGCCGCCTGCAAAATAACGGCATTGGCGTGGTGTTTATCTCCCACCGCATTCACGAACTCAAAGCGATTTGCGATCGCTTAACCGTGCTGCGTGATGGCCGCTTGATTGAAAGCAGCCCGATGGCGGCACTGAGTGGCGAGCAGATTGTTGAGAAAATGCTGGGGCACCAGTTGACCGATGTCTATCCACCTCGCCGTGAACAGAGTGAGCAACCGCTGCTGCTGTCGGTGGAAGGTCTGCACGATGATCAACTGCTGGCGGACATTTCACTGCATCTGCGCAAAGGCGAAATTCTCGGCATCGCCGGCTTGGCGGGCGCGGGGAAAACCGAGCTGTGTAAGGCGCTGTTTGGCGCAAGCAAAAGCCGCGTCGAAAAAGGCGAGCTGCACGGCAAACCGTGGCGGCCGCGTTCACCGCACGATTCGGTGGAAAACCGCATGGCGCTGGTGCCGGAAGAGCGTCGCAAGGAAGGTATTTTTATCGATGAACCGGTGAGCATGAACCTGAGCGTCAGCGCGGACAACAGTTTTTCCCGCTGGAGCCTGTTCGGCCATCGTCAGGCATGGCGCTGGGCCGAAGAGGTGATTCAGCGCCTCAATGTGCGCACCACCGGCCCGGCGCAGATTCTGCGTCGTCTGTCGGGGGGGAATCAGCAAAAAGTGGCGATTGGAAAATGGCTGCGCAATAACGCCGATGTGCTGATTTTTGATGAGCCGACCAAAGGTGTCGATATCAAAGCCAAAACCGAACTGTTCAGCCTGATTGACGGCCTGGCACGTGAAGGCAAAGGCATCATCTACGCTTCGGGCGAGTTTTCCGAACTGGTCGGCTTATGTGACCGTATTTGTGTGCTCTGGGATGGGCGCATTGTGGCAGAGATGGAAGGTCGTCAGGCCACAGAAGAGATGCTATTGCTTTATTCCACCGGAGGAACCCCTGCGTGAGCAGCAAAGAACTATCCCTGAACCCGCAGGTTTCTCTGCGTCATAAACTATTCGATTTTCTCTATAAATGGGGCATGTTGCTGACCGTGGTGATTCTGATCGCTGGGTTTGGTCTGGCATCGGACAGCTTCCTCGAGCCCACCAACATCATCAACATCCTGCGTTCGATTGCTATCGTCACGGTAATTGCGATTGGTGTGTCGATTTCGCTGACCATCGGCGGCTTCGATTTGTCGGTAGGCTCAACCGCCTCACTGGCCAATGCGCTGGTGATTTCGCTGTTTGTCTGGCACGGCTTTGGCACCACCGAAGCCATTATCATCACGCTGCTGCTGTGTACCCTGGTGGGGCTGCTCAACAGCTTCCTGATCGTGATTCTGCGCATTCCCGACATGCTGGCTACACTGGCCACCCTGTTTGTCATTCAGGGCGTGGCGATGACTTACAGCTTCGGCGGTTCGATTACCGAGAATATGGTGATGCCAAGCGGCGATATGGCGGAGGGCACTATCCCCGCAGCGTTCGCTCTGTTGGGTCAGGTGCCGACCATTGTGATCATCATGCTGGTGGTGACGATTGTGGCACAACTGGCGCTGTCATTGACCAAGCATGGCCGTCGCATGTACGCGCTGGGTGGCAATCCAGAAGCCGCACGCCTTTCCGGTATTCGCACCACGCGCTACCGCGTTTTGGCCTATGTACTCGCATCGCTGCTGGCCGGATTAGGCGGCATTCTGCTGGCATCGCGTATTGGCTCCTCGCAGGTGAACGCCGGCAGTGGATATTTGATGGATGCCGTTGCTGCGGCATGGATCGGCTTCTCGCTGGCCGGTTCCGGCAAACCTAACGCGCTCGGTACGCTGGTGGGCGCGGTGATTCTGGGTGTGTTGCAGAACGGGCTGGTGATGTTGTCCGTGCCTTATTACGCCATGGACATTATCAAAGGCCTGGTGCTGGCTCTGGCCCTGGCGATTACCTACATTCAGCGCCGCTAAGGCGCGTTTACTGAGAAAGAGATTCTAATGAAAAAAATTACCCTTTCGCTGCTGGCATTAAGCCTGCTGAACGCCAGCGCTGCCTTTGCCGATACCGTTACCCCGGTTCCCGCAGCGATTGCGAATCACGAAGGTCCGGTGCGCATCGCCATCATCCGTAACCTGGGGTCTGACGATAACACCACGCAGTTTATTGCCGGTGCCATTCAGCAAGGTCGTCAACTGGGCTTTAAAGTCAGTACTTTCCTGAGTAACGGCGATGATGCGCGTTTCCAGGACTTTGTTAATCAGGCGATCAGCCAGAAATACGATGGCATCATTCTCTCTCACGGCAAAGAACCCTACTCCACCGTTCTGGTGCAACACATTGTCGATGCAGGTATCAAACTGTCCGTCTTTGATACCCCGGTAAATACGCCGGTCAATGGCGTGACCGTCACTGCGCAGGATGATGCCTCGCTGGCGCAGGCGTCACTGGGTCAGTTGATCAGTGATTTCCATGGTAAAGCCAACATCATCAAACTGTGGGTCGCAGGCTTCCCGCCGCAGGAACGCCGCCAGGTGGTGTATGAGAAACTGCTGAAAGAGAATCCAGGCATTCATCAGCTGGAATCCATTGGCGCAGTTTCTACCGATGTACAGGGCGACACCGCCAACAAAGTGGGTGCGATCCTGGCAAAATATCCTAAAGGTAAAATAGATGCGATTTGGGCGTCGTGGGATGCGTTCAGTCAGGGTGCTTATAAAGCGCTACAGGAGAATGGTCGTACTGAAATCAAAATCTACAGTATTGACGTGTCCAACCAGGACTTGCAGTTGATGCATGAGAAGAACAGCCCATGGGTGCAGACGGTCGCGGTCGATCCAAAAACCATCGGTGCGGTCAATATGCGCTTAGTGGCCAATAAAATCGCGGGTGAAGCCACTCCGGCAAGCTACGAGTTTAAAGCGTCTTCCATTTCGCAGCAGTTGCTGAATAGCCAGCAAGGGGCGATTAACGTGGCAACTCTGAACAAGATTATTCCAGGCTGGGGTGTGAACAACGATTTTGTTGCGCCGTGGTTTGCCACGCTGGAAGCGAAGTACGCTAAGAAGTAATTTAGCTACCGGGTGTTGCACACTGGTGGCGCGTCAAGCCGTCATGCTTGTTAGCTAAGCCATACTCAAGAAGAGCTGCCGTTTTTAACATGGCAGCTTTTTTATGCGTATCAGAAATGGCCTGTGCGTGGTTGCCGGGTAGATCACACGCCGCTGACCAGCATCACGCTGTGTAAATCGCCGATTTTACCAACCTAATACCAACTGCCGCTCCAGCTGGGGATCCACCAGCGTCACATGCAATCCCACCAACCGCACTCCGCGCCCGGCACGCCTTTCATCCCATGCCTGCCGCGCCACTGCGATCATGTCATCCTTGTTCAACACCGGCCAGACATGCTCCTGCGTGGTCTGCTGGAAATCATTAAATTTGAGCTTCACGCCCTGACGCGCGATTTGCTTGTCGGGACGGATATTTGTCAGGCGTCGATCCAGCTCAGCATAGAGGTAATCAATGATTGCCAGACACTGCTCCCAGTTGTGGATGTCCTCCATCAATGTGCGTTCGACACCGAGCGATTTGCGTTCGCGCTCCACCACCACATCGCGTTCATCAATGCCGTTGCTACGCTCCCAGAGCACGCGGCCGAATTTACCAAATCTCTTCAGCAGCAAGGCGAGATCGGCTCTCTGCACATCGGCGCAGGTGCGCAGTCCCATCTCTTCCAGTTTTTTGGTCGCCACTTTTCCTACGCCAGGAATTTTGCTCAACGGTAGCGTCAGTAAAAAGTCCGGCATCACTTGCGGTGTAATGACGTATTGCCCGTTGGGCTTATTTAAATCAGAGGCGATCTTGGCGAGGAATTTGATCGGCGCAATGCCAGCCGAGGCGGTTAAACCGGTTTCGCGCAGGATATCGGCACGTATCGCCTGCGCCATTAGCGTCGCTGATCCCTGACAATGCTCGCTATCGGTGACATCAAGATACGCTTCATCCAGTGATAAGGGCTCAATCAATGGGGTGTAGCGTGAGAAAATATCGCGTATCTGGCGTGACGCCTCTTTATAGGCATCGAAGCGTCCAGGCAGTAATTTCAGATGCGGGCAGAGCTTGAGCGCCATTGCCGTCGGCATCGCGCTGCGCACGCCATATTTGCGCGCGGGATAGTTGGCGGTGCTGATGACGCCACGCTGCACCCGGCTGCCGCCAATGGCGATAGGTATATCCGTTAATGAAGGATCGTCGCGCATTTCAACGGCCGCGAAAAAGCAGTCCATATCGACATGAATGATTTTGCGCATACGCCCTCCGAATACTGGATAAGTATACAGCAATAAAAAACTTCGGCAATATTTGTTGAGCGATGAATTAAAGTTTACAAAATTCTGGTCGTAATCCCTTTAGGATTGCACCATTTTCACGGAGACTGTCTTGATTAAACCTCAGACAATGTTAATGTTGCGCTGCGGTAGCGGATATTTCCGATAATGCAATACCAAGACGCTCAGCGTCATCGTCTCTCTTCACTTCAAGGTACACACAGAATGGGCAGAATCGCATTGTGGCTTGCGATGATTCTTATGCCAGTCCTTAGCTGGGCCATTTCGCCAGAGCCAACGCAACTGTCGGCACCGGTGAGCAAAGAGTTAAAGAAACAATTACTTGGCACTCCTGTTTTTATTCAGATCTTCAAGGAAGAGCGTACGCTGGAACTGTACGGCAAAATCGGTAATGAATATCGTCTGCTGGACAGCTATCGCATTTGTAATTTCTCTGGCGGATTGGGGCCTAAGCGTCGTCAGGGCGATTTTAAAAGTCCGGAAGGGTTTTATAACGTTAAGCTGAACCAGTTAAAACCGGACAGCCGTTTCTACCGCGCGATTAATACCGGCTTCCCGAATCAATACGATCGTGATAAAGGCTATGACGGTAACTATTTGATGATTCACGGTGATTGCGTCTCAATTGGCTGCTACGCCATGACCAACGCATCAATGGACGAGATCTTTACCTACGTCAACGCTGCGCTGCGCAACGGTCAGCAGGATGTACAGATCAATATCTATCCGTTCCATATGACTGATAGCAACATGCAGCGTCATCGCTACTCAACGTACATCAACTTCTGGCGTGAACTGCAGCCGGGTTATGCGTACTTCGAGAAGTACCACATACCGCCAACGGTTAATGTGACGACGACGGGTCAATATGCGGTGAACAGCACGCCGGTGATTTCTACACCGGATGCTGCCTCGAAGTCATTCCTGGCGCTCACCCAGGCAAAATAATGCCCACTCGCCTGGCACTATTCGGTGCCAGGTTTCATTTCCTGTCAGCGGCTGTGTCGCAATCACCGTCACAACGTCCTTCGGCGTTGTCTGCTGCATAAAATCAATTTCTACATCCTGATCGAGCAACTTGGCTTTGCCAAAAGGCGCACGACGAGTGATCCAATACAGATTGGTCGAGCAGAACGCCATCAGATATCGACCGTCCGACAGCAGCATGTTAAACACGCCCTTCTCGCGCATCTCAGCCGCCAGCTCAGCAATGTAGCGAAATACCGCCGGCCAATTGCCAGGAGTGCGCGGATAACGCTCAGACAGCTTATGCAGGATCCAGCAAAACGCTTTCTCACTGTCCGTTTCGCCAACGGGTCGGAAAGTCCCGGTCTCCAGCTGTTTATAGCCTTTCAGCTGCCCGTTGTGCGCGTAGGTCCAGTTACGTCCCCACAGCTCACGGGTAAACGGATGGGTGTTTTCCAGCGACACTTCACCACGATTCGCCTGGCGGATATGAGCGACCACGGAATGTGATTTGATCGGGTATTCCTGCACCAAACGGGCGATCGGTGAGTTAAAGCTGGGCTGAGGATCTTTGAATGTGCGGCACCCTTTTCCTTCATAGAAAGTGATGCCCCAGCCATCTTTATGTGGCCCGGTTCCGCCGCCACGCTGCACCAGACCGGTAAAACTGAAACAGATGTCCGTGGGGACATTGGCGCTCATCCCGAGCAATTCGCACATAGCAACCGCCTTAAGTCAGCACTCCCGCGTGAGCAGGAGTGACGCGTCATTACTTAACCATCTCTTTTTCGATCAGCAGCATCAGGATATGAATCACTTTAATGTGAATCTCCTGAATGCGGTCAGCGTAGCCAAAATGTGGTACGCGAATTTCGATGTCCGCTGTGCCTGCCATTTTGCCGCCATCTTTACCGGTCAGGGTAATCACTTTCATCCCTTTGGCGCGTGCCGCTTCGACCGCTTTGATGATGTTCGCCGAGTTACCTGAAGTGGACAGGCCCAGCAGCACATCGCCTTCACGGCCTACGGCTTCGATATAGCGCGAGAACACATGGTCATAGCCAAAATCGTTGCTGACGCAGGAAAGGTGGCTCACATCAGAGATGGCAATCGCCGGGTAGCCAGGACGATTTTCACGGTAGCGCCCTGTCAGCTCTTCAGCAAAGTGCATCGCATCACAGTGAGAACCACCGTTGCCACAGGAGAGCACTTTGCCCCCTGCTTTGAAGCTGTCTGCCAGCAAGACTGCCGCGCGCTGAATCGCGTGAATGTTCGCTTCGTCACTCAGGAATTTATTAAGCGTATCGGCTGCTTCATTAAGTTCTGAGCGAATAATGTCCTGATACATAGGGATGTCCTTTAGAGGAAAGATTTACTCTGCAAGTTTAACGGAATGGGACAAAGCCGCAAAGCGCCAGCATCGGGGAAAAAGGCCCAGGCTTTGCCATTCCTGCTCTGTTGGTGTCCAGAGAGTGCGATTTTGTGAGTTCTGTTGTAATTGCGATGTAAACAGATTGCTAAAAAGCGGTCACTGCTCTAAACCTTACCTTATAACAGGTCAGACCTCTTACAACTTACGGAGCGGTTCATTATGTTGCTTGCCTCGATTGTCGCGACGCTGATTGTCATTAGCGCCCTCTTTTACCATCAAGTTTCGCTGCGGCTCAGCAGCGTAATCCTGCTGCTGTGGACCGCCGGGCTGGCTACGGTGGGCCTGTGGACGCCATGGTTGCTGTTGCCGCTGGCGATTATCCTGCTGCCCTTCAATCTGCCTGCCATGCGTCGCAGCATGTTCTCTAAACCCGCGCTGCACAGTTTCCAGAAAGTGATGCCGCCGATGTCGCGTACGGAAAAGGAAGCGATTGATGCCGGTACGACCTGGTGGGAAGGCGATCTGTTTCGTGGCAAGCCAGACTGGCAGAAACTGCACAACTATCCGCAGCCACGTCTGACGGAAGAGGAACAAGCCTTCCTTGAGGGGCCGGTCGAAGAAGCCTGTCGTATGGCGAATGATTTCCAGATCACTCACGAACTGGCCGATCTTCCGCCGGAACTGTGGGCGTATCTCAAGCAGCATCGCTTCTTCGCCATGATCATTAAGAAAGAGTATGGCGGCCTCGAATTCTCCGCCTATGCTCAGGCGCGCGTCTTGCAAAAACTGGCGGGCGTTTCCGGGATCCTGGCGATCACCGTGGGTGTACCTAACTCACTCGGCCCAGGCGAACTGTTGCAACATTACGGCACCGATGAGCAGAAAGATCACTATTTACCACGTCTGGCACGCGGCGATGAAATTCCGTGCTTCGCGCTGACCAGCCCGGAAGCGGGTTCGGATGCGGGTGCCATTCCGGATACTGGCGTGGTTTGCATGGGCGAATGGCAAGGCCAGCAAGTGCTGGGCATGCGCCTGACATGGAATAAGCGTTACATTACGCTGGCACCGATTGCTACCGTGCTTGGCCTGGCCTTTAAACTCTCCGATCCCGATCATCTGCTGGGTGAGACTGAAGAGCTGGGCATTACCTGCGCCCTGATCCCGACGCAAACGCCGGGCGTAGAGATTGGCCATCGCCACTTCCCGCTTAACGTGCCGTTCCAGAACGGTCCAACACGCGGTAAAGATATTTTCGTGCCGATCGATTTCATCATCGGTGGCCCGTCGATGGCCGGTCAGGGCTGGCGTATGCTGGTTGAATGTCTGTCAGTCGGTCGCGGTATCACCTTGCCTTCCAACTCGACCGGTAGTCTGAAAAGCATTGCGCTGGCAACCGGTGCTTATGCGCATATCCGTCGTCAGTTCAAAGTCTCTATCGGTAAAATGGAAGGCATCGAGGAACCGCTGGCACGCATTGCCGGTAACGCCTACGTGATGGATGCGGCGGCTACACTTATCACTAGCGGCATTATGCTGGGTGAAAAACCGGCGGTGCTGTCGGCGATTGTAAAATATCACTGCACCCACCGAGGCCAGCGCGCCATTATCGATGCGATGGATATCGCCGGCGGTAAAGGCATTATGCTGGGCGACAACAACTTCCTGGCGCGGGCTTATCAGGGCGCACCGATTGCGATTACCGTGGAAGGCGCCAATATCCTGACGCGCAGCATGATCATCTTTGGCCAGGGCGCGATTCGCTGCCATCCATGGGTGCTGGAAGAGATGAACGCTGCGGCGAAAAACGATCTGGTGGCCTTTGACCGTGCCTTGTTCAGCCATATTGGCCATGTCGGTAGCAACAAAGTGCGCAGTCTGTGGCTCGGTTTAACCGGAGGCCGCACCAGCGCGTCGCCAACCCGCGACGTGACCCGCCGCTACTATCAGCAGCTCAACCGCCTGAGCGCCAACCTGGCACTGCTGTCAGATGTGTCGATGGCGGTGTTAGGCGGCAGCCTGAAACGTCGTGAACGTATCTCAGCACGTCTGGGGGATGTGCTGAGCCAGATGTACCTCGCTTCTGCCACCCTGAAACGCTTTGACGACGAAGGCCGCAATGAAGCCGATCTGCCGCTGGTGCACTGGGGCGTACAGGATGCGCTGCATCAGGCTGAGGTGGCGATGGATGACCTGCTGCGTAACTTCCCTAATCGCCTGGTGGCAGGCGCGCTGCGCATGGTGATTTTCGCCGGTGGCAAACACTGCCCGGCACCGTCTGACAAACTGGACCACAAGCTGGCGAAGCTGTTGCAACTGCCGTCAGCCACCCGTACGCGGCTGGGCCGTGGCATGTACCTGACGCCAAGCGAACACAATCCAGCAGGCCAACTGGAGCAGGCGCTGCAGGATGTGATGGCCGCGGAAGTGATTCATGAACGTCTTTGCCAGCAGCAGAAAAAACATCTGTCGTTTACCCGTCTGGATGCGCTGGCACAGCGTGCGTTGAAAGAGGGCTGGATTGATGAGAGCGAAGCCAAAGTACTGACGCGCGCTGAAGCCAGCCGTCTCAAAGCCATCAACGTCGATGAGTTTGTGCCGGAGGCACTGGCCTCACCGAAGCCGCAGGATAAAGGCGCCACACGCGCCAGTGAAGCGGCATAAAACGAAAAAGCCTCCTGACGGAGGCTTTTTTAATGGGGCCAGGCATAACTTATCCCGCATACATACAGCGGTTTCGCTGCCAAAGCGGGCAGTGAATGGCGCAGTTATAAGATTGAAGCCTGACTTACCCCGCCTGACGAATGCGCGCAATCAGCGCATCGACATCCGCAATATGATCTGCCGCGAGAATCAACGTACGCCCCAGCGTGATGCAACTGCGAATACATTCTGTCCGCATGGTATCATCGGCGATCTGTTTGAAGTCGGCCACGTGAGACATGCCCACGGTGCGACGAATCAGTTCCGTACCGCAATAACCAATGGTGTCGCTCCATACTTTGCGCAGGAAGGCTTCCGCATAGCCCGGATACGCCAGCGCCACATCAGAAGTGTTGGCGTGTGCCAGTTCGAGGAAGCGGCTGGAGAACTGCGTCCAGACTTCATGCGCATCGCTCAGACGACGCTCACGCCCTTCTGCCGCTTCACGCGGGGCCAGCAGGCCCGGCAGGCAGCAGTAGTTAATCAGCAGATTGCCAATCGCGCTGCCGACATCAAAGCCTATCGGACCGAAATAGCCAAACTCCGCATCGATCACCTTCAGGCTACCATCGGCCACGAAGATTGAGCCGCTGTGCACATCGCCGTGCAGTAGCGCTTCGGCATCCGCAAAGAAGCGGTGTTTCAGCCCGGCCACCGCGATTTTCAGCGCATCGTCAGTGCGCAGGCTGACCACCAGCGGCTCCAGTGCCGCCGGGTATTTATTACGCTCATGATCGATAAAGGGATCATTGAAGAACAGGTCTTCGGTGATTTCGCACATTTCCGGGTTGATGAAACGCGCGACTTCGGCCTTTTTCTTGTGCGGATGCAGGAAAAAATCAGAAGTATGGAACAGCGTCTGCGCCAGATATTCGCCCAGCTGACGACCCGCTTCAGGGTAGTAAGCCCCCTTCACCAGCTCGCCGCGCCAGATGCGATGGCTGGAGAGATCTTCCATCACCATCACCGCCAGTTCGGCATCATAATGGGTGACGTTAACCGTGTGCTCTGGGCAATGTTTATAGTGCTCAACCAGCGTCTGCGCTTCGAGGCGCGCGCGATCCAACGTTAACGGCCAGGACTCACCCACGCAACGCACATAAGGCAGTGCCTGTTTCACCACCACACGGCTCTGTCCCAGGTTATCGAAAATCTTGAACACCAGGTTGAGATTACCATCGCCGATCTCTTCTGCGCTGACCAGCGCTGACGGATCGTCCACACCGCCAAATTTTTTAGCATATTCCACCGCATCAGCAGCGGTGAAGGTACGGTATTGCGACATTGCCTGTTCCTCGACATTCGATAGTAATAAGCCGTTTGGACGTCTATACATCCGTCACGCATGTTGGCACAATAGCCGCTATTAACGCAACAGGGATTTCACACCATGCAAACACTTCGTACCACCAGTCTTGAGGTCCGCGATAATCAACTGTGGATCCTCGACCAGCAAGCGCTGCCACAACAACAAAACTGGCTGCCTGCGCACACTGTGACGCAGTTGGTTGATCATATCCATGCGCTCCGCGTGCGCGGTGCTCCGCTGATTGGCCTTTCAGCCAGCTTGCTGCTGGCGCTGTTGGGCGAGCAAGGTGTCACTCGCGCGGCATTGGCGGAAGCGCTGGAGGTGTTGCGTGCGTCACGACCGACTGCCGTCAACCTGATGAACAATCTGGATCGTATGAAGATTGCGCTGGCGGAGAGCGATCACGTAAACGCCCTGAGCGCCGAAGCGCTGCGCCTGGTGGCAGAAGATAAGCAGCTGTGTGACAACATTGCCCGCGCCGGCAGCGCTCTGGTCAAGCCCGGCAGCCAGCTGCTGACGCACTGTAATACCGGCGGTCTCGCCACCGCAGGCGTGGGTACCGCACTGGGCGTGATTGCGCATGCTCATCAGCAAGGTTTGGTGAAAAGCGTCTGGGTGGATGAGACGCGACCACTGCTGCAGGGCGGTCGTTTAACCGCGTGGGAGCTGGGCGAGCTGCACATTCCCTACCAGCTGATCACCGATTCGATGGCTGCAAGTTTAATGGCGCGCGGCGTGGTCGATGCGATCTGGGTCGGCGCGGATCGCATTGCCGCCAACGGCGATGTCGCCAACAAAATCGGCACCTACAGCCTGGCGGTACTGGCGCACTATCACGGCATTCCGTTCTATGTGGCGGCGCCGCACACCACGCTGGATCGTCAATGCCCGAACGGCGATGCTATCCCGATTGAGCAGCGTGCCGCCAGTGAAGTCACCGGCGTATCCGGCAGTTTTGGTAGTGTGCAGTGGGCACCGGAGAATGCGGTGGTCTACAACCCGGCGTTTGATGTCACGCCAGCTGCACTGATTAGCGGTTGGGTGTTGGATACTGGCGTCGTGACGCCAGAACAGGTTAAGGAAGGGATTTTTCAGCCTTAAGGGTGCACCAGATGGCGTATCCTTACGGTGCGCCAGAAATGGAAAAGTCGCCATAAATGGCGACCTTACGATGCCGAGCCCTATGGTGTCAGATGCACTCTGAAGAGTGACCTTTCAAAGGCTGATTACATTTATGCGTATGCAGGTTTAAGCACACAGCGCGTTATGCCAGACGAGGATAAGCATCCGCAATCTTGTCGCCGGTAAAGTTGGCGATCCAGCCTTCCTGATTATCGAAAATACGAATCGCGGTAAAGTGCGGTTCAGAGCCCATATCAAACCAGTGTGCCGTGCCTTCAGGTACTGAAATCAGATCATTCTTCTCGCACAGAATCTGGTAAACCTCACTGCCAATATGCAGGCAAAACAGGCCAGACCCTTCGACGAAGAAACGCACTTCATCTTCGCTGTGCGTGTGTTCATTCAGGAACTTCTCGCGCAACGCCTGCTTGTTAGGATTGTCTGCACGCATGCTCAGCACATCCCAGCTCTGATAACCTTTCTCTGCCACCAGACGATCGATCGCGTGCTGATACGCTTTGATCACCGTTTCAGCGTCAGGGTCGTTACCCAGATCGCGATCCGCTTCCCAACGCTCAAAGCGGACGTTTTTGGCGTTCAGGCGCTCGCGAATCGCCTCGGCATCGGTACTGTGCCACAGTGGCTGGCTGGATTCGGTATCGCTAAAAATTGTCAGTGCACTCATGTTAAATCGACTCCGGATTAATCTGCGAAAAATCGTTTACCTGATGATGGCGACTGGCGTTATCGGCCTCGCCACGAATTAACTGCAATGTGTGCCAGCCTGCTTGTGCCGCAGCATCCAGTTCCTGATGGATATCTGACAGGAACAGCAACGAAGAGGGTGCCAGGCCAATGTGTTCGGCGATGTTGTGATACGACTGGGTTTCACGCTTAGCGCCAACCGCTGTATCAAAATAGCCGCTAAACAGCGAGGTTAAATCACCTTCATCGCTGTAGCCAAATAACAGTTTCTGCGCAGGCACCGATCCCGAGGAATAAACATACAGGGCAATCCCTTGTTGCTGCCAGCGTTCAAAGGCGGGCAGCACATCGGGATAAAGGTGGCCGGTGAACTGACCTTCAACATAACCCGCACGCCAGATCATCCCTTGCAGCGCTTTCAGCCCCGGCGATTTGCGATCTTCATCAATAAAACCGATCAGCGTGGCGATGAGGTCATCCAGCGATGCCTGGGGCGTCGCTGACTCTTCACGCACTGCGTTTAGCGCCGCAACCACCTTCTCATCCGTTTGGTTATCCCGCACGAAGGCTGCCAGATGCTGACGTGCATAAGGAAACAGGACATTGTGCACAAACTGAATATCACTGGTGGTGCCTTCAATATCAGTAACAATCGCGCGAATCATTGGGTCTCCAGCAGTCGACGTTGCAGTTCACATTCAAACAGGAATTCCAGCCCTTCCAGGTGGCGGCGCGCTTCGTTGACGTCTTTGCCCCAGCAGGTTAAGCCATGACCACGTAACAGGAAGCCGTACCGCAACGGCGTGTCCGCCGCAAAAGCTTCAATGCGCTGTGCCAGTGCCTCAATATCCTGGTCGTTATCAAACAGCGGAATCGCAACGGTATTGAGATGCGTGTCCTGACCCGCGAGGGTTTTCTGCATCTCGTAGCCGCTCAGCAGCAACGCACTGCCCTTCTCTACACGCGACAGTACGGTGGAATTCACCGTATGGGTATGCAGTACAGCCCCGGCCTGTGGGAACAAGCGATAAATCAGGGTATGCAGCCCGGTTTCCGCCGACGGTTTACGTCCCGAAGGGACACTGTTTGTCGCGATCTCCACCTGAATAAAGTCATCACGCGTCAAACTGCCTTTATCTTTACCTGATGCGCTTAGCAGGCAATATTCGGCATCCTGGCGCACCGACATGTTTCCGCCCGTCGCGGGTGCCCAGCCTTTTGCGCCAATCCAGTGGCAGGCGGCCACTAAATGTTCCAATGGGAGAAAATCCGTCATAGTGAAGGTGAGGCTCCGCAGTTGTTTTAGACGTCTAAGCGTCTCGATTGCCAAATATTAGCATCCTGTGTAGAGTGGCAGCAACACAGGGTTTCTCCGCATCGACATTCGCGCTTAAGGCCACTAAATAATGACGCAGCTCAACCTGACTCCCGAGAGCAAATTACCGGCGCTCGGCACCACGATTTTCACGCAAATGAGCGCCCTTGCCGCGCAGTTCAACGCCATCAATTTATCACAGGGTTTTCCGGATTTTGACGGCCCGCAATATTTACAGGATCGTCTGGCCTATCATGTGAGCCAGGGCGCAAACCAATATGCGCCGATGATCGGTGTGTTACCCCTGCGTGAAGCGATTGCCGATAAAACGGCTGAGCTTTACGGTCACACGCCCGATGTTAACAGTGATATCACTGTAACCGCCGGCGCGACCGAGGCACTGTATGCCGCGATTACGGCGCTGGTGCGTCCGGGCGATGAAGTGATCTGCTTCGATCCCAGCTACGACAGTTACGCGCCTGCTGTTCAACTGGCCGGCGGCGCGCTGAAACGCATTGCATTGCAGCCACCGGGATTCCGCGTTGACTGGAGTGAATTCCGCAGCTTGCTGAGCGCGAAAACCCGTTTAGTCATTCTGAATACGCCGCACAACCCTTCTGCGACCGTGTGGCGAAAAAGCGATTATGCCGAGTTATGGCAGGCGATCGCTGAGCAGGAAATCTATGTGCTGAGCGATGAAGTCTACGAACACATCTGTTTTGATGCAGAGGGCCACGCCAGCGTGTTAGCGCATGCCGAGTTACGCCAGCGTGCCGTTGCCGTCTCTTCGTTTGGCAAAACCTTCCATATGACCGGATGGAAAGTGGGCTACTGTGTTGCACCAGCAGCGATCAGCGCCGAAATCCGTAAAGTACACCAGTATCTGACGTTTTCGGTTAATACCCCGGCGCAGCTGGCGATTGCCGATATGCTGCGTCAGGAGCCGGAACACTATCGTGACCTGCCGGCCTTCTATCGCGAACGCCGCGATTGTCTGGTTGATGCATTGTCGGGTAGCCGCTTCAAGGTGTTGCCGTGCGAAGGCACTTACTTTGTGCTGCTGGATTACAGCGCCATTTCCGATCTGGATGACGTCAGTTTCTGCCAATGGCTAACCAAAGAAGTCGGCGTGGCAGCCATTCCGTTGTCGGTATTCTGTGCCGATCCGTTCCCGCACAAGCTGATTCGCCTGTGCTTTGCCAAACAACCCGCGACACTTATCGCCGCTGCGGAGCGCTTATGTCAGCTTTAAAAATTACCGTTCTGCAGGAAACCCTGAGCTGGATGGACGGCGAAGCCAACCTTCATCACTTCGATGGCGTATTGAAAGGCATTGAAGGTCGCGATCTGATTCTGCTGCCCGAAATGTTCACCACGGGTTTTGCCATGGAAGCAGCAGAGAGTTCGCTGCCGCAGCAACAGGTCATTGAATGGCTGCACAGCCATGCGAAAACCAGCAATGCGCTGGTCGGTGGCAGCGCAGCCATCCAGACCGAAAAAGGCGCCGTGAACCGTTTTCTGCTGGTTGAACCGAATGGCACCGTGCACCAATACGACAAACGTCATCTGTTCCGTATGGCCAATGAACATCAGCATTACGTTGCGGGTGATACGCGAGAAGTGTTCACCTGGCGCGGCTGGCGTATTCTGCCGCAGATTTGTTACGACCTGCGTTTCCCGGTGTTCTCACGCAATCACAATGATTACGATCTGGCGCTGTACGTTGCCAACTGGCCAGCACCACGTGCGCTGCACTGGCAGTCTTTGCTGATGGCCCGTGCGATTGAAAATCAGGCGTATGTCGCCGGTTGTAACCGTGTCGGCAGCGATGGTAACAACCATCAATACAGTGGAGACAGCCGGATTATTTCGCCGCTCGGTGAGATACTCGTCGCTGGCGAACCTTTTGCCCGCGCCCGGCTGGAGGCGGAGCTGTCGCTGGATGATCTGCAAGCCTATCGCGAACGCTTCCCGGCGTGGCGCGATGCCGATGGCTATACATTGAAGTAAACGTCTTGCCGCGTCTTTCTGGCGCGGCTTCATCTCTTTTTTAATTTTTGTTTCCACATTGGAAACACCCCTAACTTCGGCTAAAATGTTTCCATGTTGGAACATGCCGAGGGAATGATAAATGATCGCCGAAGCTATTCAGGCCTCAGATAACCTGATTAAAGCCGTCCCCTTGCTTGGCGGTAGTCAATCGAAAGCAGATTATGAGCAAGCGCTAGAGCTGGTTGAGTATTTGGTTGAGCATCAGCCTTCTCATCCACTGATTGATATGCTGGCTGATAAAGTCGCGAAATACGAAGAGCACGCGCCGGAATTTTCAGCCTTCAATGCACGCATTAAGACTCTGCCAGGTGGAGTCGCGCTGCTACGAGTTTTGATAGATCAACACGATTTGAACCAATCATCTTTCACTCAGGAAATTGGTCAGCGTTCGTATGTTAGCCGGATTTTGAAAGGTGAACGTAAGTTAACGGATAAGCATAAAGCTGCGCTGGCAAAACGTTTTAACGTGCCGTTTGAGGCATTCCGCGAAGATTAAACAGAAAAAAGCCGCAGCGTGTCACCGCTGCGGCTTTAATGTGATTAAAGATCGAAGCGATCCAGATTCATCACTTTGGTCCAGGCTGCCACGAAGTCATTGACGAACTTCTGTTTGGCATCGCCGCTGGCGTAGACTTCGGCCAGTGCGCGCAGAATGGCGTTGGAACCAAACACCAGGTCGGCACGGGTGGCGCTGTACTTCACTTCACCGCTGGCACGATCGCGGCCTTCGAACAGCTCGGCGCTCTCATCGGTGGCGCGCCATGCGGTGCGCATATCCAGCAGGTTGACGAAGAAGTCATTGCTCAGTACGCCGACACGATCGGTGAACACACCGCGCTGACTACCATCGAAGTTGGTGCCCAGCACACGCAGACCCCCCAACAGCACGGTTAATTCCGGTGCGCTCAGCGTCAGTTGTTGTGCTTTATCCAGCAGCAGGGTTTCGGTGGATGAGCCACCCGCAATACGGCGATAGTTACGGAAACCATCGGCCAGCGGTTGCAGCACGTCAAATGACTCCACCTCAGTTTGGTCCTGACGCGCATCCACACGGCCCGGTGTAAACGGCACTTGCACCGCCACGCCCGCCGCTGCGGCAGCCATTTCAATACCCACACTGCCGGCCAGAACGATCACATCCGCCAGCGACGCTTTACCAGACTCCTGCTGAATTTTTTGCAGGGTTGGCAGCACATCGTGAATCACGCTGGCATTCACTGCCCAACCGTTTTGCGGTGCCAGTGCCA
Source organism: Pantoea sp. Taur (assembly GCF_009830025.1). Taxonomy (NCBI): domain Bacteria; kingdom Pseudomonadati; phylum Pseudomonadota; class Gammaproteobacteria; order Enterobacterales; family Erwiniaceae; genus Pantoea; species Pantoea sp. Taur. Next base: position 395,180 of record NZ_SZZZ01000004.1, read on the forward strand.
GACGTGCACCGTTGGCCCCGCCACGTTTGTCACCGCCACGGAAAGTGGAAGCAGATGCCCAGGCCGCAGAGACCAGTTGGCTGGCGCTGAGACCGGAAGCAGCAATCTTCGCTTTCAGATCGGTGATCTCATCAACGGTTGGCTGGTGGATCGCGGCAGGCAACGGGTCCTGCCAGATCAGATCTTCTTTTGGCACTTCCGGGCCGATGTAACGCGCTTTTGGCCCCATATCGCGGTGGGTCAGTTTGAACCAGGCACGGGCAAAGGCTTCATTGAACGCCTGTGGATCGTTGAGGAAACGGCGGGAGATCTTGCCGAACTCTTCGTCAAAACGCAGCGTCAGATCGGTCACCAGCATGGTGGGCTTGCGCTTTTTCTCGGGATCGAACGGGTCTGGAATGATCGCTTCCGCATCCACCGCTTCGAACTGGATCGCGCCTGCTGGGCTGTGTGTCTGTACCCATTCGTATTTGAACAGGTTCTCGAAGAAGTAGTTGCTCCACTGGGTAGGCGTCTGCGTCCACACCACTTCCAGACCGGAGGTAATCGCATCAGCACCGGCACCGCTGCCGTAGCTGCTGCTCCAGCCGAGGCCCTGCGCTTCAATTGGCGAGGCTTCTGGATCAACACCCACGTGGCTGGCGGCAGCCGCACCGTGGGTTTTACCCAATGTATGACCACCGGCAATCAGCGCGACGATCTCTTCATCGTTCATGCCCATATTGCCGAAGGTGGCGCGAATCGCTGGTGCCGCTGATTTCGGATCGCCGCTGGCTTCCGGGCCTTCCGGGTTGACGTAGATCAGGCCCATTTCGGTGGCACCCACCGGCGCATTGGCAAGACTTTCTGGGTGGCGATGCGCCAGCCATTCAGTTTCGTTACCCCAATCCACATCCAGATCCGGTTCCCACACGTCTTCACGTCCGGCACCAAAACCAAAGGTGCGGAAGCCGGCATTTTCCAGCGAGACGTTACCCGCCAGGATATAGAGGTCGGCCCAGGAAATTTTCTGACCGTATTTCTGTTTTACCGGCCACAGCAGGCGACGTGCTTTATCGAGGCTAACGTTGTCTGGCCAGGAGTTAAGCGGCGCGAAACGCTGCTGCCCACGGCCGGAACCACCACGACCATCCACGGTGCGGTAAGTACCGGCACTGTGCCACGCCATGCGAATGAACAGCCCAATATAGCTGCCCCAGTCGGCTGGCCACCAGGATTGAGAGTCGGTCAGAATAGCGCGGATATCCGCTTTTAACGCCGGGTAATCCACTTTGCTGAACTCGTCGCGGTAGTTGAAGTTTTCACTGAGGGGATTGGAACGGTTGGAGTGCTGATTTAACAGGTCGACACGTAACATATTTGGCCACCAGTCGCGGTTGGTTGTTCCGCTCCCCGCGCCACGTGCCAGTACGCTTTTTTCTTCAGACGCCCCGTGATGAAAGGGGCACTTGCCTGACGCTGCTGCATTATCGTTATTGTCGTGCGTGCTCATTTTTCGGCTCCGTTTGCTTCACATTGTCCGGTAAAGATAACCGTACCTTGTGAAAGAATATATTTGGATGAACCGAAGGTTTTGATAGTTACTGTCTTTCAAGCGCAGCGTGTGACATGACGCACAAAAAGTAGGGTTTTATCGTCAGCTGCGCATAATTTCGTCACTAAAACAGGTGTCCTTTGCAGCCAGTTGTCCCTAAGTGCGCACCCTGCAGTCACTGGAGTGTTGCAGGGTCGCCATTTAGGGTGGCCGTGACAAAATTAGCTGCCGCGATAGGTTGACCACGACCACGGTGAGATCAGAAACGGCAGATGATAATGGCTGCCCGCCGAACCAATCACAAAATCAATCTGTGCACTGACGTACAGCGCATCGCGTCCGTCAGCAGCGAAATAGTCACCGATCTCTGCGGTCAATCGATAATGGCCTGGTGTTAACGGCTCGGGCGTTAAATCCTTAATACGGCCATCGCTATCGGTTTCCCCCTCCGCCATCGGCAACCAGCCTTCCGGGCTGTTCTGCTCCAGGGATATGGCCACGCCGATAGCGGGTTTACCCAGCGCGGTATCCAGAATGTGAGTGGTAATGGTGCTCATACAATGCTCTCCTTAAGCCGTAACAGGGTGATTTCACGCAGTTGCGTCAGCGCTTCCTGCTGCTCTGTCTCTGCATCATTGTTGAGCCTGCGCTGCAATTCCGCCAGCATCTCCTCGCCACTCCGCCCTTTGGCACGAATCAAAAACACCCGGCTGAAGCGCTGTTCATAGGATTGATTGCCCGCCAGCATGGCAAATTGCAGCGCGCCATCGGCCTGCTGCATCGCCGACTGCTCATTGCGTGACGATACTGCCTCTTTGCCCGCGCCCGCGGCTTTTTCACCAATACGGGGGTGAGCGCGTAATGCTTGTTCCAGTTCGGCACCTTGCCAGCGCTTTGCCAGTGTTTCGGCGGTCGTATAGAGCGCTTCCACATCCGCAAAAGGCCGTGCGGCCACCAGCGCCTGCTGCCAGTCAGGAATTGCCACGCAGTGGGCTATCGCTGTGTGTGCCTCATTGGGCGTGGCATCGTTAAACACCGCTAACTCCATGCAACGGCTCCTTAAGCCTGTGCCAGATCGTTGACCGCTTGCAGATAAGCCTGCACGCCCAATGCCACATCGGCTACCTGCACGGACTCGGCTGGATGATGGCTAATACCGCGATAGTTGCGCACGAACAGCATACCCACTGGCCAGCGATCGGCGATCGCAATCGCGTCGTGCCCTGCGCCGCTTGGCAAAGAAACGCTGCGGTCCTGTACGGTTTCCACCGCGTGGCTCAGCGCCTGTTGCAAACGTGCATCACAGGCGGTTGCCGCAATACGGTAATACTCGCTAGCGGTAAAAGTCAGTCCACGCCGCAAGGCAATCGCTTCGGCTTGTGTCAGCAGCGCGGACAACAGGCGCTCCAGCGGCTCATCCTGCGGCCCACGTACATCCAGTGAAAACTGCACTTCACCGGGGATAACATTCACGGCGCCCGGCAAACAGCTCAGGGTGCCGACCGTGGCCACCAGTTGTGGATCTTGCTCGGCAGTGGTGTGCTCAACAAACACCATCCACTCGGCGGCGGCGGCCAGTGCGTCTTTACGATGGGTCATCGGCACCGTGCCAGCGTGGCCCGCTTCACCGATAAAGCTGCAATTCAAACGACGCGCGCCGTTAATCGCGGTCACCACGCCAAGCGCCAAATCTTCCTGTTCCAGACACGGCCCTTGTTCAATGTGCAGTTCAAGGTAAGCCGCAATGTCGTTGACGTCGCGTGCTGCCTGCAAAATGTTGGCAGCGTCCAGACCGAGATCCTGCATCGCTTCCGCCACAGTTATACCGTTTCCATCCGGATGCGTTACCCAACTCTCGGGCCATGTGCCGGTAATCCCCCGGCTGCCCAACAGCGTGATGCCAAAGCGCGTGCCCTCTTCATCGCCGAACCCGACAATCTCAATCGCCAGCGGTAAGCGCAGCTGACGATCGTGCAGCCACTGTACGGTTTCAATAGCACTCAGCACACCCAGCATGCCGTCATAGCGCCCGGCATTGCGCACCGTGTCCAGATGAGAGCCCAACAACAGCGCCTGCGCGCCGGGTTCAGCAGACTCATAACGACCGCAGATATTGCCCACAGCATCTTGCCAGGTGGTCATGCCGGCCGCCTGCATCCATTCTGCCACGCGGGCGTTGGCGCGGACCTGTTCAGGCGAGAGATAGACACGCGTCAGACCATCCTCACTTTCACTGATTTCAGCCAGGGCATCGCAGCGTGCCATGACGCGGGCAGCGGCGGACTGCGCCTCGCTGGCGGTCATCAGGCTGTTGCTCATGCGTGGCTCCCGTAATGATCCCACGCCGCCTGCATGGCCGCGCCTTGTGTCGAACGGTAACCCACATGGTTCAATACCGCTTCCAGCGCGCTCAGGGTTTGCATCACGCAATCTTTGCGCGCGTTGTAGCCCATGGTGCCGATGCGCCACACTTTGCCGTGTAGCGGGCCAAACGAGGTGCCGATCTCAATACCAAAATCTTCCAGCACCAATTTGCGCACCTGGTCGCCATTTACGCCCTGCGGGATCACCACGCCAAGCACGTTGTTCATCTTGTGCTTCAGGTCACCAAAGGTTTCGAGGCCCATGCCCTGAATACCTTTCAGCATCGCCTCGCCGTGCAACTTATGACGTGCAATGCCGTTATCCAGCCCTTCCTGCATCATCAAACGCGCGCACTCACGTGCACCAAACAGCGCGGTGGTGGCTTCGGTATGGTGGTTCAGACGTTCCGGCCCCCAGTAATCCATGATCATGCCGAGATCGAAATAGTTGGAGTAGATCATCTCGTCATCGCCGTCCTGATGATCCGCAGTACGAATCCCCTCTTCCACACACTTACGTTTGCGGATCACCGCTTCCATCTGCGGGCTGAGGGTGATCGGAGAAGTACCCGACGGACCGCCAAGGCACTTCTGCATACCGGCAGAGACCGCATCCAGTCCCCAGGCATCGGTTTCCAGCACGTTACCGCCCAGTGAAGCGGTGGCATCGGTGTAGAACAGCACGCCATATTTCTGGCAGATGGCGCCGAGTTGTTCCAGCGGCTGCAGCATGGTGGTGGAAGTATCACCCTGCACCGTCAGCAGCAGGCGCGGCTGCACTTTTTTGATCGCGTCTTCAATTTGATCGGGGGTGAACACTTCGCCCCACGGCACTTCAATAGTGTGCACTTCGGCGCGGCAGCGGCGGGCAATCTCACACAGCAGATGGCCAAAGCGGCCAAACACCGGCACCAGCACTTTGTCGCCCGGACGGATAGCCGAGAGCAGAATCGCTTCGATACCGGCGCGCGAGGTGCCGTCAATCAACATGGTCCAGCGGTTTTCGGTACGAAATACACCACGATACAGCGCCATCACTTCATTCATGTAGTGAGTCATCGCCGGATCGTACTGACCCAGCAGCTGGCTCGACATGGCGCGCAGGACACGCGGATCGGCGTTGATAGGACCAGGGCCCATCAGCAGGCGTTGTGGTGGATTTATTTGCGAAAACTGACTGATATCCATGTGCTATTCCTTTTGAAGACTTAAAGACGGACGGTGGAGATAAACTGTTTAAGCTCGGCGGTCTGCGGATTGGCAAACAGCGTTTTGCTGTCACCCTGCTCCCAGACACGGCCCTGATGCATAAACACCACGCGATCGCCCACATCACGGGCGAAGTTCATTTCATGGGTAACGAGGATTAAGGTCATGCCCTCGGCAGCCAGCTGTTCCAGCACCTTCAGCACTTCGCCTACCAGTTCAGGATCGAGCGCTGAGGTGATCTCGTCACAGAGTAATACTTTCGGCTGCATCGCCAGCGCACGGGCAATCGCCACACGCTGTTGTTGTCCACCGGATAAATTGGCCGGGTAGTAGTTGATGCGTTCGCCAAGGCCGACCTTTTCCAGCATCTGCGTGGCCAGTTCGCGACATTCGGCTTCGCTCTTCTTCAGTACCCGGCGCGGCGCCAGCATCACGTTTTCCAGCGCGGTCATGTGCGGGAACAGGTTGAAGTTCTGGAACACCATGCCCACCGAGCGGCTGATTTCACGCGCCTGGGATTCACGGTCGGTGATCGTCATACCGCCGAGTTTGATGCTGCCTTCCTGGTAGCCTTCCAGCCCGTTCATGCAGCGCAGCAAGGTACTTTTGCCCGAGCCGCTGCGGCCGATGATCGAAATCACCTCGCCGTTGTCGATATCCAGATCGACACCTTTCAGGACGTGGTTGTCGCCGTAGTACTTCTGGACCTGATTAATGGTGATGAGCGGCATTGAATTTTTTCTCCAGGTACTGGCTGTAACGCGACAGCGGATAACACATCAGGAAGTAACCCAGCGCCACCAGGCCAAATACCTTAAAGGGCTGATACGTCACATTGTTCAAAATAGTGCCGGCTTTCGTCAGCTCGACGAAACCGATAATCGAGGCCAGCGCGGTGCCTTTAATCACCTGAACGGCAAAGCCCACGGTCGGCGCGATGGCGATGCGAATCGCCTGCGGTGCCACCACGCGAAACAGCGTTTGACCAAAAGTCAGGCCGAGGCAACGCGATGCTTCCCACTGGCCCTTCGGCAGCGCACGAATACTGCCGTGCCAGATATCCACCAAAAATGCGCTGGTGTAGAAAGTTAATGCCAGCGAAGCGGCGGTCCAGGGCGCCACATCAATGCCAAACAGCCCGACGCCAAAGAAGGCGAGGAACAGCTGCATCAACAACGGCGTGCCCTGAAACAGTTCGGTGTAGCAGCGAATCAGGCGCGTCAACCATGGGCGCTTCAGCAGGCGTAAAAACAGCAGCGGTAAGGTCACCAGCGTGCCGCCAAAGAAGGCCACCAGCGACAGTAAAATCGTCCAGCGCGCCGCCAGCAGCAGGTTGCGCAGGATGTCCCAGTCAGTAAAGGTTGTCATGCGGGCTGCGCTCCAAACCATTTACGCCCCAGCGCCAGCAGCAGCTGTCGCATGGCAATCGACAACGCCAGGTAGATCAACGTGGTCACCAGATAGACTTCAAAACTCAAGAAAGTGCGTGACTGAATCAGGTTGGCGGCGAAGGTCAGCTCTTCGTACGAAACCTGCGACACCACCGATGAACCCAGCATCACAATGATGCATTGGCTGACTAGCGCCGGATAAATACGTTGCAGCGACGGCGGCAGAACCACGCGGATAAAAGTCTGCGTGCGGGTCAACCCCAGCACACGGCCCGCTTCCCACTGCCCTTTCGGCGTCACCTGAATTCCGGCGCGGATAATTTCAGTGCTGTACGCGCCAAGGTTAATCAACATCGCCAGCAGCGCTGCTTCGCCCGCCGTCAGTTTCAGACCAAGATTGGGCAAACCAAAGACGATAAAAAACAGCTGTACCACGAATGGCGTATTACGGATCAGTTCGACATAAACGCCCCAGATGCGACTCGCCCAGCTCGGTTTGCCACTGCGCAGTGCCGCGCCGAGAATCCCCAGGCTCACCCCGCCGACGGTGGCCAGCACCGTTATCTGAATCGTGACCCACAGCCCTGCCAGTAACTCTGGCCAGTGCGGCCAGAGATCTGCAAAATTGAGTTGCCCAATCATTGCGTTATGCGCCGAGGTTGGCTGGCAGTGGGGCTTTCAGCCACTCTTCTGACAGTTTGTTCAGCGTGCCGTCTTTGATGCCCTGCTCAATCAACACGTTCACTTTGTCTTTCAGCGCTGGCTCATCTTTCTTCAGGCCGATAAAGCACGGTGAATCTTTTAGCATGAACTGCGGCACTGGCGCTTTTTCTGCGTTCTGGCGCGCAATGGCAGCCACCACGAGGTTACCGGTCGCGACATACTGCACCTGACCTGACAGGTAAGCTGACAGCGTGGTGTTGTTATCTTCATAACGCTTCACCTGCGCATCTTTTGGCGCCACATCGCTCAGCACCATGTCTTCCACCGCGCCACGCGTCACACCAATTGATTTACCGCTTAACGCTGCAGCATCTTTCAGTGGCTCACCTTTCGGGCCAAATACCCCAAGGAAGAACGGCGCGTAAGCACGGCTGAAATCGATCACTTTCTCGCGTTCGGCGTTTTTGCCCATGCTGGAGATCACCAGATCCACTTTATCGGTTTGCAGATAAGGCACGCGGTTGGCGCTGGAGACCGGCACCAGCTGCAACTTCAGTTTCATCTGCTTCGCCAGATACTTGGCCATGTCGATGTCATAGCCTTGTGGCTGTAAATCGGTACCGACTGAACCAAACGGCGGGAAGTCCTGCGGCACCGCAATGCGGATGACGCCACGCTTCTGAATGTCTTGTAGCTGATCGGCCATCGCACTGCCGACCTGAGCCATCAGCAATGCTGCGCCTGCGACTGCCAGTAAAACTTTTTTCATTATGCACCCCGGTGAGTTTATCGTGAAACAAAAGATTCTTGATAAAACGATTTGCAACTAATGTGCCAACCGCAGGGTGTGGGGCGCAAAGGGAAGAAAAACGAATAAACACGGAGTTTAAGGCGATAAAAACGGGCATTACGCCCGTATTAAAACCCGATCAAAAAAGGTGCAAAGCACCAAAGTGGTGCCCACTATCGGTGTTCCAGTTCATCCAGGTGCTGATAAAGATCGGCAATTTGATGAATACGCTGACGGCCTTGCGACAGCATTTCATGCAGCAGTGCATTTGCCAGCAGGTTGATCAGACTCATCGCCGAGGCATAGCTATCAAAGGCGGAGACGCTATCGAGCGGCGCGCACAGCTGCCAGTGTGCCAGGGTGATAATGCCCTGTGCCTGCGGCTCGCACAGCGCCAGCACCGGGATGTTGCTCTGCTGTAGCTGCTGCATCAGCGGGCGGATGATGCGTGGACGGCGGCGGAAGGCCATCACGACTACAATATCTTCCGCTGTGATATCCACCAGCTCCTCGCCCAGCGTCTGGCCGGGTTGTGGTAACACATGTACCTGCGGACGCGCCTGCATCAGCTGCTGACGCAGGTGCAATGCCACCGGATAGGCGTTACGCATGCCGATAATAAACACCCGCTTTGCAGCACCCAGCGCCTGAATCACTTCGCCAAACTGCTGCGGGTCGATGCTGTTCACCCACTGCGTCAGGTTGGCCATCTCCTGCTTGTAATGACGCGACAGTAAGGTATTGCCCTGCACTGCATCGCGATTGTCGGTGAGGGGCATCCCGCTCTGACGCAGCGTACGCAGCTCATCACGCATGTCCTTGTATTTCTCATAGCCCAGACGTTTAAACAGGCGGCTGACTGTCGCCTTCGATACCCCGCTCAGCCGCGCCAGCTCGGCGCTGTTGTAGCTGATCAGGTCATCAAAATGGTCAAACACAAAATCGGCAATACGCTGCTCCTGCGGCGACAGTTGCGGATAGTGACTGCGAAGGCGTTCATCAAGCTGTTTCATCATTGGTCCTGTAACTTTCGTTTCATCACAAGCTAGCACAAATCGATCCACATTGATGTCCGACCAAAACTGGAACAGCTCTTGCTTAGATCACCTCACGGATTTGTAGGGGCTCCCATTACGGCGACCACTAACCCAATCCCCCTACAAAAGAATCAATGATGAAGAGTTCACTATGATACAGAGCAACATGGCCCCGCTCGGCATGGCCGTCACCCCACATCATCTCGCCAGTGAAAGCGCACTGGCGGTTTTACGCGAAGGCGGCAACGCGATTGAAGCGATGGTAGCGGCAGCGGCCACTATCGCTGTTGTCTATCCGCACATGAACGGCTTGGGTGGCGATGGGTTTTGGTTGGTCGTGCCGCCCAATGGCGATCCTATCGCTATCGATGCCAGTGGCGCAGCAGGCTCACTCGCCCACCTCGACTTCTATCACGGCGAAAGCCATATTCCGCATCGCGGTCCTAAAGCAGCGCTCACCGTAGCAGGCACGGTGAGTGGCTGGCAGGAGGCGTTAACGCTAGCTGAAGAGCTAGGTTCTGCGCCGTTGCCGTTAGCCCGTTTGCTGCGTGACGCCATTCGCTATGCTGCCGATGGCATTCCTGTTACCGCATCGCAGGCTGCAGCCACTGCTGCAAAGCAACATGAATTGCTTGATCAACCCGGCTTCGCTGCGACCTTCTTGCCTGACGGCACCGTGCCTGGTGCCGGTAGCCGTTTTACCCAGCCCGCGCTTGCCAATACACTTAGCGTGTTGAGTGAACAGGGTCTGGAGAGTTTCTATCGCGGCGAACTGGCCCACCATCTGGCACGTGAAATGACCGCGCTGGGTATGCCGATCACCCTGGAAGATCTTCAGAAACAGCACGCGCGCCGCTGCACGCCGTTACATCTGGCGCACAGCGAGGGCGACATCTGGAATATGACGCCACCGACGCAAGGTTTGGTATCGCTGGCCATTCTGGGCATCACCGACCGGTTGAACATGGCAGAGGCGGATGAGGCACAAACTGTGCACCGCATTGTTGAGGCCACCAAAAAAGCCTTTGCCTTGCGCGACGAACACATAACCGATCCGCGCCATATCGACTTCAATGTGCAAGACCTACTGAACGCCGATCATCTTTCCACACTGGCAACGCAAATTAATGACCAACAAGCCGCGCCGTGGGGAACCGGACGAGGTCCTGGCGATACCGTATGGATGGGGGTGATGGACAGCAGCGGGCTGGCCGTTTCCTTTATCCAGAGCATTTATCACGAATTTGGCAGCGGCGTCGTGCTACCGGGTACAGGCATTACCTGGCAAAACCGCGGTGCAGCCTTTAGCCTGCAACCGGGCCATCTGCTGGCACTGGAACCCGGTAAACAACCGTTCCATACCTTAAATCCAGCGGCTGCGCGCCTGAAAGATGGCCGCACGATGGTTTACGGATCAATGGGGGGCGATGGCCAACCACAAACGCAGGCGGCGATTTTTACCCGCCACGTGATTCAGGGACAGCAACTACAACAGGCGGTCAGTGCACCGCGCTGGTTGTTGGGGCGAACCTGGGGACAATCCTCTGACTCTCTCAAACTCGAAGCGCGCATGTCAGCAGAAACGGTGCAGCAGTTGCGCGAACTCGGCCATGACGTTGAGCTGTTGCCTGATTTCAGCGAAGTCGTCGGCCACGCTGGCGCCATCGTCAGACACAATAACGGCATGCTGGAAGGTGCCTTCGATCCACGTAGCAACGGCAGCGCAGCCGGCTTTTAAAGGAAACCATCATGCATTCGCAACCGGACTGGGCGGCTTATATCGCTCAAATGGAACAGATTCTGGCTCTGGAGCTGGACGAAGCACGTCGTGCTGAATTGCTGGTGCAGTTCAATCGCATCGCCGCCATGGCTGAACCGCTCATGGCTTTCCCGCTGGATGACCGGCTGGAAGTGGCAGGAGTGTTTCATCCATGAAACTGGCATCGTTATCCATCAAAGCGCTCAATCATGCGCTGAATCAAGGTGATATTAGCGCCCGTGAAGTGGCGCAACAGACGTTGAACGCCATTGAACAGCACAATCCTGCACTCAATGCGTGGACCGAAGTCACCGGTCAGCGTATGTTGCGCGAGGCGGATCAGGTCGATTTGCAACGCCAGCGCGGTGAAGTATTGCCTGTGCTGGCGGGTATTCCTTATGCGGTTAAAAACCTGTTTGATGTCGCCGGTCACAGCACCCTTGCTGGTGCCAGCTTATTCAGTGAACGTGCAGCGGCCCGCGAAGATGCGTGGGCGGTGAGTCGACTGCGTCAGTCCGGTGCACTGCTCTCCGGCATGCTGAATATGGATGCCTATGCTTACGGCTTTACCACTGAAAACACCCATTATGGCCCGACCCATAATCCGCGCGATTTGAGCCGCGTGGCCGGTGGTTCCTCCGGCGGCTCGGCGGCGGCCGTCGCGTCAGGCTTAGTGCACTTCTCACTGGGCACCGATACCAATGGTTCGATCCGCGTGCCGGCCTCGTTGTGCGGTATCTATGGACTCAAACCGACCTTTGGTCGCTTATCGCGCAGTGGCAGCCATCCTTTTGTCGCCAGCCTCGATCATATCGGTCCGTTTGCTCGCTCGGTAGAAGATTTGAGTCTGGTGTACGATGCGCTGCAAGGTCACGATGCCAGCGATGCTTTCCAGGCAGCGCAGGCGAAGGAACCGGCCAGTGACGGATTAGTAAAAGGCGCAGAAGGCATACGTAGCGCAGTGTTGGGTGGTTTCTTTTCGACCTGGTGCAGCGAAGAAGCGCGTTCCGCCGTGCAAGTGGTGGCACAAGCGCTGGATGCCAGCGAAGCCGTCACGTTAGCCAACGCGGAAATTGCCCGTTCAGCGGCCTTTATCCTCACCGCCTCAGAAGGCGGCAATCACTATCTGCCCGCTTTGCGCAATATGCCCGAGCAATTCGAACCGAACTCTCGCGAGCGTCTGCTGGCCGGAGCGATGCTGCCTTCCGCGTGGTATGTGCAGGCGCAGCGCTTCCGCCGTCATTTCCAACAGCAGGTGTTGCCGCTGTTTGAACAATTCGATGTCCTGATTGCACCGGCGACCCCTTGCACCGCGACCACCATTGGGCAAGAGACGATTCATATTAACGGCCAGGATTTGCCGACGCGCGCCAGTATGGGCATGTTAACGCAGCCAATTTCCTTCCTCGGCTTGCCGGTCTGTACCGTGCCTTTGCAAACTGCCAGCGGATTACCGATTGGCTTACAGTTAATCGCAGCACCGTTTAAAGAACATCTTGCACTGCGCGCCGCCTGGGCACTGCAGCAGCAAGGGTTGACCCTGCCACAAACTACCCTGATGGATGCGTAACCATGACACCTGAACATATTGATCGTCCTGCTGTGCTGGCTGAGGTGACCGCTGCGTTTTATCGCTATGAAGAAGCGCTGATCAGCAACAATGTTGATGTGCTGGATGAATTGTTTTGGCACGACGATCGCACCGTGCGTTTGGGCGCAGGGGAAAATCTGTATGGCATTGATGAGATCCGTGCATTTCGCGCTGCCCGTCCATCGAAGGGATTGGCGCGCACGCTACGTAATACGGTGATCACCACCTTTGGAGATGACTACGCGGTGTGCAGTACTGAGTTTACGCGTGAAGGCGTGGAGAAGATTGGTCGCCAGCAGCAAACATGGGTGCGCATGCCTTATGGGTGGCGGATTGTCGCGGCGCAGGTGAGTTTAATGAGCTAGCGGGGTAAACCGGCGCTCGTCAGTATGACTTAACTCGCGTGGTCAGGGCCGGTACGACAGTTCATGTCGTACCGGCCAAATGTGTCGGCGCGGAGTATCGCTGGTCGTTAAACAGCAGGAGCCGGGTGCGTCTCCATCCAGTGATCGGCGATTTGCTGGCGCGTACAAACCCACACATTCTCATGCTGCTGGATATGGTCAAGGAAACGCTGCAAGGCACGGAATTTGCCCGGGCGGCCCAGCAGTCGACAGTGCATGCCAATCGACATCATCTTCGGCGCGGTGTCGCCCTCTTCATACAACACATCAAAGGTGTCACGCAGATAGACAAAGAACTGCTCGGCGGTATTAAAACCCTGTGGCGAGGCAAAGCGCATGTCGTTACACTCCAGGGTATAAGGAATAATCAGATGCGGTTTCACCGTGCCATCCTGGCACGTCACCTGCGTCCAGAATGGAAGATCGTCGCCGTAATAATCGCTGTCATAACTGAAGCCGCCGTTCTCCACCACTAAGCGGCGCGTATTCGGGCTGTCGCGGCCGGTGTACCAGCCGGTGGGGGCTTTACCAAACAAATCGCGCAGCACATCCACCGCCTGCTGCATATGCTGGCGTTCAGTTTTGGCATCCATCGACTGATAATGGATCCAGCGCCAGCCATGGCTAACTACGTCGTAATCCGCGACTTTGATGGCGTCTACAATCTCCGGATGACGCGCCAGCGCCATCGCCACGCCGAAAACCGTTAATGGCAATCCGCGCTTCTGGAACTCGTTGTGAATGCGCCAGAAACCGGCGCGCGAACCATACTCGTACAGGGAATCCATCGACATATGGCGATCGGCATAACTGGCGGCGCCAATGATATCGGACAGGAATTGTTCAGAGCCCGCATCGCCGTGCAGCACGTTGTTTTCTGCGCCTTCCTCGTAATTGAGGACAAACTGCACCGCCACTTTGGCGTTGCCCGGCCACTGCGCGTGCGGCGGATGGTTCGCATAGCCAATCAGATCACGCGGATAGTTTTTGTTGAAGCTGTACTCTTTCTTTTCAGATACATCGCTCATTCTGTAAATTCCTTAGTCAGTCCTCAACCAGCCCTTAGTTTAGGTGCTGAAATGCGCCGCTGAGCGGTTTTTCAATCGGGTAATCTAAATCCCCGTGTTTGCTGGTACCCAAGCCCAGCGCCACCAGTGATTCCACCATTTTTACCGCAGCACTGACGCCATCAATCACCGGCAGACCCAACTCTTTCGTTAACTCCTGCGCCAGTGAGGCCATTCCGCCACAGCCCAGCACAATCGCGCCGCTGCCATCTTCGCGTTTAGCCTGAATACAACGCTGGCGCACTTTTTCCTGCGCCACACCGCTGCCATCTTCCAGCGCCAGCACCGGGAGATCGATAGCGTGCAACGCCGCACAATGATGGGTAAAGCCATATTGCTGCAGCAGATGGCGGGCAATCACCAGGGTGCGCGGTAGCGTGGTGACGATTGAAAAGCGTGTCGCCACCAGCGTTGCCGTGTGCATCGCGGCTTCCGCAATGCCGATCACCGGACCGCTGGCCAGTTCACGCGCGGCCAGCAATCCCGGATCGCCGAAACAGGCAATAATGTGGCCACTCACGCCCTGTGCTTTGCCTGCCCTGACCTGTTCGAGTACGCCAATCGCCGCAATGGCTTCATCGAAGTGCCCTTCAATCGAAGGCAGCCCCTGGCTCGGACACACCGCCAGAATTTCAGTTCCTGGTGCCGCTACCGCACGTGCGGCTGCACCGATGGTTTCTGTCATCGCCTGGCTGGTATTGGGGTTGATCACCTGAATCAGGCTCATGATGCGGCTCCATTGTGACCGGAAAATAACCGGGTGAAGTCGGGTAAGGTTTCGCCGCTGCGCTCAAAATGCAGGCTGGCCACGATGTGTTCGAAGTGATGCTGTAAGGCTGCGGTGAGCTCGGGAAGATCTTTCTGCCGCAGTAGCTCCACCAGCCGATCATGATGATCGCAACGACACCCGCGCTGCCAGGGCGCACCATAGGCGGCAATCACTAATGATGAGCGCTGTGTCAGGCGCGTCACCATATCCGTCAGCACCTGATTACCGGAAATCGCCTGTAGCTGAATATGAAAAGCCGCAGAGAGCCGAATTGCCGCCGCACCATCGTGCTGTTCGTGAGCCTGCTGCTCTTCCTCAATGAGTGTGCTCAGGGCAGCAAGGTGTGGTGGCTGAACGTGAGCCAGCACCGCGGGCAAATTGGCGCACTCGAGTAAGCTGCGTGTGGCAAAGATATCGCGCGCCTCGTCAACGCCCGGCGTGGCCACTTGTGCACCACGCCTGGGCGACAAGGTGATCATTTGCACCGCCGCGAGGCGTTGTAGCACCTTGCGAATGCCGGTACGGCTCACACCAAAGACTTCTGATAGCGCCTCTTCTGGCAATTTGCTGCCCGGTGGCAGCTGATGTTCCACAATGGCGGTGAGTAATGCCTGATATATGGGTTCGTCGCGATCATTCAGATCGGCAGCCGTTTTCTGGCCTGTTTCGCTCTTCATTACCTGCTCCGGTAAGTGTCTGTGCACAGCACATCGTATACGTGAAATTAATTTTTTGTATACAAGAAATCAATTCTGGCCTGGATCCTGCAATACCGTTTCACGCTGTGATTATTTTTCCCATGTTGTTAGAGGAGCAGGTTTCATGCCAAATCATTCTGAAGTGACCTCCGGGGTGGCCTCTGGCGCCAACGCCCACTACAGTCCACGCCTGTGTAATGAAGATCTGGCGCCCACGCGCGACCAGAACTGGTCGTGGTATAACATTTTCTCTTTCTGGATGTCGGATGTGCACAGCATGGGTGGCTATGTGGTCGCCGCCAGCTTCTTTACGTTGGGACTGGCGAGCTGGCAGGTGCTGCTTTGTCTGCTGGTAGGTATCTGCATCGTACAGTTGTGTGCCAATCTCGTCGCCAAACCGAGCCAGATGGCGGGCGTGCCTTACGCGGTGATTTCACGTCAGGCATTCGGCGTGTTCGGTGCCAATATCCCCGCGGTGATTCGCGGCCTGATCGCTTTCGCCTGGTATGGCATTCAAACCTATTTAGCGGCTAATGCGCTGATGCTGGTACTGCTGAAGTTCTTCCCTTCATTAAGCGGGATGACGCAAAGCAGCTGGCTGGGGTTATCTCAACTGGGCTGGTGCTGCTTCGGCGTGATGTGGTTCCTGCAGGCCATGGTGTTCTGGCACGGCATGAGCGCGATTAAACGCTTTATCGATGTGGCGGGTCCGGCTGTCTACGTGGTGATGGTGGCGCTAGCGGGTTGGATTGTATACAAAACCGGCTTTGACGGTATCTCCTTTACGCTGGCCAGCAAGCAGTTAAGCACTGGTGAGCAAACCTGGCAGATGATCACCGCCACCGCATTAGTGGTCTCTTACTTCTCTGGCCCATTACTCAACTTTGGTGACTTCTCTCGCTATGGTAAAAGCATGGGGGAAATCCGCCGGGGGAACCGCTGGGGCCTGCCGTTTAACTTCCTGCTGTTCTCGATTGTCACCGTGGTGATCGTGTCAGGTACCCAATCGCTGTTCGGCCGCATGATTACCGATCCCATTGAGACCGTGAGCATGGTTGGCAATGATGTCGCCGTCGCGATTGGTTTACTCACCATGATTATCGCCACTATCGGCATCAACATCGTGGCGAACTTTGTTTCCCCGGCTTTCGACTTCTCAAATTGCTCACCGCAGAAAATTAGTTTCCGTACCGGTGGAATGATTGCCGCAGTGGGTTCTGTTCTGCTGACGCCATGGAATCTGTTCCAGTCACCGGAGTTGATTCATTACACGCTGGATGTGCTGGGCTCCTTTATCGGCCCGCTGTTTGGCATTTTGGTGGCCGATTTCTATCTGATTAAGCGCAGCAAGGTTTACGTGGACGACCTGTTTGATGACACACCAAAAGGACGCTACTGGTATCGCGGGGGCTTTAACCCGAAAGCGATTGCCGCACTGCTGCCGTCGGTAGGTATTTGCCTGGTGATCAGCTTTATTCCGTCACTGCATGCCGTGGCAAACTTCAGCTGGTTTATTGGTGTGGCATTAGGTGCAGGTTGCTATCGCTGGCTGGCTCGCGCCGATCGTGAAGTCTCAGTGGGCACCTATCGTCAGGAAGTGGCGGTGCAGAAGGATTGATCTGATGATCAGGTTGGCGCCGATGCCAGCCTGAAAAAGCAAAAAGCCGATGCATTTCTGCATCGGCTTCTTTAATGATTGGCGGAACGGACGGGGCTCGAACCCGCGACCCCCTGCGTGACAGGCAGGTATTCTAACCAACTGAACTACCGCTCCGCGCTTTGTTCCCCGTCGAGAACGAGGCGAATATTAATGGCAGCCTTATGAACCGTCAATGCTTTTTCTGAGGGAATGAATCGTTTGCCGATTTTTTCAGCTTTACGTTGCTTTTCCACGCAAAATCAGCCCATTCAGGCACGCCACAGGCAGCTTCCGCCCTTCTTCAACACTAAATCCAGACGGCTTTCATGTGCGATAATCTCATCATCGCTGGCGTTGACCACGCGTAATCCTGAACTCGGACGCACGATGCGCTGAATGTTATCGCCGGTATTTTGGCTGCTCTGATCACCTTCCGCCGAGAAAGCCAGCGAAGTTTGGCCGCCCGTCATCATCAGGAACACTTCAGCCAGAATTTCGGCATCGAGCAATGCGCCGTGCAGCGTACGTTTGCTGTTGTCGATTTCGTAGCGATTACACAGTGCATCGAGGCTATTGCGCTTGCCTGGATACATTTTACGCGCCATCGCCAGGCTATCTGTCACCTGACAGAAGGTGTCGGTTTTGCCGATACCGCGCTTAAGCATGCCAAACTCATAATCCATAAAGCCGATATCGAACGACGCGTTATGGATCACCAGCTCTGCACCACGAATGTATTCGAGGAATTCATCGGCGATGTCTGCAAACATCGGCTTATCGGCAAGAAACTCATCGGCAATACCGTGAACGCCGAAAGCTTCCGGATCCACCAGCCGATCGGGCTTGAGATACATATGGAAGTTGTTGCCGGTCAGGCGACGGTTAATCACCTCAACCGCACCGATTTCAATGATGCGATGTCCTTCATAGTGCACACCGATCATGTTCATGCCGGTGGTTTCGGTATCGAGGACGATCTGGCGGTTATTTGCAGTGCTCATAGGACTCGTTTTATGTCAGACTTGGCGTTTTGTCAGAAGGAAGTCTACCAGAGATGCGCAAACAGGTAGAAATATTCACCGATGGATCCTGCCTGGGCAATCCCGGCCCCGGCGGTTACGGTGCCATTTTACGTTATGGCCCACATGAAAAAGAGTTCAGCGCCGGTTACCGACTCACGACAAACAACCGCATGGAAATGATGGCGGCGATTGTGGCGTTAGAGGCGCTAACGCAGCCCTGCGAAGTGGTGCTCAGCACCGACAGTCAGTATGTGCGCCAGGGCATCACCAGTTGGATCCATAACTGGAAAAAGCGCGGCTGGAAAACGGCCGATAAAAAGCCGGTGAAAAATGTCGATCTCTGGAAGCGACTCGATCTCGCGCTCAGCCACCATGAAATTAAGTGGGAATGGGTAAAAGGCCACGCCGGTCACCCGGAAAACGAGCGCTGCGACGAACTGGCACGCAACGCAGCCGGCCATCCGACGCAGGATGATGTCGGCTATCAGGTCGAATCCTGATCCTTCACTTCACGAAATTGCCGGGTGGCATTCACCGTTTGTCTGACCTGCGCTTTGTTTAAGCTCTTCTTCGCTTTGGTGGGCGTTAATGGGAATGTTCGTTTGCGTGCCACCACAATGTTCAGACATCCCAGCGCGGGCAGGTGCGCACTGATCACTTTGCCGCCCTGCCGATGCCACGGCACCACTTGAAAACGGGTGCGATAGACCACTTCATAGTTGAGCAGGCTGAGCCAGTCGAGCAAGCGTACCTGGCTGAACATGCGTCCGCTCCATGGCGCACGGGCGTGCAAACCCGGGATACCTTTGCTGATCCCCAGCAAGCTGAACGGGTTGAACCCGCTGATAATCATCCAACCATCGTCAATCAGGACGCGATCCACTTCTCGTAACACGCGATGGGGATCCTGACTCCATGCCAGGGTATGCGCCATCAAACAAGCATCAATCGATTTCGCTTCAAAAGGTAATTGCGTGGTATTGGCGATCACCTGCAAGTCATCGCCCTCAATGCCCACATTTACCTGATGCGATATGGCACACTGGCTGGTATTGATTTCTGCGCTGAGGCTGCCAAGTTTAAGCATATGAAAGCCATACAGCTTTCCAAGGTAAGGCTGCAACTGCTGCGTGAGTGCATCGCGAAAATAATCGCCCCATGGCATATCGCGCCAGGAGCGCGGCGCAGTCAGAACCTGGCGTGTTTTCGCTGGCTTCATGCTCTACCATCATCCTTTTTCTACGACCTGAGAGGTGTTTATGAATCTTACCAGTATTCCCGCGTTGCAGGATAACTACATCTGGACACTGACGGACGATGATAAAAACTGTCTGATCGTCGATCCCGGCGAGGCTCAACCGGTGCTGGATAAAATCAGAGTCAACAAGTGGCAACCGGTGGCCATTTTACTCACGCATCATCATCACGATCATGTCGGCGGTGTCGCCGAATTATTGCAACACTATCCCAATATCGCGGTTTACGGACCAGAGGAAACCGCGGATAAGGGGGCAAAACACATCGTCTCTGAGAATGATGAATTTACCCTGCTTGGGCTAGATTTCCGTGTCATCGCAACACCCGGACACACTTTAGGACATATCTCATATTTCAGTTCACCTTATCTTTTCTGTGGTGACACGATGTTTTCTGGCGGCTGTGGAAGATTATTTGAAGGCACAGCAGAGCAAATGTTTGATTCATTTCAAAAGCTTAACCAACTCCCTGCGGACACCTTGATTTGCTGCGCTCATGAGTACACTTTATCCAATATGAAGTTTGCTGCGGCTATTCTGCCTCATGACCCGAAAATTTTGGCAAGGTATCAGCAAATTAAGGACTTACGCGCAGAAAACCACATCACTTTGCCTACAAAACTGGCACTTGAGCGGGATATAAATTTATTTCTCCGTACGCAAGATGCTGATTTACAAAAGGCTTTGGGGACTAATGTTGCTTCCTCCCCGTTATGGCAAACTTTCGCTGATCTACGCGAGAAGAAAGACCGTTTTTGATATTTAAGGTTGTGTTGTGTGTACCCCTAACGTATAGTTGCTCGTCTTTTAAGCGAACTATTGACACACACATGAAGGCTAAAGCGATCTTACTCGCCTCGGTCTTGCTGGTAGGATGTCAGGCATCAAGGAATGACGCCAACATCCCCGTACAGCATGCACAGAGCCTGTCTTCAGCTGGTCAAGGTGAAAATGGAAAGTACGGAGATCAATTATTATCGCAGCGCTGGCAGGATGATGGAACAAGCCTCGCAGAAGATACCGATCTCTGGAATCACATTAGTGACGAGTTGAAGATGGGGATTCCGGAAAACCCCCGGATCCGCGAACAAAAAACAAAGTTTTTAAAAAATAAGAGCTATCTCCACGATGTAACATTACGGGCAGAGCCGTACATGTACTGGATTGTCGAGCAGATACAGAAACGTAAAATGCCGATGGAACTGGTACTGCTACCCATAGTGGAGAGCGCTTTTGACCCACATGCAACATCTTCTGCGAATGCCGCTGGCATCTGGCAGATTGTTGCACAAACGGGCAAAAACTATGGTTTGAAACAGAACCAATGGTATGACGGACGCCGCGATGTGGTGGCCTCGACCAAAGTTGCGCTGGATATGATGCAGCGTCTGAACGGTATGTTTGACGGTGACTGGTTGTTAACAGTGGCCGCCTATAACAGCGGTGAAGGACGCGTGCTGAAAGCGATAAAACAGAATAAGGCGCGCGGCAAGCCGACTGATTTCTGGCACTTATCGTTACCACGCGAAACCACGGTCTATGTACCTAAGATGTTGGCCTTGAGTGAAATCCTCAAGAACAACAAGCAGTACGGTATCAAATTGCCGACCCCGAACGAAAGCCGTGCTTTAGCACGTGTGGAAGTGGGACAGCAAATTGAACTGACGCAGGCTGCAGATATGGCCGGCATGTCGCTCAACAAGTTGAAGAGCTTCAACGCCGGTTATAAAAATGGCACCACTGCGCCAAACGGACCGCACTATATTATGGTGCCTAAGTCCAACGTTGCTAAGCTGCGCAATTCACTGGCATCCGGTGACATTGCATCCGTGCAGCCTGTTGAAATGGCGAAAGTCAGTGCAGCAGGAAACAACTACACGGTACGTAAAGGCGACACCTTGTCAGCAATTGCTAACAAGCTTGGCGTCAGCGTCAGTGCACTGAAACAGCAGAACAACTTGCGTAGTGCTTCAGTACGCATCGGTCAGAAATTGACGGTGGGCGGCAAAGCAACGCAGTTGGCTGATAACGGCAACAGCATCACCTACCGTGTTCGTAAGGGTGATTCTTTTGCCAGTATTGCAAAACGTCATGGTGTGAACACCCAGGATGTTATGCGCTGGAACAGTGACGCTAAAGACATTCAGCCGGGCGATAAGCTCACGCTGTTTGTGAAGAATAGCGCAACACCTGATACCTAATGCGTCGAAAAGGCTGACTTTTGTCAGCCTTTTTCATTTTCTGCTGTCCGCAACTCTTCTCGCCGATTCGCTTCAGCCTGTTTTTCACTCAATTGTCTGACAGATGGCATTAACGCCCGATGGGATACGTTGAATTGAACTCAACCAGCAGTGGGTTGTGATCAGAGGCGCGCGTGACCAGCACAGAAGCCTCGCTGACTTTCATATCACGGTAGAAGACAAAATCTAACGGACGGCCAAACGCTTTACGCCGATGGTCATCCGTGAAATTCACTTCGTGTAATGCCATCTCTTCGGCAAAGCGATACAGCGCGTTCATGCGCTGACGGCTCCAGGCATTGAAATCGCCGGCCATGATCACCGGTCCGCGATGATGTTGAATCTGTTCGCCAATCGGACCAAGTTGCTTGCTGTAGACATCCACGCCAAGGCTGAAATTCACCGCGTGGATATTGACCACCATAAGCATTTCGCCGGTCGGCAGTGGATAGGCCGTCACCAGCGCCGACTTAGCCAGGCGTAACAAAGGTTCGCGTTCACGCAGTGGACAGCAATACACAGGATGCGCAGAAGCGAGCGTCATCACGCCGGAGGGATGTTGGGGTAAGACGAAGGCAGGTACCTGATCGGCCGCCAGATAGTTACTGGTGGCGAATTTGACCAACTCAGGGGTGGTTTGTGCTTCCTGAAGTAAAACAAGGTGAGCATCTTTGCCGAAACCCTGCAGTACGGACATCCAATCAGCCCGCTGCTGCTTGAAGATATTCCAGACTAAAACCCGCAATGCAGGATCCGCAGGTAACGGTGCACCAGGCGGCAGCGCCTGTCCCAGATGCAACATCGCCCCAGGCGGAAATATCCGCTCTGCAGGCTGACCCGCTGTATAACGCATTGCATATGTTTTCTTTCGCACTTTCCCGCCTGGCTGATTTACGACTACAACTTCACCTGACAGTTATAGGGATTTTAGGACAGGGTTTCAATTGGCGTTGTTAATTGTCGGAATTAGCTTCACAGCATATTACGGTAACAACCCGCCCTTTAGCGGGTTGTTGACCTCATTATTCCGTGGCAA
Source organism: Pantoea sp. Taur (assembly GCF_009830025.1). NCBI lineage: Bacteria > Pseudomonadati > Pseudomonadota > Gammaproteobacteria > Enterobacterales > Erwiniaceae > Pantoea > Pantoea sp. Taur. Next base: position 417,648 of record NZ_SZZZ01000004.1, read on the forward strand.
ATGCAGTACGGGGTTTGTCGAGCTGACCGCTCAGTCTTACCAGCAATAGCGCGATAAAAACAATGACAGCACCAACCCAGGGGGTTTGAGCCAGACCATAGTGTTCGACAATATGACCACCAACCAATGACCCTAGTGCAATCCCGATGTTAAACGCCGCGATATTCAGTCCTGACGCCACATCAACTGCACCAGGCGCATAGGACTCAGCCTTCTGCACCACATAGACCTGCAGGCCCGGTACGTTAGCGAAGGCAAAAATCCCCATTACCAGCACCGTTGCCAGCGCCATAAAGTGTGCATTAGCCGTAAACTGGAATATCAACAGCAATACCGCCAATGCGCTAAAGATCAGCGTTAATGCGGGTACAGCTCCGTGACGATCGGCTAGCTTGCCGCCCCAGATATTGCCGATGGCGACGGAGATACCATACCCCAGCAGAATGACACTGACCGCTGTCGGGGAAAAACCGGCTAATGACTGCATCATCGGCGCCAGGAAAGTAAAGGCAGTAAACACACCGCCGTAGCCCAACGCGGTAATAGCATAGATTAATAGCAGGCGTGGGTTCACCATGACCCGCGCTTGCTGTGCCAAAGTGGTAACAGGTGGCTGCGCAACATTACGCGGTATCAGTACCATGCTGCTGACTAAAGCGATGACACCTAACAAGGAAACTGCGAGGAAACTTTCACGCCACCCAAAGTGCTGACCAATCAGTGTACCCAAGGGCACTCCGGTTACCAATGCTACCGTCAGACCGCCAAACATGATGGCGATGGCACTTGCAGCCTTCTCCTTACTCACCAGACTGGTCGCAATCGTTGAACCGACCGAGAAGAATACACCGTGTGCTAATCCCGTTAGCAAGCGAGCAACGACCAACGTCTCATAGTTCGGTGCCAACCAGGCGACCAGGTTGCCCACCGTAAAAAGCACCATCAGCCCTATCAGCAGTGGCTTGCGCGGCACTTTGCCGGTTAAAGCAGTCAGCACTGGCGCCCCCACGGCGACACCAAGGGCGTAAATTGAGACCAACATACCTGCTGAAGGTAGCGTGATGTTAAGTTGTTCCGCAATCGTAGGGATTAAGCCTACGATCACGAACTCAGTGGTTCCGATAGCGAAGGCGCTGATAGTCAGCGCCCAGAGTGCAAGTGGCATGATTGACTCCCATGTATGTTTTGATGGGCGCCATTATCGACTCATGCTTTAATGACAAAAAGATGCAAAGTGAGAATAGACTTTTGCTTAGGAGAGCATAATGAAAGCATCGTCGGATGAGTTGAAAGTTTTTATTGCTGTGGTAGAAAGCGGCAGTTTTAGCCGTGCGGCGGAACAACTGCAGATGGCGAATTCGGCTGTGAGTCGCACTGTCAAAAAACTGGAGAACAAACTTGGAGTGGCTTTACTCACGCGCACCACCCGGCAGCTCGCACTCACTCAGGAAGGTGAGCACTACTTTAAACGCGTTCAGAAGCTCCTACAGGAGATGTCGACTGCTGAAAATGAGTTAATGGAACGACAGCAAGCTCCGCAAGGTCTTCTGCGCATAGACGCAGCCACGCCGGTCATTCTGCATTTGATTCTGCCGATGATTAAACCCTTCCGTGAGCGCTACCCCGACGTCACCCTGTCGCTTATCTCGTCGGAGAGCTTTATCAATCTGATTGAACGTAAAGTCGATGTAGCTATTCGCGCAGGCAACCTGACGGATTCGACCTTACGAGCACGTTTGCTGTTTATCAGCTATCGCAAATTGGTAGCAACTCCGGCTTATCTGGCGAAAAGGGGTGTCCCCCTCTCTACATCGGATTTGATAAATCATGAATGCCTTGGATTTGTAGAACCGCTGCGCCTGAACCGTTGGCCTGTGTCTGAGAATGGTCATGACCTTTATGACATCGTGCCGGGAATGTCCTCAAACAGCGGTGAAACTATTAAACAACTTTGTCTCGATGATCAAGGTATCGCTTGTTTGTCAGATTATATGGTAGACAGTGAAATCGCGGATGGGACATTTATTGAGGTGTTGGCACAACAGCGAGTACCCGTAGCGATGCCGTTCAACGCGGTCTATTACAGCGATCTGGGCGTTAGCCAACGTGCACGTGCTTTTATCGACTTTCTCAGTGAGTGGGTGAAGCAACAGCCCTGGCGAATGCAGGGCTGAATACTTCGTCACTTAATCCCAGTCCGGAGCCAATCCTTCAGGGCTGACCAACCGCTGCTGGCGATCCAGTGATGAAATGATTTTCATATCCTCCGCATCAAGCGTTAAGTTAGCAGCATCCATATTGCTGGCCAGATTATCGCGCTTAGTCGAAGAAGGGATCACGCTGAAGCCAGATTGCATCGCCCACGCCAGAACGATTTGTGCCGGTGTCGCCTGATGTTTGCGTGCAATCGACTGGATGGTCGCATCCTTTAGTGCCTCACCGTAAGCCAGAGTCATGTAAGACGTGATGTGCATTCCTTGCTGCTTAGCAAATTCAACTACCTCGCTGTTTTGCAGGAAGGGATGGAGTTCAATCTGGTTGGTGGCGATATTTTCAATGCCAACTGCGGCAATGGCCTCTTTCATCAACGCAATCGGGAAGTTTGAAATGCCGATTTGACGCGTCAGCCCTGCTTCTTTCGCAGCCATTAATGCCTGCATACTCTCTTTTACCGATACTACTGCGCCGGGTGAAGGCCAGTGGATCAATGTAAGATCAACATAATTGGTGCGCAGTTTTGACAGACTTTGCTGCAAACTCGGTATTAGCTTTTCAGCCGATAGGTTTTCGATCCAGATCTTGGTAGTAATAAAGAGTTGATGACGAGCTATGCCACTTTCAGCAATAGCCTGACCAACAGCTGCTTCATTTTCATAGATTTGGGCAGTATCGACCGCACGGTATCCGAGTTCCAGTGCCGTTTTCACGGAATGGATTACAACATCATCTTGCAGGCGAAAAGTACCTAAACCAAAGGCTGGGATTGTCATGATTTCCTCATCGTTTGTGGATTATTGCGATGGGAAGTATTTTGGCAGCTTTATTGTTGACGAAAAATCCGCTTATAAGCAGAAGAATATTGCGTTTAAATCAATAATTAACACTGAATTTTGCACATGAAAAAGCCCTGACTTATTAAGTCAGGGCTATTCAATTAAGTGGCGGAACGGACGGGGCTCGAACCCGCGACCCCCTGCGTGACAGGCAGGTATTCTAACCAACTGAACTACCGCTCCACCGATTCTGTACCAAAATCAGAAAACCGTTCTGACTTCGGGTGTTTCGCCCTTTCAGGGTCACCTGAAAGGTCACGACTCACGAATGAGTCTTAATTTGATGCCTGGCAGTTCCCTACTCTCGCATGGGGAGGCCCCACACTACCATCGGCGCTACGGCGTTTCACTTCTGAGTTCGGCATGGGGTCAGGTGGGACCACCGCGCTACAGCCGCCAGGCAAATTCTTGTGCTCTGTCCTGTGTCTTTTGTGCTGATGCTGCGTTGCTCTCCCTCGCGTAACTCAGTCACATACCTCAGTATGCTCCTTCGTTCCGTCTCGGTCGGCGCCTTGCCTCAGCGCAAAATCCTTCGGACTTAACTCCGCAGGACATCGCTAATTCTTTTATCCGGATGAACAAAGCTGAAAATCTACTCGCGTCTCTCAAAAACGCCTCTGGCGTTGTAAGGTTAAGCCTCACGGGTCATTAGTACCGGTTAGCTCAATGCATCGCTGCACTTACACATCCGGCCTATCAACGTCGTCGTCTTCAACGTCCCTTCAGGACT